>JADGGZ010000067.1 GCA_019689675.1 Rhodospirillales bacterium | reverse complement strand
TCGACGCGCACCTTGTTGCCCGGCTCGATGACCGTCGTGGCGTCGAGCTGCTCGATGATGGCGGGACCGTCGAACTCCGCCCCTAACGGGAGCTCCTCGCGGCGCCAGACGGGCGTCTCGAGCCAGCCTTCGGCGAACCAGACGCGGCGCCGTCCCGCCTCGCGCAAGGAGCGAGGCTTTCCCGCGAGCGAAGCGAGATCGACCGGGCGGCGCTTTCCGATGACGGCGGTGTGGAGGTTGACGAGAACGGCGCGGATCTCCGGCAGCTCGACGCCGAAGCGGTGCCAGTACGCCGCCTCGAACGCCTTTTGCAGCGCCTCGCGGGTCATCGCCGAGTCGGGGATCTCGACCGCGAGAAGATGGCTCTGCCCTTGGAACTGCATGTCGGCGCGGTGAAGCACGACGACGCTTTCGACCGCCACTCCTTCCCGCTCGAGCGTCCGCCGCCCCTCCTCGATCTGCGCCTCCAGCACCTCGCGCATCTCGTCCTCGCCGAGCGCCGCCACCGGCTTGTTGAGCGTGCGCACGAAGTCGTGCCGCAGGTCGGCGACGACGCAGCCGATCGCGTTGGTGATGCCGGGCCGCGCCGGAACGAGGACGGTCGGGATGCCGAGCTCGCGCGCGAGGGAGGCGGCGTGGAGCGGCCCCGCGCCGCCGAAGGCGAAGAGCGCGAAGTCGCGCGGATCATGGCCGCGCGCGAGGCTCACCATGCGGATGGCGCCCGCCATCTTGTCGTTGGCGATGCGGAGAATCGCGGCGGCGGCGCCCTCGGCGTCGAGCCCGAGCTTCCGCCCGACAATGGAAGCGATCCGTTCGCGGACGTGATCGAGCGAGACGGGATTCTCCACCGAGAGGAGCCGCGCCGGATCGAGCCGCCCCAAGACGAGATTCGCATCGGTGATGGTCGGCGCCTCGCCGCCGCGCCCGAAGCAGATGGGACCGGGAACCGCGCCCGCGCTCTCCGGACCGACGCGGAGGAGCCCCGCCTCGTCGATGCGCGCGATCGAGCCGCCGCCCGCGCCGATCGTGACAACGTCGACCATCGGCACGTGGATCGGCATCGCGTATTCGAGCTCGAGCTCGGAGGAGACGAGCGGCACCCCGTCCTCGATGAGCGCGACGTCGGTCGAGGTCCCGCCCATGTCGTAGGTGACGAGGTTCTTCCAGCCGGCGGCGAGACCCGTATAGGCGGCGGCGATGACGCCCGACGCCGGGCCCGACATGACGGTGTTGACCGCCGACTCGGCGACGATCCGCGCCGAGACCGTGCCGCCGTTCCCCTGCATGACGAGAAGGTCGCGCGCGTAGCCCTCGTCGCGGAGCCGCGCCGTCAGACGCCGGATGTACCGGTCGAGCACCGGCTGCACGGCGGCGTTCACCGCGGCGGTGACGCCGCGCTCGTACTCGCGGTACTCGGAGACGAGGTCGGAGCCGACGGTGACGTGAGGGTTCGGCCAGAGCGCGCGCGCGATCTCGGCGGCGCGCCTCTCGTGCGCGGGGTTGCGATAGGAATGGAGGAAGTGGATGACGAGCGCCTCGGCGCCGCGCTCCAGGAGCGTGCGCACGGCATCGGCGACCCCGTCCTCGTCGAGCGGCACCAGGACCTCGCCCGCGGCGTCGATGCGCTCGGCGACCTCGAGCCGGAGCTCGCGCGGGATGAGAGGCTCGAAGCTGCCGATGAGGCCGTACGGCTTCGGCCGCGTGCGCCGGCCGAGCTCGAGCACATCGCGGAAGCCCTTCGTCGTTACGAGCCCGACGCGCGCGATCTTGCGCTCGAGGAGGGCGTTCGTCGTGGTGGTCGTGCCGTGAACGAAGGCGCCCAGCTCGCCGAGCCGCGCGCCGGCCGCGGCGACCGCCGCCATCACCGCCTCGGCCTGGTTCTCGGGCGTGGTCGGGACCTTGGCGAGCTCGACCCGCCCGGCCTCCTCGTCGATGAAAACGAGATCCGTGAAGGTTCCGCCGACGTCGCACCCGATCACCCGCACCGGCCGCTCTCCCCTCTCTTCGCGCGGGCCGACTCTAAGGCGCGAAGCGCCGGCGCGGAATCTCCGCCGTCGCGCCTGCCGAGAAAAGGATCCCATCGGAAGAGCGGGCCGGGTCCCTTCGACGCGTGGCGCCCCGCCCTCCCCTCGCAGGGGAAGGGCGGGCACGGCGCCTTTCTCAGAGCTCGCTGTACTTGCCGTCCTTGTAGACGTAGAGGACGTATTGCGGGTTGCGCACGTCGCCCTTCTCGTCGAAGGCGATCGTGCCGAGCACCGTCTCGAAGCTCTTGCCGCGGAGCGCCGCGGCGACCTTCTCGAGCGCGGTCGATTTCGCCTCCTTCACGGCCGCGGCATAGGCCTGGATGGCGGCGACCGTGTAGAGCGTGTAGCCCTCGGGGTCGAAGCCCCCTTTCCGGAAGTCCTCGACGACCGCCTTGGCCGAGGGGAACTTGCGCGCGTCGCGTCCGAAGGTGAAGAGGAACCCGTTCGCCGCGGCGCCGGCGATCTTGCCGAGCTCGTCCGTGGCGTTGGCGTCGCCCGACATGAACTGTGCCTCGAAGCCCTGGTCCTTCGCCTGGCGCAGCATGAGCCCGACCTCGGTGTGGTAGCCGCCGACATAGACGAGCTCGATCCCCGCGCGCTTCAGCTTGGTGACGAGCGCCGAGTAGTCCTTCTCGCCCGCTGTGTAGGATTCGCGGACGGCGACCTTCACCCCTTTCGCGGCGAGGCGCTTCGCCGTCTCTTCGGCGAGGCCGCGCCCGTAAGCCGACTTGTCGTCGAGCACCGCGATCGCCTTGCCCTTGAATCGCTCGGCGATGAAGTCGCCGGCGACGATGCCTTGCGCGTCGTCGCGCCCGCAGGTGCGGAAGACGTTGTTCCAGCCCTTCTTCGCCGCATCGTCGGTGAAGGCCGGGTTGGTCGAGGCGGGCGAGATCTGCAGGATGCCGTTCTCGTTGTAGACCGCCGAGGCGGGGATCGAGGAGCCGGAGCAGTAGTGGCCGATGACGACCGCGACACCCCGCGCGGCCATCTGGTTCGCGACCGCGACGGCCTGCCGCGGATCGCAGGCGTCGTCGCCCACTTCGAGCACGACCTTCTCGCCCGCGAGGCCGCCGCTCTTGTTGAGCTGCTCCACCATGTACTCGGCGCCGCGCTTCATCTGGTCGCCGAAGATCGCGTACTGGCCCGTGATGGGGCCGATCAGGGCGACTTTGACCTCGGCGCCGGCCGGCGCCGAAGATAGCGCGGCGGAAACGAGCGCCGCGCCGACGAGGACCCACTGTCTCATGTCCACCTTTCCTCTCCTTCCCGCGGGGTTGCGTTGGAAACCCGCCGCGGGCGATGGTACCGCCAAAATGGCTTTTGGTGGAGTCAGTCGGGGGAGGCGCCGGTGAGCGCCTCGCCGCGCGCCGGGTCGCTGCCGCTAGTCGGTGGCGCCCTCGCGCTCGACTTCTGCAACACGACCACCGGGCGCGGCACGGCGGCGTTCGTCGAGCACCTCTTCGACTACGAGGACCTGCTGCGCTGGGCGACCCATGCCGGGGTCCTCTCGCGCGAGGAGGCGGCGCATCTCGCCGCTTCCCCGTCCGACGCCGCCGCGGCGGCGTACGCGCGCGCCATGGAGATCCGCGCCCTTCTCAATCGCGTCTTCGACCGGCTGGCGACCGGCCGCCCGGTGCCGGAGGAAGAGCTGAAGGCGCTCGCGGAGGCGCATGCGCGGTTCTCGGGCGATGCGGTGCTCGTCCCCGACGGCAGGGGCTTCCGCTGGCGCCACGACGTCGCGTCGCGGCCCGATGCGCTCCTCGCGCCGATCCTCCGCTCGGCGGTCGAGGTGCTGACCGGGGCCGATCTCGCGCGGCTGAAGCAATGCCCCGGCGCCGATTGCGGCTGGGTCTTTCTCGACGAGACCAAGAACGCGAATCGGGTCTGGTGCGAGATGGCGGTCTGCGGCACGCGGGCGAAGATGCGCAAGCGCGCCGAGGCCCGCCGGGCCGCCCGGCAGGGTTGAACCGTCGCGCAGATCTCATATCTCTGGCCTCTTCGGTCGCGCCCGGGCCGCAGCAGAACACGAAGGAGAACACGTCCCGTGACCGGCACCATGACCCTCTTGCACCTCGCCGGCGACGTGGCGCTGCTGCTCTGGGGCATGCACATGGTGCACACTGGCGTCATCCGTGCCTTCGGCGCCGATCTGCGCCGTTTCCTCGCGATCGGCCTCAAGAGCCGATGGAAGGCCTTCCTTGCGGGGCTCGGCATCACGACGCTGCTGCAGAGCAGCACCGCGACCGGGCTCATGGCGACCTCGTTCATCGCCAGCGGGCTCATGGGCCTCGTTCCGGCGCTCGCGGTGACGCTCGGCGCCAATGTCGGCACCACGCTCATCGTCCAGGTGCTCGCCTTCGACATCGCCGCGGTGGCACCGATCCCGATCCTGCTCGGGCTCGTCGCCTTCAAGCGCGGCAGGCGGACCCAGACGCGCGACCTCGGCCGGGTCGGGATCGGCCTCGGCCTCGTGCTGCTCGCGCTCCATCTCCTCGTCGCCGCGGTCGAGCCGATCGAGCAAGCGAGAGCGATGCGCGACCTCTTCGAGGTGCTGACGGGCGAGCCGCTCATCAACATCGCCCTCGCGGCGCTGCTGACCTGGGCGGCCTACTCGAGCGTCGCGGTCGTGCTGCTCGTCATGTCGCTCGCGGCGGCGCAGGTCGTGACCCCGGTCGCGGCGCTCGCGCTCGTGCTCGGCGCCAATCTCGGCAACGTCATCCCGCAATACCTCGCGGCAGGGTCCAACAACGCCGCGCGCCGTCTCGCGCTCGGCAACCTCGTCGTTCGCGGGCTCGGCTGCCTCGTCGCCGTTCCGGCGCTGCCGCTCCTCGCTGACGCGCTCGCGCAGCTCGAGGCGAGCCCGGCGCGCCAGGCGGCGGATTTCCACACGCTTTTCAACCTCGCGCTCGGCCTCCTCTTCATCGGCTTCCTCGGTCCGCTGGCGAAGCTGTGCACGCGGCTGCTGCCGGCGACGCCGGTCGCGTTCGACCCGGGTCGGCCGCAATACATCGACGCCGGGACGATCGAGGCGCCGAGCGTCGCGCTCGCGAATGCGGCGCGCGAGGCCCTGCGGATGGTCGATGTGGTCGAGACCATGCTGCGCACCTTCCTCGACGCGCTGCGCAGCGACGACCGCAAGGCCCTCGCCCAGATCGGGCGGATGGACGACACGCTCGACCGGCTGCACCGGGCGATCAAGCTCTACATCACCGAGATCAGCCGCGAGGAAGCGCTCGAGGATGCCGATGCGCGGCGCTGCTCGGACATCCTCGCCTTCACGATCAACCTCGAGCATGTCGGCGACATTCTCGACAAGAGCCTGCGCGAGATCGCGGCCAAGAAGGTGAAGCACCAGCTGAGCTTTTCCACCGACGGATTCGAGGAGATCGCGGCGATGCATCAACGCGTCCTCGACGGACTGCAGCTTGCGGTCAGCGTCTTCATGACCGGCAACGCACGCGACGCCCGCGCGCTCCTCGCCGCGAAGGCCGAGCTGCGGGAGCTCGAGCGGACGGCGACCGAGAACCATCTGCGCCGGCTGCGAGAAGGCCGCCCGGAAAGCATCGAGACCAGCGCGCTGCACCTCGACATCGTCCGCGACCTGAAGCGGATTGCCGCGCATGTCGCGGCGGTTGCCTACCCGATCCTCGATCAGAGCGGCGCGTTGCAGCGCAGCCGCGTGCTCGCGGAGGAGGAAGCCTTGGCCGACGGCACGCCGCGCGGCGAGCCGGAGCCGTGAACCGCTAGGGCTTTCCGGTCGGCTTGTCGCCGGCGAAGCGGGTCTGGGCATGCGGGCCGCCCGGCCTCGCCGCGCACCCCTCGTCCGTCGAACGTCGCCGCCTCGGCGTCATCCCGCCGCGATATCGACGGCGCAGTTCGGGATGCTACAAGGCGCGGGGAATCGAAGAGAGGCAAGGCGTGGCGCGGATCCACATCAGCCGCTCGCACCGGGTCTGGCTCTCGGGCGAGTTCTGGAAGCGGCGCATCGTGTTCTGGTGCGGCGGGCTGGCGGTCGGCGCCGCCGCCGTCGCCTTCGCGCTCGCCGCGGACCTTGCGCAGCACGCGTTCCGGGACCTGATCGAGCGCTGGCCCTATGCCTCGCTCGCGTTGACGCCCGCGGGGCTCGCCCTCTCGGTCGCGCTCACGCGCCACTTTTTCCCGGGATCGCAGGGCAGCGGCATTCCGCAGGCGATCGCGGCCCGCCATCACATGGACCCGGCCGCGCGCCAGCGGCTCCTGTCGCTGCGGATCGCGGTCGGCAAGGTGGGGCTCACGCTGCTCGCGCTGGCGACCGGCGCCTCGGTCGGGCGCGAGGGCCCGACGGTGCAGGTCGGGGCCTCAATTCTCCACGCCGCCGGTCGGCTTTCGGGCGGCACCTACAAGGGGCTCATCCTCGCCGGCAGCGCCGCCGGTGTCGCCGCCGCCTTCAACACGCCGCTCGCCGGGATCGTGTTCGCGATCGAGGAGATGAGCCGGTCGTTCGAGCAACGCACCAGCGGCCTCGTGCTGACCGCGGTCATCATCGCCGGCATCGCGTCGCTGGCGCTGCTCGGCAATTACACCTATTTCGGCCATACCGGCGCCCAGCTGGAGGCGCCGCTCGACTGGGCCGCGGTGCCGATCTGCGGCGTCCTCGGCGGGCTCCTCGGCGGCCTCTTCAGCCTCGCGCTGGTGCGCGCCGCGCGCGGCCTGCCGGGCCGGCTCGGCCGCCTGCTGCGCGCCCGGCCGGTCGCGAGCGCCGCGGCGATGGGCTTCGTCGTCGCGCTGATCGGCGTTCTCTCCGGCGGCACGACATACGGCACCGGCTATGTCGAAGCGAAGGCGCTGCTCGAGGGCGACGGCGCCGTGCCGGCGAGCTACGGCATCCTGAAGATGCTCGCGACCCTTGTCTGCTCGGCGAGCGGCATTCCCGGCGGCATCTTCTCGCCCTCGCTCGCGGTCGGGGCCGGGCTCGGCGCCAACGTCGCGGCGCTGCTGCCGCAGGCGCCGGCGGGGGCCGTCATCCTCCTCGGCATGGTCGCCTACTTCGCCGGCGTGGTGCAGGCGCCGATCACCGCGTTCGTCATCGTCATGGAGATGACCGCCAGCCACACGATGGCAATCCCGCTGATGGCCGCCGCGTTCATCGCCTACGGCACATCGCGCTTCATCGGCACGGAGCCGGTCTATCACGCGCTCTCGACCCAGTTCCTGCCGCACCGGGAGGAGCGTTAGCCACCGAGCGCGGCACGCAGGCGCGGCGCCGCGAAGTCGATAAAGGCACGGGTCTTCGCCGGGAGAAACCGTCCCGGCGGATGGACGAGTTGGACCGGCAGCGGCGGCGGAGCGAACGGCTCCAGCAGCGGGACGAGCCGGCCGGCAGCGAGCGCCTCGGCCGCCTGATAGGAAAGCACGCGCACGAGGCCGTCGCCCCGCTCGGCGAGCGCGATCGCCGCGGCGGCATCGTTCACCTCCAGCACCGGCGCGACCGTGACGGCGAGCCGCTCCCGGCCGGCGCCGAAACGCCACTGGCGCCCGGTGCCGATGCCGCCGAAGGCGATGATCCGGTGCGCGGCGAGCTCCCGCGGATGGCGCGGCACGCCGCAGCGGCGGAGATAGGCGGGGGCGCCGACGACGATCCGGCGCACCTCGCCGACTTTCAGCGCCCGGAGGCTCGAATCGGGGAGGGCTCCGATCCGCACGGCCGCGTCGATCCCCTCTTCGACGAGGTCGACCACCCGGTCGACCAGGAGGAGGCGCGCCGTGACCCGCGGAAAAGCGGCGAGAAAATCGGCGACGAGCGGCGCGACGTGGAGGCGGCCGAACGTCACCGGCGCTGTGAGCGAGAGCTCGCCCGCCGGCTCCGCGGCGCTGCCCGCAAGGCTCCTCTCGGCCGAGTCGAGCTCGGCGAGGACGCGCCGCGCGCTCTCGAGGAAGCGCGCCCCTGCCTCGGTGAGGCCGACCCGGCGCGTCGTCCGGGTGAGGAGCCGTACGCCGAGCCTCCGCTCGAGCGCCGCCACCGCCCGCGTCGCGGCCGAGGCCGAGACCTCGAGCCGTCGCGCCGCCGCGCTGAAGCTGCCCGACTCGGCGACCGCGGCGAAGACACCGATCGCGTCGAGGCGGTCCATGAGATCCTTTCAGTTTCCGCAATAATCTTTTGCCGATCGAGGCCATTCTGCCACGGAACACGGCGCCCGACATTCCCCGGCGAAGGAGGACGTCCCTATGGCCGACCGTTTCGCCGAGATCGCCTTCACCCCGCTGGTGCGCGCCGCCCAGGAGCGCCACGGCAGCCGCGCCGCCTACGCGCGGCTCGAGGGCGGCCCGCCGAACCACGACCGGCTCGGCGAGCGCGAGGCCGCCTTCATCGCCGCTCGGGACAGTTTCTACATCGCCTCGGTAAGCGAGACCGGGTGGCCGCAACTCCAGCACCGCGGCGGGCCGCCCGGCTTCATCCGCATCCTCGGCGAGCGGCTCATCGGCTTCGCCGATTTCCGCGGCAACCGCCAATACGTCACCGTCGGCAACATCGCCGCGAACGACCGGGTCGCGCTCTTCTTCATGGACTATCCCAACCGGGCCCGGCTGAAGCTCCTCGGCCGCGCCCGCGCTGTCGATCCCGCCGCCGAGCCGCGCACCATGGCCGCGCTCGCGCTTCCCGATTACCCGGCGCGGGTCGAGCGCGGGATTCTGATCGCCGTGGAGGCCTTCGCGTGGAACTGCTCGCAGCACATCACGCCGCGCTGGACCGAGGCCGAGGTGGCGCGCGCCGTGGCGCCGCTCCGCGAGCGCCTCGCAGCGCTGGAAGCGGAGAACGCGGCTCTCGCGGCCCGGCTTCGCGCCGCGGGGCTCGGCGACGACCGCATCGAGCGCGACGGGCTCAGAGCGGCCGGCGCGCCTTGAGGGCGGCGGCGAGCGTTCCTTCGTCGAGGTAGTCGAGCTCGCCGCCGACCGGGACGCCGTGCGCCAATCGCGTGACGCTGGCGCCGGTCTCGCCGAGGCGCTCGGCGACGTAATGCGCCGTCGTCTGCCCCTCGACGGTCGCGTTGAGCGCGATCACCACCTCGCGCGCGCCGCGGGCGCGCTCGACGAGCTTCGGGATGCGGAGCTCGTCGGGGCCGACGCCATCGATGGCCGAGAGCGTGCCGCCGAGAACGTGGTAGCGGCCGGCGAAGCTTTTCGTGCGCTCGATCGCCCAGAGATCGGCGACGTCCTCGACGACGCAGAGGAGGCCAGGATCGCGCCTTGCGTCGGCGCAGATCGAGCACGGATCGGTCGTGTCGAGATTGCCGCACTCCGAGCAGGCGCGAATGTTGCGCGCGGCGGCGGCGAGCGCGGCGGCGAGCGGCTCGAGCAGGGTCTCGCGGCGCTTGAGGAGCGCCAGCGCCGCGCGTCGGCCGGAGCGCGGTCCCAGGCCGGGAAGCTTCGAGAGGAGCTGGACGAGGCGCTCGAGGTCCGACATCGCGGGTAGAAGGTAAGCGCCGGCGCCGCCCGGGTCGAGCGATGCCCGCCTCGAGGCTTGACGCGGAACGCGCGAGGGCGAGACTGGCCGGTCATGAAGCTCTACGGGTATTGCCGCTCCTCGGCCGCATTCCGCGTGCGCATCGCGCTGAACCTCAAGGGGCTGACGTGCGAGAACACGTTCGTGCATCTGCGCAAGGGGGAGCAGAGGGCGGCGAGCTTCCTCGCGATCAACCCCACCGGCCTCGTGCCAGTGCTCGAGGACGACGGCCAGATCTTCATCCAGTCGATGGCGATCTGCGAGTACCTCGACGAGACCCACCCGACGCCGCCGCTCCTGCCGGGCCACCCGGCCGACCGGGCGCGCGTCCGAGCCCTCGCGCAGATCGTCGCCTGCGACATCCACCCGATCAACAATCTGCGCGTCCTGAAATACCTCGCCGGCCCGCTCGGCCAGGACGAGAACGCCGTGGCGGCCTGGTACAATCACTGGATCCTCGAGGGTTTCGAGGCCTTCGAGCGCATCGTCGCGAGCGACGGCCAGTCCGGCCGATTCTGCCACGGCGACGAGCCGAGCCTCGCCGATATCTGCCTCGTGCCGCAGGTCTTCAACGCGCGGCGCTACAACCTCGACATGGCCGCTTTCCCGACGATCCGAACGATCTTCGAAAATTGCATGAAGTTGGAGGCGTTCCAGAAGGCGGCCCCCGAGAAGCAGCCGGACTACGAGAAGTAGCCGCGCCGCGGCGCGTCAGGCAGCGCGCGGCGCCGCGACCTCCTCGTCCCCGATCCCGGCGGTGATGAACTGGCCGCCATAGGCGAGCTTCAGCCGCAGATTCCAGAAGCCGTGCCGGTGCCCGTGCTTGTCGGTCGCGACGAACCGGGTCGGCGACTTGCCGCCGGTGACGGCGAGGTCGAGCCGCCCGACGATCGCGCCGCTGAGCTCGATGCCGGTCAGCCGGTCGAGGATGCGCTGGACCTGTTCGACGAAGGCCCGGCTTTCGCCGAAATCGCCGAGGCTGAGCTGACCCCCGGCGCTCTTCTCGAGAAGGCGCGCGAGGGTGATCGTCGTGTCGCCGACGATGTAGTCGCGCGTTTCGGGCGTGACGCCCGCCGCCTGGTAGAACTCGAAATGCGTGCCGACATGGATCGCGGTACGCAGCTGCGGCACGACGTTCGGCTCGCTCACGGTGTGACGCTGCACCGTGTTGTCGGCGAGCGCCAGCACCGCGAGCGCGGCGAGGCGCTCGTTCGCTGCCTGCCCGGACGCGCGATTCCAGAGATAGAACCCGTCTCCCGTGGTCGACCGGCCGAGATCGATCGCCAAGCCGCGATCGTTGAGGCGCTTCAGCGCGAGATTGACGGAGAAGGAAAGGCTGTTGAGCTGCGCGACCTGCTCGAGGTCGCTGAGCTTCGAATAGCCGACGATGTCGAACAGGACGACGGCGCGGTCCTCGAGCCGCGTAATGCCGTAGCGGCGGATGAGCTGACGCAGCGCGCTCCCCTTGAGATGCCGCTCGTCGCCGGGCAGGAGCAGCACGCGGTGGAGCTGGAAGCGCGGGTCGGCGGCGAGGTCAGCGAGCAGGGTCTTTTTCGAATCGTGCCGCCGCAGCATCGCGGCGTAGGCCTCGATCCCCGCGGGCAGGTGATGGTTGGCGCAGGTGAGGAAGAGAAGGGCGTCGCGGTCGCGCGTCCAGCCGATGATCACGTTCCGGCCGAGCCGCCAGATCGCGTTGAGTTCGGCCTCGATGCGACCGAGGAAAGCGTCGGTCTGCGCCGCGCGAAGCTTTTCGAGATACATGATCGCCTAGGCGAACGAACGTGCCCGTTCGCTGTAAAGCTTTGGTAAACCGCGATCCGCGAGCGCGCCCGCGGAGGGCTCAGGCCTCGCGCGTGCGGAACGACTGCGCCGTTCCGACGCCGAGGAGAACCGCCCATCCGAGAAGCGCCGCGAGCGGGGGCGCGGGGGAGAGCGCGGCGGCGATCGCGGCGCCGAGCGCCGCCGCCGGGAACGCGGCGTTGCGCCGGCGCCGCCAGAGGCCGACGGCAGAGCGGCCGGCGAGGAACAGGACGGCCGAGCCGAGCGCGAGCGCGCCCGGGATTCCGGCCCCTACCGCGAGGGCGAGCGCGCTCGGAAGCGGCGCGGCCGCCGATCCTTGGGTTTCGCGATAGAGCGGCATGGCGGCCTCGATGGCGCCGAGCCCCACGCCGGTCAACGGATAGTCGAGAAGGGCGAAGAGTGCGGGATCGTCGCCCCGAACGAAGCTCGAGACGGCGCCGTTCGACAGCGCGAACCCGACCGCCGCGAGCGCGCCCGCGAAGAGCGGCGCCCAGAGCGCGAGCAGCCCTCGGCGGCGGAGAACCGCGAGGCTCGGCGCCGCGGCAAGGCCGAGGAGCGTCACGAGGGCACCCGCCGCGACCGCGCCGAGCGCGGCGCCTTCGACGATCACGGAAGCTGCGAGGAACAGGATCGCGCCGAGCGTCGGCAGCCCGTCGGTCGCGAAGCGCTCGACAAAGCGCGACAATGCCGGGCCGAAGCTGCGGCCGGACGCGCCCGCTTCAGCCATGACGTCGAAGACGAGCACGAGGGCGCCGCCCAGCCCTGCACCGGCGAGGGTGGGCGAAGGATGCGCCCCGACGAGGAAGGCCGCCGCCTCGATCGCGGCGAGGACGACGAGCGCCGAAATCGTCTGCCTTGCGCGCGCCGCCCCCCGGCCGAGCTGGAGCGCCGACCAGAAGGCCGCGCCGCCCGCGAGAAGGCGCAGCAGCGCTTCGAGCGTCGCCCCGGGGTCGAAGGAAAGACGCGGCACGACGGCGGCGCCGGGCAACGCGGCGCCCGCCTCGTCCCAGAGCGGCGCCCAGCCGGGCGGGAGCGGCAGCAGCGCCTGGACGGCGGCGATGAAGGCAAGGCAGGCGAAGCCGGCGACGGCCGGAACGAGCCGGCTCGGCGGGACCGCAGGGCCGAGACGCCCGGCGATCCCGAGGACGCCGGCGGCGAGCGCGACGATCCCGAGAGCGCCGCACGCGAGCGCCTCGCCGGCGGGAAGACGCGGCGCCAGAGGCGCCAGCGCTACGACCGCCATCATCGCCGCCATTACGATGCCGGCGGCGCCGTTCCGCGTCGCGCTCCCGCGACTCGCGGCCGGGCTCTCGAATGCGGGACCGAGTTGAACCATTCGAGCGACGCTCCTGACGAGGAGATGTCAACGTCGCGCAGGAGGCGAAAGTTGCGTCGGCGCCAATCGCCGCAGGAGGAACTCTTGCGCTCGCATCGCGTTGGTGGGGCGCAACGCGCGAGCCCTTGGCGCGGCACCATCGATCAGAAGCATGCTGGCTCGGAGTTCCGCTGCGATGTCGGTCCTCGAAGGCACGGGACGAAAGCTCCCTCTCGCCCAAGCCAAACGCAAGATGGAGCGCCCGGTCTCGCTCGTGATCGTGGCCGACATCCTGCGCCTCGTCGACCTCGCGGTCATCTGCGGCACCGCGGTCCTGGTGCACTATCTCTACCTCGAGGAGGTCGACCTCCAGCAGGGGCGGATCTATCCGATCGCCACCGCCATCGCCGCGTTCGCTGCAGGGCTCATTTTCCACTGGAACGGTCTTTACCGCTTGCAGGGACTCGCCGCGGGCCAGCTGAAGCTCGGCAAGCTCGCCGCGTCGTGGAGCATCGTCGTTCTCGGGCTCATCGTGCTCGGCTTCGCTCTCAAGGTCTCTTCCGACGTCTCCCGCGTCTGGATAGGGCTGTGGTTCACCGCTGCGCTCGCCGGCATGACGGGCGTTCGAGGCGCGCTCTGCCTGAGGGCGCGGCGCTGGGTCGCCGAGGGGCGTCTTGCGCGCTACGTCGCCATCGTCGGCGGAGGCGAGCACGGCGAGCGCCTCGTCGCCGCGCTCCGGCGCGCGGGCGACGAGGGGATCAACGTCATCGGAGTCTTCGACGACCGCGCCGATCGCGTCGCGCCGCAGATCGCCGGGGTGCCGCTACTCGGCACGGTCGACGATCTCGTGACCTATGCCCGCTACAATCGCGTCGACCAGATCGTGGTCGCCCTGCCCTGGTCGGCGGAGACGCGCGTGCTGCAGATCCTGCGCAAGCTCCGCTCGCTGCCCGTCGACATACGCCTCGCGCCGGATCTCGTGGGCTTCCGCCTTCTGCACGCCACCTACTCGCATCTCGGCGGCGTGCCGCTCCTCGACGTCTTCCACAAGCCGCTCACCGACTGGAAGCTGATCGTGAAGGAGATCGAGGACCGCGTCCTCGCGGCGCTCCTGCTGATCTTTCTCGCACCGCTCTTCCTCGTCGTCGCCGTGGCGATCAAGCTCGACAGCAAGGGGCCGGTGTTTTTCCGGCAGAAGCGCTACGGGTTCAACAACCACCTCATCGGCGTCTACAAGTTCCGCTCGATGTACCACGAGCTGTCGGACCCGACGGCCGAGAGGCTCGTCACGCGCGACGACCCGCGCGTCACTCGGGTCGGCGCCTTTCTGCGCAAGACCTCGATCGACGAGCTGCCCCAGCTCATCAACGTACTGCTCGGCGAGATGTCGATCGTCGGCCCGCGGCCGCACGCGCTCTCCGCCAAGGCTGCCGACCGGCTCTACGAAGAGGTCGTCGCGGAATACGCGGCGCGGCATCGCGTCAAGCCCGGCATCACGGGCTGGGCGCAGGTGATGGGCTGGCGCGGCGAGACCGATACAGTGGAGAAGATCCAGAAGCGGGTCGAGCACGATCTCTACTACATCGAGAACTGGTCGCTCGCCTTCGACATCAAGATCCTCGTCCTCACCTTGTTCGCGGTTCTGAAGCCGGAGAACGCCTATTGACCCGCGATCCGATCTCGGCGCTCGCCTCGGCGCCGACGGAAACCCAGGCAGGTCTGCGTACGGCGGGCTTCGCCGTCCTCATCCTCTCGGTGACGTTCGGACAGCGCCTCTGCTTCCCGTTCTCCGACATGCAGGTTCCGATCGCCGCGCCGCTCGCGTATGTCTCGCTGGCCCTCTTCATCACATCGGGGCTGGCGCGCATCGATGCGATCGGGCTCCTGCTCTATGCCGCGTCGATCACGGCGATGATCGCGACCTTCCTGGCGCCGAAGCTGTGGTTCTCGATCTTTTCCTTCGTCTACCTCGCGGGGCTCTACTTCGTCTGGCTGTTCTCGGTCGACGTCGACCGCGACACGTACAAGCGCTATCTCATGCTCTATCAGCGCGTGATGCTGGTGATGGCGGTGATCGCGCTCGCCCAGTTCGCCGAGCAGCTCACGACGGGAACGCGGTTCAGCCTCTTCGAGCACGTGCCGAAGGGCTACTGGATCGAGGGCTACAACACCCGCCCGACGCTTGGCTGGGGGTCCGACTTCCATAAGTCGAACGGCGAGTTCTTCCTCGAGCCGTCGTTTCTGTCGCAGTTCCTCGCCGTCGCGGTCATCATCGAAATCCTGTTCTTCGGCAGCTGGCCGCGCATCGCGCTCTACGGCGCCGGCATCTTCTGCAGCTTCTCCGGCACCGGAATGCTGCTCCTCGTCATCTTCGGCATCGCCACGATTGTCAAGGCGCGCCGGTACGAGCTTCTCTATCCGTTGCCGCTGCTCTTCGTTCTCTATCTTCTGGTGCAAGACAACGAGTACGTGACCGCGATCACGGGGCGCGTCGGCGAGTTCGGCGCCGAGGGCAGTTCGGCGCAGATCCGATTCGAGACGCCCAACGAGGCGCTCCTGGATCTCGTGAACCGCGACTTCACCGGCTTCCTCATCGGCCGCGGCCCCGGCGTCGTCGACCAGCTCGGCGAACTCTACCGCTACGGCGAATCGAACTACCCGGCTCTCCACAAGCTGCTCATCGAGTACGGGCTCGTCGGCACGATCCCGTTCGTCGCGTTCCTGTGCTGGCGGTTCTTCGCCTGGCCGCGCTCGCGCGTCCTCGCCGGCGCGCTCTTCTTCATGTACATGGTCCTTTCCGGGAGCCTTCTTCAGCCGCATACGATCTTTCTCGCCTACGCGCTCGCCGTGGCGCTGCCGCTCTCGAGCGAGGAAGCGGCGCTGAACCGGGCGCGGCGGCTCGGCCTGGCGGCGCCGGAAGCGCCGCCGGCCTACGGGGCGGCGCGATCCTACGGGGCGGCGCGATGAAGGCGGCGATCATCGACCCGTCCCTCTTCACGATTCCGTACGACGCGGCGCTGGTGTCTGCGCTTCGCGCCGAGGGCGCGGAGGTCCTCTTCTTCGGCCGGCAAAAGCGCAAGGACGAGACGGTCCCGCCAGCTCTGCCTTTGCGGCGCCACTTCTATCGCGGCACCGAAAGGCTGCGGCTCGTTCTTCCCGCCGCCGCCTTCCGGCTCGCGAAGGGACTCGAGCACGCGCTCGACATGGTGCGGCTGCGAAACGTGCTCGCCAAAGAGCGGCCGGACGCGATCCATTTCCAGTGGGCGCCGCTGCCGGTCGCGGACCGCCGTCTTCTCGCCCTTTTCCGCCGTCTCGCGCCCTGCCTTCTCACCGTGCACGACACGACGCCCTTCAACGGCTCTCCGAACTCCTCGCTGCAGCAGATGGGCGCGCTCGCCGTGCTCGAAGCATTCGATCACCTCATCGTCCACACCGAGGAAGGCCGGCGGGCGCTGCTTCGCCGCGGCATTCCCGAGGAGAGGCTGAGCGTCATCCCGCACGGGCTGATAGCGCTCGGCGCCGCGGCCCCGAAGCCGGCGGGCACCGACCGCACGATCCTCCTCTTCGGCAAGATCAAGCCGTACAAGGGCGCCGATCTTCTCATCGACGCTTTCGCCCGCCTTCCGGAGGCGACGCGCCGGACGACGCGGCTGCGCATCGTCGGCGAGCCGTTCATCGACCTCGGCCCTTTGAAGTCCCGCGCGGCCGCGCTCGGGATCGCCGACCGCATCGACTGGGACGCGCGCTATGTCGGCGACGACGAGATCGGCCCCATTCTCGCGGCAGCCGACATCCTCGCTTTCCCCTATCGCGAGATCGACGCGAGCGGCGTGCTGATGGCGGCTTTCCCGTACGGCAAGCCGATCGTCGCCAGCGCAATGGGCGCTTTCCGCGAGCTCTTGCGCGACGGGGAGCACGGCAGGCTCGTGCCGCCGGAAGACGTCGGAGCGCTCGCCGCAGCGCTCGAAGACGTGCTCTCGGACGGCGCGCGCGCGGCGCAGATGGGCGAGCGGGTCCGCGCCCTCGCCGACCGGATCCCCGGCTGGGACGAGATCGCGCGCCGCACGATCGCGCTCTACGCCGCGCTCGCCGAACGGCACGAAAAGCGGCTCGCCGCGGACGCGCCCGAGCTCGCCTAGGGCTGGAGCGAAGCGCAGGCCGGGCAGTCCGGATCCTTGGCGATGCGGACCCGGTGGAAGGAGGCGTGAAGCGCGTCGTAGAGGAGGAGCGAGCCCGCGAGGCCGTCGCCGATCCCCAAGAGCTCCTTCAGCACCTCGGTCGCCTGCAGCGTCCCCATAACCCCGGCCACCGCGCCCAGAATGCCCGCCGTCTCGCAGCGCGGAACCAGCTCCGGCGGCGGCGGGGCGCGGAAGAGACAGCGGTAGCAGGGCGCCTCCGGCAGCCAGCCCTTCCAGGTCGAGAGCTGGCCGTCGAAAGGTGCGAGCGAGGCGGCGACGAGCGGCTTCCGCGCCGCGAGACATGCGTCGTTGAGCGCGTATCGCGTCGCGAAATTGTCCGAGCCGTCCGCGACGAGGTCGTACTCGCCCACGAGGGCGCGGGCGTTCTCGGCGGTGAGGCGAAGGGCGTGCGTCTCGACCCGGACCTCGGGATTGACCCCGCCGAGCGCGGTCTTTGCGCTCTCGACCTTCGGAAGGCCGATTCGCTCCGTCGCGTGCAGCACCTGCCGCTGCAAGTTCGACACGTCGACGCGGTCGTCGTCGACCACCCCGAGCGTGCCCACCCCCGCGGCGGCGAGGTAGAGGAGAAGCGGCGAGCCGAGCCCGCCGACGCCGATCACCAGCACCCGCGCCGCCAGAAGCCGCGCCTGCCCCTCCTCCCCGACCTCGGGCAGGACGACATGGCGCGCGTACCGGGCGAGCTGCTCGTCCGAAAGCTCGGCATGCCCGAAACCGGTCACGTGCCCCGTTTCCGCCATCATGCGACATAATAACCCGAAAGAGGATGACACGCTCTCGTCGCAAGGAGCTCCGGGCCGCCCCGGACGAGCGTCCGGCGGCCGGCTCCCGGCGGCCGGCGCGTCCACGGCCGACACCC
>JADGGZ010000342.1 GCA_019689675.1 Rhodospirillales bacterium | reverse complement strand
GCCCGCGGCGGCGGGGCCGCGGGCGGCCGGGGGGGGGCGCGGCCGCCGCGGCCGTTCCTCCGGCGGCGCGGCGACGCCGGCGAGCACCCGTTGCGTCCGCGACGCGCCGAGGAGCGTCAGAGCCAGGGCGGGGCGGTCGCTCGCCCAGAGCGCCGCCGTGGCGAGCAGCGCCGCGACGACCTCCGACTGCCCGGCGGCGACCGCCTCGCCCGCCGCCCTGCCCCACGCCGCGACCGCCGCCTCGCGGTCGCCGCACTCCGCCTCCAGCATCGCCCGATACCACAGCCGCTCCGCCGCGCGCTCGCGGTAGCCGGCGCCGGCGGCCATCAGCTCGCTCTCGTCGAGCAGCTCACGCGCCGCCGCCAGCTCGCCGCGGATCTGGCGCAGCCGGGCGAGCTCCGCGAGCGCCTGCGCGCACCAGCCGCGGTCGCCGTGGGCGCGGAAGAGACCGACACTCGCCTCGAGGAGCTCCTCGGCGCGCACCTGGTCGCGCCCCCGCTCGAGGACGCCGCGGCCGAGCAGCACGCTCGCCTCACCCCACTGGTCGCCCATGCGCTCGAACGCGGCAGTCGCCGCGTCGAAGCACGCCTCCGCGGCGCCCGCCTCGCCCGCGGCCGCCAGCGAGCGGCCGAGATACAGGTTGGAAAAGGCGACCACCTCGTCGTCGCCGAGCCGCTCTCCATCGACGATCGCCTCCCGGAGGAGCGGCCGAGCGGCACGGAACTCGCTCCGCGCGAGGTGGGCCATCGCGAGCGCGAGGGCGACGCAGTCCGCGCGGCTGTCGTGGCCGTCCTCGCCCTGGAGCGCACGACTCTCCTCGCCGAAGCGGAGGGCCGCGCCGGCGTCGCCGAGGTGGAGCGCGAGCACACACGCCCCGCCCAGTCCGTTCGCGCGGGCGCGGCGCAGCTCGTCGTCCCACGGCGGCGGGCCCGTGAGCGCGAGCAGCCGCTCGAGGGCGGCGAACGCGTCGGCGGAGGAGCCGCTCGCGAACCAGTAGCGCCAGGGACGGCTCAGCATCGGCAAGGCGAGCGTGAGCCGCTCCGGGCGCGCGTCCTCCTGTGCCCACTCCGCGGCGGCGAGCAGGTTCGGCAGCTCAGCGTCGAGGCGCTGCAGCCAGAGCTGCTGCGCCGTACCCCGCAGCAGCGGCGTTGCGCGCTCGACGAGCTCGGCGAAGTAGCGCAGGTGGCGCTGGCGGAACTCGGCCGTCTCGCCGGCGGCGTCGAGCCGCTCCCATGCATACTCGCGGATCGTGTCGAGCAGTCGATAGCGGCTGTCCCCGACCGGGACGAGCAGCGAATGCTCGGCGAGCTCGGAGAGCGTGCCGCCGAGGGGGCCGCAGACGGCTTCCGCGCTCTCGACGGCGAAGGTGCCCGCGAAGACGGCGAGACGTCGAAAGACGAGCCGGGTCTGCTCGCTGAGCAGATCGTGGCTCCACGCGAGCACCGCGCGCAGCGAGCGCTGCTGGTGCGGCGCGTCGCGGAAGCCGTCGAGCTGGAGCGCCCCGCCCGTCGCGAGGCGCTCCGCGACGTCCCGGAGCGAGAGCGTCGCCGTCGCAGCCGCCGCAAGCTCGATGCCGAGCGGAAGACCGTCGACACGGCGACAGATCTCCGCGACGAGCCGGCCGCTCTCCCCCGTCGGCGCGAGCGGCGCGCCCACCAGCGCGCTCCGCTCGAGGAAGAGCCGCACGGCGGCCGATGAGGCGATCTCCGCGGACGGCCCGTCCCGCTCGGGCAGCCCGAGCGGCTCCAGCTGGAGCACCGCCTCGCCGTACATGCGGAGCGGCGTCCTGCTCGTGCAGACGACGCGCAACGACGGGCACCGGTCGAGGAGCGCCGCGGCGGCCTCGACGCACTGGTCGAGCGCGTGCTCGCAGCCGTCGAAGACGAGGGCGGGCGCCGCCGCGGACGTCAGTTCCGCCACGATCCCGTCCAGGCGGTCGCCGCCGGCAACGCGCAGCTGCGACGCCAGCGTCGCGAGCGGCGAGACCGCCGCCTGCCCGTTCAGCTCGACCCACGCGACCCAGTCCGCGCCGGTCCGGCTCACCAACTCCCGCGCCAGCCGCGTCTTGCCGACACCGCCCGGGCCGACGAGCGTCAGAAGGCGTCCGGCTGAGAGTCGCGCAAGCCCGTCGCGCAACTCGGGCTCGCGGCCGACGAAGCTCGTTCGGACCGCCGGCAACGCGACGTGCTTGCGTGGGCGGCTGCCGGCGACGAACGGAGCCCACTCCTCGAATGGAACTCCGAGCGCTGTGCAGAGCCGGCGAAGTGTCTCCCGGCGAGGCTGCGCCGAGCCGCGCTCGAGCTCCTGGACGGTGCGCAGCCCGACCCCGGCCGAATGCGCGAGCCCATCCTGAGTCAGCCCGGCGGCGCGACGAGCTCCTCGCAAGACGACCGCGAACGACACCGCAGAGGTCATCTCCCAGCCGAGACTAGCGCGAGCGGCCGCAGGTTAGGGGGCCACGTTCCGTCAAGGTGGTGTGCGAGGTTGAGCGCGTCATCCTCGCTTGAGGTCTATGCGGCGGCTGCGATCGCGATCACCTCCTCGGGCTCGTCGGCTGGCGGATCGGTGAGCGCTTTGGCGATCGATTCGGCGCTCGTGGAGCGGCGGGCGACCTGCCACTCGTCATGCTGTTCGGCGAGGACCGCGCCGACCAGGGGGATGACGGAGGCGCGGTCGGGGGCGCCGCTATGTCAAGGCGATGTCGGCGATGAGGGCGCGGTAGACGACGTTGGCAAGGTGTCGGAGCTTGGGGACGGCGAGCTCGATCGAGCCCACGCGCGTGTCCCAGTCGCGCTCCCGGTAGCCGTTGCGGATGTTGACTCGCTCGGGCGAGCGTTCGCCGTAGGGCGCGCCGCAGAGCGCGTCCGCCTCCGTGCCCATCAACGCCTGGAAGTCGAACGCGACGTGAAGAGCCCGATTTGCAGGTACTTCGTGAAGCCCTCTGGCGGACTCGAACCGCCGACCCCCTCCTTACCATGGAGGTGCTCTACCAGCTGAGCTAAGAGGGCAGGCCGGTCGATTGTAGCCCCGCGCGGGCGGGGCGAGGGCGTCCGGGGTT
>JADGGZ010000341.1 GCA_019689675.1 Rhodospirillales bacterium | reverse complement strand
CGGCGCCCGCGCGCGCTCAGCTCGATCGGCGGGTCGACGAAGCCGAGGCTCCAGCGCTTGTACCGGCCGGGATACTCGTAGGAGGAGCCGAGAAGCGCGCCGCGCCGCGTGTCGAGCGCGGCGAGAACCGGATCGAGCGCGGTCGCGAAGGGAAGCTCGGCGACCTCGCGCTCGACGCGGATGCCGCCCGCCGTGGTGTAGGCAAGGGAGTTGAACATCTGATGATCCTGCTGCGCCGGCCGGAGCCGGAAATTCGGAACGAAAGATTGCGTCGAGGGGCACTCAGCCCCGGCGCCATCGCCCGATCGGCAGCCAGATGATCATGGAGGCGACGATGGGCGAAACCGGTGCCCTCGTCAAGTGAGGCCGCTCAATACCAGGATTGCGCTCACCGTGACGACCGAGAGAACCGTCGTGACGAGGATCGCGGTCGAGGCGCCGCCGGGCCAGACCTCGTAGTTCTGCGCGAGCGTGAACACGAGAGCGCCGGTCGGCAGCGCGGAGAGAAGCACCGCCGATCCCGCCCAGAAAGGCTCGAGCTGCAGCACCGGCACCGCGAGCACCCAGGTCGCCGCCGGCTGCACGACGAGCTTCATGAGGCTGATCCAGCCGAGCTCCGTCCAGTTCCCGACCAGCGGCTTCCCGACGAGAAAGAGCCCGATGGCGAAGAGCGCGCAGGGGCCCGCGGCAGCGCCGAGGAGGCTGCAGAAGGTCTCGATCGGCAGGGGCAGCCTCGCCCCGGCGGCGGAAAGCGCCAAGCCGGCGAGCGGCATGACCACGAGCGGGTTCTTGAGGAGCGCGAGGCCGATGTCGCGCAGGATGCGCGGCTTTCCGTTGCCGCTCGCGAGGTCGAGCTCGATCAGCGCGACGGCGCCGGCAACCGCGATCGCCGAGACGAAGACGGTGGCGATGAGCGCCGGCAGCGTCCTCTCCGGTCCGAACGCCGCGAGATAGAGCGGCACGCCCATGTAGCCGACATTGGCGAACGCGGTGGAAAGGCTGCGCAGCGTCTGCTCGGCGAGGCGGGACGGGAAGGCGGCCCGGTTCACCGCGAAGGCGAGCGCGAAGGCGAAGGTCGTGCCGCCTCCGAACGCCGCGAGAAAGGGCCAGTTGAGCACCTCGCGAACCGGCACCTTCGCCATGCCGACGAAGAGCAGCGCCGGCAGCGCCATCCAGTAGACGAAGCGGTTGAGCGCGGTGCTCGATTCGCTTCCGAGCCAGCCCATCCGGCCGGAGAGGTAGCCGGCGAGGATGAGGCCGAAAACCGGCAAAGCGACGTTGAAGATGGGAGCCACGGGGCGCGCCTCTTACGCGAGACGCGCCTTGCTGTCGATCCCGTCAGAGCTTCAGAACTTCAGCCCGTAGCGCAGCCCGAGGCTGTCGATGCCCTCGTTGTGGTCGGCGAGGTTGGCGTTCGAGGCGTGATCGAGCATCACGGAGATGCTGTGCACGTCTCCGAACCGGTAGCCGAGCTCGAGGCTTTCGCGGAAGAGGACGCGCGAGCCGAGCGCCTTGCGGTCGGTGCGGGTCGGTTCGAGCTTTCCGTTGTGCGCCGAGCCGCCTAGGCTCGCGTCGAGGAAGAGACCGTTGTTGCCGCCGGTGCGCCAGAGCATGAAGCTCCAGGTGAGGCCGAAGTAGAGCTGGCTCGTGTCCCCGGCGAGGCTGCCGGTGACGCCGAGATGCGGGCGCGGCGACCAGATCGCGCCGAGGAACTCCGGCGAGGCGAAGCGCAGCTCGAGATTGAGGTCCGCGCCCCTTTCCTTGCGGGTCCCGAATATGCCGGCATCGTGATAGAAGCCGCCGACGCGCACTTCGTCGACGAGCGACTGAGCGCCGGCCGGGTCGGCGCAAAGGAGGCCGGCCGCGATCGCCGCGGAAAGAAGGAGCCGCCCCGAGCCGCCGCCCTCGACCTTCGCGACCGCCGTGTCGCGCGGCGCCGGAAATCGGGTGAAGGCCTTCGCTTTCTCGGACCTGTCTTCGACGCTCATGAGGTTGCGCGCCTCTGGGAAGATTGCCGTCAATGTGCGGCTATTTACCATGAGCCGCGGCGTATCCCAGAACGAGATTCGCTTCGGAAAAATGAACGCGCCGATCATCGATCGGCTTAGTGCGCCGAGGTTTCCGCTCATCGCGCTTTCCTCGCGCAGGAGAAAGTCTCAGACGTGCCGGCCGAGCCGGCGCAGGACGAGGGCGGCAGCGAGGCTGCCGAGGGCGGCGGCGGCGAGGACGATGGGAGCCGTCTCCCAGCCGCCGGTCGCGGCGGCGAGGGCGCCGACCGCAGGGGGGCCGATCACCTGGCCGAGATTGGAACCCTGGACGAGAAGCCCGTTCGTCGCCGGAACGAGACGCGGCGCCGGGGCCAGCACCGGTACGGCGCCGAGCACCGTCGCCGGCAGCATCCCGCCGGCGACGGCGAAGAGGAGCGCAAGCGCATAAGCCGGCCACAGCGGCAGGGCGAGCGAGAAGATGCCGACGCCGCAGAGACCCATGACGATGCTCGCGGCGGCGATCAGCGTCCAGCGCCGCGCCCCTGCATGAAGGAGCATCCCGCCCGAGAGATTGCCGATGACGTTGCCGGCAGGAAAAAGCGCGCTGAGGAAGCCGGCCGTCGCGACTGAAAGCCCTTCGCGCTCGATGAGGATCGTCGGCAGGAATCCGATCACCGTGAGGTACTGCAGCGAATAGCAGCCGAAAGCGAAGGCGAGGACGAGGGGGCCCGGAGCGCGCAGCGTCGCAGCGAGGTCCCGGAGGATGCGGCCCGGTGCCTCGGTCGTCGTCGCGGCGAGGCGTCGCGTCGCGTACCACATCGGCGCCGCGTAGAGGGCGAGGAGCGCGGCGTTGACGAGCCACAGGCCGCGCCACCCGACGAGCCCGAGAAGCGTCGGTGAGGCGAGAAGCATGAGCGCCTGACCGGCCGGCATGTAGGTGCCCCAGAGCGCGAAGGCGAGCTTGACGTCGGCGGGGCGGGCGAGGCGCGCGATCAGCGACGGGATCGAGACGACCGCCATGAGGAATCCTACGCCTTCGGCGAATCGGCTCACGAGGAGCGCCGCCCCGTTCGGGGCGG
>JADGGZ010000340.1 GCA_019689675.1 Rhodospirillales bacterium | reverse complement strand
ATCGGCGTGCGCGAGATCGGCGGGCTCGCCGCCGCGATCGGCGCGCTCGAGATCCTCGGCCTCCTCGCCGCGATCGGCGCCGGGCTCGCGCAGTGGGGCGCCGGCGCCGCGCCCGCCGCGATGCTGCCCGAGGGCCTCGCCGGCTGGCACGGCACGCTCGCCGGCGCCTTCATCGCCTTCTTCGCCTTCATCGGCTTCGAGACCCTCGCCAACCTCGCCGAGGAGACGAAGGACCCCGCGAGGACGCTGCCGCGCGGCATCCTCGCCGCGATCGCGGTGAGCAGCCTTCTCTACATCGCCGTCGCGGCCGCCGCGGTGCTCGGCGGCACCGCCGCCGGCGGAAACCCGCTCCTCGGCCTCTTCGAGGGGCGGAGCGCGCTCCTCTTCGCCCTCGTCGGCTTCCTCGCGATCGCGAACGGCGTCCTCGTCGAGATCGTCATGCTCTCGCGGCTCTTCTACGGCATGGCGCGGCGGGAGCAGCTTCCCGCCGCGCTCGCCGCCGTCGCGCCGCGCACGCGGACGCCGGTGCGCGCGACTTGCCTCGCAGGGGCGATCGTGCTCGCCGCCGCGCTGCTCCTGCCGTTCGAGCGGCTCATCGTGCTGGCGAACGCGCTGACGCTCGCCGTCTTCGCCGTCGTCGATCTCGCGCTCTGGCGGGTGCAGCGCCGCGGCGAGGCGCCGCCCGGCACCTTCGACGTGCCGCGCTGGGTCCCGCCGCTCGCCGCCGCGCTCGCGCTCGCCCTCCTCCTCTCCGAGCTCCTTTAGAGGCTACGCGGAAGAGGGCGGCGGCTCCTTCGGCGGGACGAGGAGCACGCGGTCGACGCGGCGGCCGTCCATGTCGACGACCTCGAAGCGCCAGCCGTCGAGGGTGAACTTGTCGCCGACGAGCGGAACGCGGTTGATGCGGCTCATCATGAAGCCGCCGAGCGTGTGGAAGTCGGCCTCCTCCTCGGAAGGCAGCGAGGCGAGCCCGGTGAGGTCGCGGAGCTGGTCGAGCGGCAGCATGCCGTCGAGCAGCCAGGAGCCGTCGTCGCGCTTCACGATCGAGGCGTCGGCCTCCTCGCCCGGCTCGGCGATGTCGCCGACGAGGGCCTGCATGATGTCGTTCAAGGTGACGATGCCTTCGAAGTCGCCGTACTCGTCCACGACGAAGGCCATGGGCGCGCCCGACTTCTTGAACATCTCGAGGGCGCGGAGCGCGGTTACCGTCTCGGGCACGAACACCGGCTTGCGCACCGCGGCGCGGAGGTCGAAGGGCTTGCCCGCGAGGAGCGCCGCGGCGACGTCGCGCACCTGGACGAGGCCGACGATGTTCTGCGCCCCGCCCTCGCAGACCGGAAAGCGCGAATAGGGGCTGGAGAGGAGCTTCTCGCGCTGCTCGCTCTCGGGATCGGCGAGGTCGATCCATTCGACCTGGGTGCGCGGCGTCATCACCGCGCCGACGCGGCGGTCGCCGAGGCGGAGCGCGGCCTGCACGATCTCGGTCTCGCCGACATGGAACTGCCCCGCCGCCGCGCCCTCGCGCAGCATGAGGTTGATCTCCTCCTCCGTCACGGGGGCCTGCGCCTCGGCGCGCCCCGGCAGGAGCTTCAGGACGAGGTTGGTCGAGGCGGAGAGGAACCAGCCGAGCGGCGCGGCGAGGCGCGAGACGAGGCTCATGAACCCGCCGAGAGCGACGCTGATCCGCTCGGGATAGGCGAGCGCCAGCCGCTTCGGCACGAGCTCGCCGAGGATGAGCGAGAGATAGGTGAGGCCGATCACCACGAGGGCGATGCTGATCGCGTGCGCGTAGAGCGAAAGCGACGCCGGCAGATGGACCGCGAGCCAGGCGCCGAAACGCTCGCCGAGCGTCGCGCCGCCGTAGCTGCCGGCGACGATGCCGATCGCGGTGATGCCGATCTGGACGGTGGAGAGGAAGCGCCCGGGATCTTCCTTCAGCTCGAGCGCGGTGCGCGCGGCTTTCCGTCCCTGCTCCACCCAGTGCTTGAGGCGCGCCTTCGAGGCCGACACGAGCGCCATCTCGGCCATGGCGAAGACGCCGTTGAGAAGGATGAGGAGGAGGACGATCGCGAACTCAATGGTCACCATGGCCGCCTCCAAGCACGGAAAGGCCGCCTCCCCCGAGGGAAGCGGCCAATCCTGTTCCGGACCGGCCGGTCAGCGCGAGTAGAACTCGACGACCAGGTTCGGCTCCATCGACACGGGATAGGGAACGTCGGCGAGCTTCGGGGCGCGGATGAAGCGGCCGCGCATCTTGTCGTGATCGACCTCGATATAGTCGGGGACGTCGCGCTCGGGGCTCTTCACGGACTCGAGGACCATCGCGAGCTGCTTCGACTTCTCCTTGACCTCGATCGTGTCGCCGTCCTTGACCTGATAGGAGGGGATGTTGACGCGCCGTCCGTTGACGCGGACATGCCCGTGATTGATGAACTGGCGTGCCGCGAAGGGGGTCGGAGCGAACTTCATCCGGTAGACGACGGCGTCGAGCCGGCGCTCCAGGAGCTCGATGAGGTTCTCGCCGGTGTCGCCCTTGCGCCGCGCGGCCTCGGCGTAGAGCCGGCGGAACTGCCGCTCGCCGATATTGCCGTAGTAGCCCTTCAGCTTCTGCTTCGCCATGAGCTGGGTGCCGAAATCGGACGGCTTCTTGCGGCGCTGCCCGTGCTGGCCGGGCCCGTAGTCGCGGCGGTTGAGCGGGCTCTTGGCGCGGCCCCAGAGATTGAGGCCGAGCCGGCGGTTGATCTTGTACTTCGACCCTTCGCGTTTGCTCATCTCGTTGTTTCCATGGGTAATTGTTGTTGTCCCGGTAGTTCCGCGCGGGCAAAGGCGTGGACGGGGCCCTTCGAGGACCCGCATTCCCGGGAAGAGGGGCGCGAATATAGGGAACGGACGGGTTCTGTCAAATCGGGCGGAGCCGGGGGCGCGGCGCCGATCGCCGCTCTCGTCATTCGCGCTGAAGCGGGAATCCAGGCCGCACCCTTTCGTCATTCCCGCGCAAGCGGGAATCCAGACCGCGGCGCCCTATGGACCCCCGCTTTCGCGGGGGTGACGATCAGGGGCGGGGGTGGCGAG
>JADGGZ010000339.1 GCA_019689675.1 Rhodospirillales bacterium | reverse complement strand
CTCGGCGCCGGCGAGACCCGCCGCTCCTTCAAGAACCTCAAGAGCTACAAGCGCCGCAAGCGCTGGCTTTGACCCGGACCCGGCCGCGTCGGGCCGCGATCGCGCTGGCCGGGTCCGCCTCGGAGCGGTAGCCTTCGAAGGTCCGGCCGTGATGCCGCCCCGCGCGGGCGCAGGGCGAGCGCGGAACGCACGGACGACGACGCGAGGCCGGATCGCTTCCCGGAGGCAAGGCCATGTCCATCGCCGCGGGTGCCATCGCAGGGCGGTTTCTCCGTTCGCTCGGATCGCTCGGACCGGCAGTGGCCCTCTTTCTCGCCGGATGCACGACGAGCGAGCTGCCCCGGCTGCCGCGCCCCGAGGCCGATCTCGTCGCGGCACGGGCGGCGTCCGAGGCCTCTGCGGAGGCGTGGCGGCACAAGGTGGCGGTGCGCGCCAACGCGCGCGTCAAGGCGCAGAACGACGCCTTCCTCGCCGGGCGCACGGCGGAGCCGCCGGTCATCGATATCCTCGTGCTCTCGGGCGGCGGCGACTGGGGCGCCTTCGGCGCGGGCGTCCTCAAGGGCTGGGGCCATGTCCAGGGGCCCCTCGCGCGGCCCGAGTTCGACGTCGTGACGGGCGTCAGCACCGGCGCGCTCATCGCGCCCTTCGCCTTCCTGGGCGACGATCAGTCGATCGACCGGATCGTCGCGCTCTACCGCCACCCGCGAAAAGACTGGTTCCAGCCGCGCAACCTTCTCTCCGTCCTCACGGGCGGCGCTTCCTACGGCGATATCCCCGGCCTCGAGAAGGAGATCCACGCGGCGCTCGACAAAGCGATGCTGCGGCGGCTCGTCGAGGCGGGCGCCGACGGACGGCTCCTCGCCGTCAACACCTCGAATCTCGATTTCGGCGACCTGCGCGTCTGGGACCTCGTCGCGGAAGCGAAGCGCGCGCTGGAGACGGGGGAGGAGGACCGCGTCCACCGGATCCTCCTCGCCTCCTCGGCGATACCGGGCGTCTTCCCGCCGCGCGAGATCGACGGCTTCCTCTACGTCGACGGCGCGATCACGGGAAACATCCTCTACGGCGGGCGGACGAAGTTCGACGAGAGCGCGACGGCGCTCTGGATGCGCAGCTATCGCGGCACGAAGATGCCGAAAACCCGCTACTGGGTGATCTTCAACAACCAGTTTCTCCCGCCGCCGGAGGTGGTGCAGGCGCGCTGGCGGTCGGTCCTGCCGCGCAGCCTCGAGACGTCGACGCGAAGCGCGACGGTCAACGCCATGCGCCATCTCTTCGCGCTCGCCGCCGTCACGCGCCTCGAGTACGGCGCCGAGGTGGAGGTCCGCATCATCGCCGTCCCCGACGACTGGAAGCCGCCGAGGCCCGGCGTCTTCGACGAGGCGGTGATGAACGCGCTCGCGGATCTCGGCGAGCGGATGGGCGCGGATCCGGGGAGCTGGCTCACCGCGCCGCCGTGAGGGCGGGCGGCATCGCTGCCACGCCGCCTCGCCGTCGTTCCCGCCGCAAGTGGGCTCCCAGAGGGACGCATGGACCCCCGCTTTCGCGGGGGTGACGGAAGAAGAGCCGGGTGACGGGAAAGAGGCGGGGATGACCGGGATGGGCCGCGGGCTCGAAAGGGCGGGATGACGGGAAAGGGCACTGTGGACGGTTGGGAATCTCGATTGCGTCTCAGGCCGGTGCCGGCCATTCTTTTGACACGAGTCGAGGCTGCGCGCGTGCCGGTAGAACGGACCCGGCGGACTTCCCGTCGAAGGCTCGGGGAGGCGCCGCCAGGGAGGCGTCGATGGGCTGGCTTCTTTCCCTTCTCGGCTGGCGGGCCGCGCGGCGCGAGCGGACGCCGCTGCAGATCGCCCTCGCGCTGCACATGGCGATGGCGGAGCCGCGGCGCCGGCTCGGCTGAGCCGCCCTCCCGCGCCGGCGCGGCCTTCGCGCGAAAGAACGGAATGACAGCGAAATCACGTCTTCAAGGCCTCACCAGCCTTCTCCTCGAGAATCATGGGATCAGGGCGCCTTCGGTCGCGCGGCACGAGGCGCTGCGGGCGCGGCGGAACGGCGATGCGGAGCGCGCCGCGGAATGGGGCGAGATCGCGCTTCTCGCCGAAGCGGCGCTCGCCGCCGAAATCTGACGCCTCGCGCCCGAGAGCGGGGCCTCGCCGACGATGACGTCCGTTGTCTTCCCGCGCGTCGCTTCCGGGCGCCGCCGGTCGTCGCGGCGCCGCCGGCGCGAGGCCGCATCTCTCGCCTTCGCGCGGCGCTGGTGGCGGCGCGCGCTGCGGCTCGACGCGTTTCTCGCGCGCCGGGCGCCGCCGCTCCGCTGGCTCGTCCTCGGCGCGGCGGGGCTCGCGATCCTCGCGACGGCGAATCTCGCCTGGCAGGTGGCACGCAAGCCGAGCGAGCTGCTGTTTTCCCTCGACGGCGTGCTCGAAAAGCCGCCGGCCGAAACCTGGGGCGAGTACGGGCCGCTCTTCCGCCGCTACGCCACGGCGACGATCAGCGCCGAGCTCCTCGCCGCGCTCGCGCAGGCAGAGAGCGCCGGAAACCCCGCGGCGCGCACCTATTGGCGCGTCCAGCTCTCTCTTCACCCCTTCGCGATCTGGGCGCCGGCGTCGAGCGGGGTCGGCATGTTCCAGATGACGGACGCGGCCTTCGCCGAGGCGCGCGGCGCCTGCATCCGCGACCACAAAGTCGTCGAGGAGGGGTGCCGGCCGGCCGCCTTCTACTTCCGCGTCCTGCCCGAGGACGCGATCGAGCTCGCCTCGATCTATCTCGACCGCAACGTGGCGATGCTCCTGCGCCGCAATGCGAGGGTGCGCATGGGGCTTCCGGAAAAGCAGGGTCTCGCGGCGCTGATCCATCTCTGCGGGCCGGGCGCCGCCGAGACGTTCCTTCGCGCCGGCTTTCCCGTGCGACCGGGCAAGCGCTGCGGCACCCATGACGCCGCGACCTACCTCGCCCGGGTCAAGGCCCTGAGGCGGCAGTTCGCGGCGCTCGCTCGCGACGGCTAGGCGGGCGCCGGGCGATGCGCCCGCGCGCCCTCCTCGCCGCCCCTCCGGGGGATCGGCGCTATTGC
>JADGGZ010000338.1 GCA_019689675.1 Rhodospirillales bacterium | reverse complement strand
GGCGATCCTGCTGATCGGCACTGCGCTCGCGGCCTCGAGCGGCGCCGCTGCGGATTTCATCGTCCGGCTCGAAGATCTGCACGAAGCCTTGGGCGAGATTGCGCTCTGGCTCGTGGTCGGCCATGTCGCGATCGTGGCGACGCTGCATCTGCTTCGACGTTGGACGCGGGCGCCGCGGCCATCCGTCATGCCGGGCGTCGCCGCCGAGCGCGTCCCGGGGCGCTGAAGGAGGGATCGAACATGACGCGTCCTGCTCTGATCCTCGCCCTCGTCGCTTCGGTCGCAGGCGCAGCCGCAGCAGCGGAGCCCGCGCGCGACAAGCTCCTCGAGAGCTATCGTCAGGAGGCGTCCCGCGCGACGCCGGGCTTCGCGGGCTTCTCCGCCGCACGCGGCGAAGCGCTCTATTCGGGGACGCATCGAGGCGGCAATCCCGCCACGCCGTCCTGCACGACCTGCCACACGGCGGACCCGACCGCCACCGGCAAGCATCAGAAGACGGGTCGCGCGATCGAGCCGATCGCCGTCTCGGCGAACCCGACGCGCTTCACCGACCCCGGAGAGGTCGAGAAGCACTTCGCGCGCGACTGCAAGAACGTGCTGGGGCGAGACTGCACGGCAGAGGAGAAGGGCGACTTCATCACCTTCTTGAGCGGCCGATGAGCGCCTTCCGCTGGGCGGGCATCGCCCTTTCCGTCGCGCTTGCGGCCGGCGTCGCCGCCGCGGACGAGTTCGAGCGCGTGACCCCGGTGCGTCACGCCGCCACGCAGAAGGAATGCGGCGAGTGCCACATGGCCTTTCAGCCGGCGCTTCTGCCGGCCGAGAGCTGGTCCCGGATCATGACCGGCCTCAGCGACCATTTCGGCGAGGACGCGAGCCTCCCCGAGGCGCTCGCATCGGAGATCCGCGACTATCTCGTCGCGAATGCCGGGCGGGGCGATCCGACGGTCTTGCGCATCAGCGACCAGTCCTGGTGGCAGCGCGAGCACCGCTTCAGCCCAAGCGTCTGGCGGCAGAAGGAGGTGGGCTCCAAGGCGAATTGCGATGCCTGCCATCGCCATGCCGGACAAGGCCTCTACGACGACGACTGACCCTGAAGGAGAGAAGCATGAGCAGCAGAAAACATGTTCTCGGTCTCGCGCTCGGCGCTGCACTCGCGCTCGCCGGAGCCGAAGCGATCGCCGCCGGCGGCCACGGCCACGACGGCCACGCCACCGACGCGATCGAGCTGAAGTTGAACGACGGCAAGAAGTGGCAGACCGACGCTCCGCTGCAGAAGGGCATGGAGGAGATCCGCCGCTCGCTCGCCGCGTCGATCGACAGGATCCATCACGGCAAGGCGTCGCGCGGCGAATACGTCGAGCTCGCGGACAAGATCGAGCGGCAGGTCGACTACATCACGCAGAATTGCAAGCTGCCCGAGGAGGCGGATGCCGAGCTGCACGTGGTGATCGGCCAGGTGCTCGACGGTGTCGAGACGATGCGCGAGGGCGGCGATCCCGAGGCCGGCGTGGTGAAGGTGGTCGAGGCCATCGACGCTTACGGCGAGTACTTCGACCACCCGGGCTGGCAGAAGCTCACCCGCTGATCGTCGGCGTCCGCCCCCCACGCGAACTGCGCGGGACGTGTTCGGGCTCCGCCTTCGGTCGCGCTCTCCAGCAGCAAGCAGCGGGGAGGCCTACACCTCGCGGCCGGTCCGCTGCTTCGCCTCCGGCGTTTGCGAAGATGCCGATGGCCTGTCCGCCCGCCTGCAGCTCCTGATAGGACAGGCTCGACCATTCGAAGCCGTAGCCCTCCGGAAGCTCGCTCGGGGCGATGCTTTCCCATCGCGTCGAGCGCCTCTCCGGAGCTGCGTCCCGCAGCGGTCGATCCGTTCACCGTGGCCGAAGGGAAAAGATTGTAGCGATTGGCGATCTGCGGGCCGAGAACGGCAGGAACTCGGCCTTGACGCGACCCACGTCGAGAAAGATCTGCGGCACGCCGGCGCTGAACGTACTGAAGACGGAAGCGAGCGCAGGATCCTGCTTCGCCTTCAACACCAGCGCACGCATCGCGGCCGCGAGATCCTGGGGGGACTGGCCGCTGCGTGCCTGAAGGCGAAGGTCGAAGCCGCCCGTTGCCCCGATCCCGGGGATGGAAGGCGGATTGAAAGCGAGCACGGTGGCGGAAGGAATTGCCACGAGCGCGCCGCGGACGCGGGCGAGGATGCCGGCCGCGCTCTCCTTGGCGAGCGCTGCCTCGTACTGTTCCGGCTCGATCCGGAAAAGAACATCGCCGGCCTTCGTCCTGCCCCTCGTGAAAGCTGATCTCCTGCAAGAAGCCCTGCACGCGCGCGAAGGTCGACAGCCTGCACCGCCTCGACGCGACCGATGAACTCGCGGACGGGAGCGATGTCCTCGGTCTCGACCTGGGCGACCATTACAGGGGGCGGCGGCGCCGGCCGGCGCCTGCGCCGCGGCCGAAAGCGCGGTGGCGACAACGGCCAGGAAAGCGGCGACACACCCGTAAGGACGAGCAGACATGCTCTCTTCAAGATGTACCGCGACGATCGACGCCCTGCGAACGAGGGTATTTTTCACCTTCTCGGTTTCAAGACGGTCGGCGCCGGCCGCCGCGTCGGACAGCGATCGCGAGCGTTCGCCAAGGGATCGACCCCGACCCGAGGGCTCTCATGAGCGATTTCGGCACGATCTTCACCACGGTGCTGACGATCTACGGCATTGGCGCGAGCCTCTTTCTCATCTCGGAGAACCGAAGGCCGCAGGCGACGCTCGCTTGGATGCTCGTCTTCTTCTTTGCGCCGGGGGTCGGGGTCGTCATCTACCTCCTCTTCGGGAGGGGGAGAAAGGCGTTCAGCAGGCAGAGCCGGTTGCTGCGGCAGGACTTGGCCGGGAACGCTCGTCCCCTCCTAGAGCTTCTCCTGTCGCGGCAAGACGACGAAATCGCAAGACTCGAGGCCGGAAGCCCCAGCCACAGGAAGCTCATGATGCTGGTGAGGCGGAACTCCTATTCCGGCCTCACGCGGCGCAACCGCGTGGAAATCCTGCAGGACGCGGCGACGTTCTACCCCAGCCTC
>JADGGZ010000066.1 GCA_019689675.1 Rhodospirillales bacterium | reverse complement strand
ATCTGCCACGTCTATCTCGACCGGGCGGCCGATCCCGAGAAGGCGCGGCGGATCGCCTTCAACGCCAAGATGCGCCGCACCGGCATCTGCGGCGCGATGGAGACGCTGCTCGTCGACGGCGAGGTGGCGCGGAGCCTCCTCCCCCCGATCCTTTCCGAGCTCCGCGCGGCGGGCTGCGAGCTTCGCGGCGACGATGCGACGCGCGCCATCGATCCTGCCGTCGCCCCTGCGAGCGAGGCCGACTGGACGACCGAGTATCTCGACGCGATCCTTTCGGTCGCGGTCGTCGATGGCGTCGGCGGCGCGATCGACCACATCAACCGGTACGGCTCGCACCACACGGACGCGATCGTGACCGAAGACGAAGGAACGGCCGAGAAGTTCCTTGCCGAAGTCGACAGCGCCATCGTGCTCTGGAACGCCTCGACCCAGTTCGCCGACGGCGGCGAGTTCGGCATGGGCGCCGAGATCGGGATCGCCACCGGGCGGCTTCACGCGCGGGGCCCGGTCGGCGCCGAGCAGCTCACCTCCTACAAATACGTGGTCCGCGGCGACGGCCAGGTTCGCCCTTGAGGAGGCGGCGGGTCGGCCTCCTCGGCGGGTCCTTCAACCCCGCCCATGGCGGCCACCTTCACATCAGCCGCGAAGCCCTGAAGCGGCTCGCCCTCGACGAGGTGTGGTGGCTCGTCTCGCCGCAGAACCCCTTGAAGCCGCGCGCCGGGATGGCCCCGCTCGCCGAGCGGCTCGAGACCGCCCGCGCCGTCGCGCGCGATCGCCGCATCAAGGTCACCGACATCGAACGGCGGCTCGGCACCGTCTACACGGCCGACACGCTCGCCGCGCTGACGCGGCGCTTTCCGCGCCTCCGCTTCGTCTGGCTCATGGGCGCAGACAACCTCCTGCAGATCTCCCGATGGGAACGTTGGGAGAACATTTTCCGGCTGGTTCCCATTGCGGTGTTCGCCCGGCCTTCCTATTCTTTGCGTAGTCTGTCCGGACCGGCGGCGCGGCGTTACGCGCGGTGGCGGCTTCCCTTGCGGGATGCAAGGCGACTGGCTGAAACCGACCCGCCCGCGTGGGTGTTCTTGCCCGTGAGGCTCGATCCCCGCTCCGCGACCGACATACGGTCCCGCCGGGGCGTGCCGGCGGACCCTTGAGCGAGGTGGAGACATTCCAAGTGTGAAACCCGCGCCGCGTCACTATGCGGCGCCCAATGAGGTTCTCGAACTCGTCGAGAAGACCCTCTACGACCACAAGGCAGAAGATGTGGTCGTCATCGACCTGACCGGCAAATCCAGCATCGCCGACACCATGGTCATCGCTACGGGGCGCTCGCAGCGCCAAGTGGTGGCGCTCGCCGAGCACCTCCGCGAGGCGCTCGACCCGGTCACGCGGCGGCTCTCGGTTGAGGGCCTGCCGCACGGCGACTGGGTGCTGATCGACGCCGGCGACGTGATCGTGCATCTCTTCCGCCCCGAAGTGCGCGCCTTCTACAATCTCGAGAAGATGTGGGCGGCCGCGCTTCCGGCCGACTCGACGGGCGGGACCGCGATGTTCTATCGCCGGCCCTCGGTCGTCCCGCAGGCACCGCCGGTCTGACGTGAGGCTGCTCGTGGCGGCGGTCGGCCGGATGCGGCCGGGGCCGCTGCGCGAGCTCCAGGACGAGTATCTGAAGCGTCTCGGCGGCACGGTCGCGCTCGTCGAGGTCGAGGAGCGGCGGACGGGCCCCGACTTGCCGCGCCGCGAGGCCGCGCGGCTTCTCGCCGCGATCCCCCCGGGAATGCGGCTCGTCGCGCTCGACGAGCGCGGGACGACCCTCTCGAGCCCGGATTTCGCCCGTCACCTTTCCGAATGGAACGACGCCGCCTTCGTCATCGGCGGCGCCGACGGGCTCGACGAGGCGGTGCGCGAGCGGGCGAGCTTCCGCCTCGCCTTCGGCACCGCGACCTGGCCGCACCTCCTCTGCCGCGTCATGCTTTTGGAGCAGCTTTACCGCGCCCGCAGCATCCTCGCCGGTCACCCCTACCACCGATCGTGACCGCGCCCTAGATTGCGGCCCATGCAGCAGCAGCACCTCAAGCGGCCCCGCCCCGTCGTCCTCTGCGTCCTCGACGGCTGGGGGCATCGCGTCGAGTGCGAGGAGAACGCGATCTGCCAGGCGCGGACCCCGAACTGGGACCGCCTGACGCGGCAGTACCCGCATGCGCTCCTCGAGGCGTCCGAGCTCTTCGTCGGCCTGCCGAAAGGGCAGATGGGGAACTCCGAGGTCGGGCACATGAATCTCGGCGCCGGCCGCGTCGTGATGCAGGACCTGCCGCGCATCGACACCGCGATCGCCGACGGCTCCCTTGCGAAGAACGAGCGGCTGCGCGACTTCGCGGAGAAGCTCCGGGCGAGCGGCGGAACGGCGCACGTCATGGGGCTCATGAGCCCCGGCGGCGTCCACTCGCATCAGGATCACATCGCCGCTCTCGTCCGCGTCCTCAAGGAAGCCGGCGTTCCGGTAGCCGTCCACGCCTTTCTCGACGGACGGGACACGCCGCCGCAGAGCGCGCTCGAATACGTCGAGCGCTTCGGCACCGGCGACATCGTCACCGTCAGCGGCCGCTACTACGCGATGGACCGCGACAAGCGCTGGGACCGGGTCGAGAAGGCGTGGCGCGCCCTCGTCCTGGCCGAAGGCGAGCGCGCCCCCGACCCGCTCGCCGCGATCCGGCAGAGCTACGAGCGCGGCGAGAACGACGAGTTCGTGAAGCCCACCGTGATCGGCGGCTACGGCGGGATGAAGGACGGCGACGGAGTGCTGATCGCGAATTTCCGCGCCGACCGGGTCCGCGAGATCGGCGCCGCGCTGCTCGACCCCGCGTTCGAGGGCTTCGCGCGGCCGAGGATCGTGCGCTTCGCCGCGGCGCTCGGCATGACCGAGTACTCGGCCGAGCTCAACCGCTTCCTAGAGACGCTCTTCCCGCCCGAGTCGCTGGAGGACACGTTCGGCGAGGTCGTCGCCAAGGCGGGCCTGAGGCAGCTCCGCATCGCCGAGACCGAGAAGTACGCCCACGTCACCTTCTTCTTCAACGGCGGCCGCGAGATCGAATTTCCCGGCGAGGACCGCATCCTCGTGCCCTCGCCCAAGGTTGCGACTTACGACCTGAAGCCCGAGATGTCGGCCTTCGAAGTGACGGACAAGCTCGTCGCGGCGATCGAGGCCGGCACTTACGACGTGATCGTCCTCAACTACGCCAACACCGACATGGTCGGGCACTCGGGCGACCTCGCCGCGGCGAAGAAGGCGGTCGAGGCCGTCGACACGTGCCTCGGCCGGCTGGCCGAGGCGGTGGAGCGCGCCGGCGGCACGATCCTCGTCACCGCCGACCACGGCAACGCCGAGCAGATGCGCGACCCCGCGACGAAGCAGCCGCACACCGCGCACACGCTGAACCCGGTGCCGATCGTCCTCGTCAACCCGCCCGCCGGGTTCGACGGGCTCGAGAACGGGCGGCTCGCCGATGTCGCGCCGACGCTTCTCGCGCTCCTCGGCATCGAGCAGCCCGCCGCGATGACCGGCAGGTCGCTCGTCCGTCGCGACGAGCGGCGCCGAGCCGCCGGCTGAGCGCCCGCCGTGCAGGCCGGCCCCGTCGACGGCCGGACCCTGCGCGCGGCCGCCCCTGCAGCGAATCTGATATGCTGGCCGGGATGACGCGGCGATTGCGCGCCGCTGCGGCCGTCGCGCTGCTTCTCGTCCACGCCGCCGGCGCCGCCGAGCCGCCGCCGGAGAAGAGACTGCGCGCAGTCGAAGGCGCGCTCGAGAAGAGTCGTCTCGAGCAGGCGGAGGCCGAGCGGGAGGCGGAGACGCTGGCCGCCGAAATCGGCAAGCTGCGGATCGAAAGCGTCGCCGCCGCCAAGGCGCTCCAGGAGCACGAGATCGCCGTCTCGCGGCTCGAGGAGCGCCTCGCCGCGCTCGCTGCCGAAGAGAAGGAGAAGCTTGCGGGGCTCGAACGGCGCCGCGCGCAGCACGAGGCGCTGCTCATGGCGCTCGAGCGCGTCGCGCGCCACCCGCCCGAAGGTCTGGCGCTGAGCGGCGCCACGCCGGTCGACGTCGTGCGGAGCGGCCTTCTCATCTCCGCCGCGCTGCCCGAGCTGCGACGCCGGGCGCAGGCGCTCGAGGCCGAGCTCGGTGCCCTCGCGAGGCTTCGGGAAGAGACCGCGCGAACGCGCCGCGAGATGGCGGCGCGGCACGATTCGCTTCTCGCCGAGCAGAAGCGCATGGCCGAGCTCCTTCGCCGGAAGACGGCGCTCCAGAGCCGGATCGCGCAGCGCGTCGAGATCGGGCAGCAGCGCCTCGCCGAGCTTTCCGCGAAGGCGGCGGACCTCCGCGAGCTCATCGAGCGCCTCGAGGCCGAGCGCAAGGCGCGCGAGGCCGAGCTGCTCGCCCGGGCGATGGTGCGTCCGCCGCGCCCGGAGCCGCCGCCGCGCGGCGGCAAGCCGATCGCGTCGGCCAAGGGAGAGCTGGTCGTCCCGGTGGCCGGGCGGCTGGTGCGTCGGTGGGGCGAACGGGACGAGCTTGGCGCAACCGCCCGTGGCCTCACCTTCGCGAGCCGCTCCGGAGCCCAGGTCGTGGCGCTCTGGGACGGCCGTGTCGAGTTCGCGGGGCCCTTCCGCGGCTACGGGCAAATCTTGATCATCGAGCACGGCGACGGATATCATTCGCTGTTGGCCGGCCTCGAACGAATCGACGCAACGGTCGGGCAGACGGTCGTCGCCGGCGAACCGGTCGGAATCGTGAGTTCTGCCGACGGAAAGCCGAGCCTTCTATATCTTGAACTGCGGCGACATGGACAGCCGATCGACCCTTTGCCCTGGCTCTCTCCTCGTGAGGAAAAGGTAACCGGATGAAGCGTTTGAGCGTGGTCGCGGCAACGGCCGCAGCCGTCATCGCCTTGGCTGCGCCGCTCCTTGCGCAGCAACAGTTGGCGCCGAAGTCGAGCTCCGACACCTACCGGCAACTCAACCTCTTCGGCGAGGTGTTCGAGCGCGTGCGCGCCGACTACGTCGAGCAGGTCTCGGACGAGCAGCTCATCGAAGCGGCGATCAACGGGATGCTGACCTCGCTCGACCCGCATTCGAGCTACCTCAACCAGAAGAACTTCAGCGACATGAAGGTGCAGACCCGCGGTGAGTTCGGCGGGCTCGGCATCGAGGTCACGATGGAGAACGGCCTCGTGAAGGTCGTGTCGCCGATCGACGACACGCCCGCGGCGAAGGCCGGGCTGAAGCCGGGCGACCTCATCACCCACCTGGACGGCGAGCAGGTGATGGGGCTGTCGCTCCCCGAGGCGGTGGAGCGGATGCGCGGCCCCGTGAACAGCGAGATAAGGCTTTCGGTGCGGCGCGAGGGGCGCGAGCCGTTCGACATCACGCTGACCCGCGCGATCATCAAGATTCAGTCGGTGCGCTCCCGCCTCGAAGGCGACAACATCGGCTACATCCGGATCACGAGCTTCAACGAGCAGACCACTTCCGGGCTCCAGAACGCGCTGAAGCAGCTCAAGCAGCAGGCCGGCAACAAGCTGATCGGCTATGTCCTCGACCTGCGCAACAACCCGGGCGGGCTTCTCGACCAGGCGGTCGCGGTGGCGGACGAGTTCCTCGACAAGGGCGAGATCGTCTCGACCCGCGGGCGACGCAACGAGGAAGGCTCGCGCTACAACGCGAAGCCGGGCGACAGCGCCAACGGCCTGCCGATCGTGGTTCTGATCAACGGCGGCTCGGCCTCGGCTTCCGAGATCGTCGCCGGCGCCCTGCAGGACCATCGCCGGGCGATCCTGCTCGGCACGCGGTCCTTCGGGAAAGGCTCGGTGCAGACCATCATCCCGCTGCCCGGCCACGGCGCGATGCGGCTCACGACGGCGCTCTACTACACGCCCTCCGGGCGCTCCATCCAGGCGCAGGGAATCGATCCGGACATCGTGGTCGAGCCCGCCAAGATCGAAAGGGTCGCGTCCGCGAACCGGGTCCGCCGCGAGGCCGATCTTCGCGGCGCGCTTCCGAACGGCACGCCGCGGAACACGGATAAGACGGTCACTCCGGACTCCGACGGCAAGTCGCCGGAGAAGCAGCCCAGCCCCGGCACGCCGCAGGGCTCGACACCGACGCAGCCCAAGACCGAGGAGACTTCGGTCGATCCGGCCGTGCTCGGGACGAGCGAGGACTACCAGCTCGCGCGGGCGCTCGACATGCTCCGCGGCATCGCGCTCTTCCAGAACCGGATCGCGAACTGACGCCGCTGCTCTTTCGTTTTCGTCGCCGCGACACGATCGGTCCCGCGCGGTACCGGCTTTCGCCGGGAGCCACGCTGGCCGCTGCGAGCGCGGGCGCCGTCGTCCTCCTCGCTCTCTGGGCGGTGGTGCTCGCGCTTTCGACGCCGCAGCCGCCAGCACCGCCGAGCGTCGTCTTCGCGATCGGCGCGCCGGGCATGACGGCGACTGCGGGCAAGCGGCCGCTTCAGGCCTTCGCGCGTCCTTTTCGGCACGACCCGCAGAAGCCGCGCGTCGCCCTCATCCTCTCGAACGAGACGGATCGGAGCCCCGCGCAGATGACGGCGGCGCTCGCGCTGCCGGGCGAGGTGACGCTGGCGCTGACGCCCTACACGCCGAATCTCGCGGACTGGGCGGGCCGCGCCCGGCAGGCCGGCCACGAGGTTCTGCTCGGCGTCCCGATGGAGCCTGCCGATCCCTCGATCTACGACCCCGGCCCGCTCGCGCTCCTCGCCGGCGCCGAGCCGGCCGTCAATCGCGAGCGGCTCGACCGGATACTCGCTCGCGCGAGCGGCTATGTCGGCGTTCTTCCGCTCGGCGGCGGGCGGTTTCTGGCCACCCCCGAGAAGCTTCGCCCGGTTCTCGTTGAACTCGACCGGCGAGGCCTTCTCTTCGTCGATCCGGCCGATTCGGCGGCCGCGGAGGGCGCGGGCGCCCTCTCGCGCGTCAGGATCGACCAGGTGATCGAGGCCGACTCGCGGCAGGAGCTCGGGCGTCGCCTCGCCGAGCTCGAGGGGGCGGCCCGGCGCGGCGGCGCCGCGCTCGGCCTCGTTCACGCGAGCCCCGCCGCGGTCGAGGAGATCGCCGCCTGGGCCGCCGGCCTCGCGGAGCGCGGAGTGGCGCTCGCCCCCGTAACGGCGCTCTTGCCGCAATGATGAACGACGACGCGCTCTATCGTCCGAATGTCGGCGTCATGCTGCTCGATCGCGGCGGCAGGGTCTTCGTCGCCAAGCGGATCGACTATCCGGGCGACGCCTGGCAGATGCCGCAGGGCGGCATCGACGACGGCGAGGATCCGCTGAGCGCCGCTCTGCGCGAGCTCGAGGAGGAGATCGGCACCGCCAAGGCCGAGCTCCTCGCCGAGAGCCGCGACTGGTACCGGTACGACCTCCCGCCCGAGCTCCAGGGCAAGCTCTGGGGCGGCAAGTGGAGAGGCCAGCGGCAGAAATGGTTCGCGATGCGCTTCACCGGAACGGATCGCGATATCAATCTCGCGACCGCGCATCCCGAGTTTTCCGCCTGGCGCTGGATCGAGCCGGACGAGGTGCCGCGGCTCATCATCCCCTTCAAGCGCGCGATCTACGAGCGCATCGTCGAGGAGTTCAGGCCGTTTTGGGAGAGACGTCCATGACTGTCACGATCTACCACAACCCGCGTTGCTCGAAGTCGCGGCAGGCGCTCGAGCTTCTGCGCGGGCGCGGCGTCGAGCCGCGCATCGTCGAGTACCTGAAGACGCCGCCCGACGCGGCCGAGCTGACGCGCCTCCTGAAGCTCATGGGCAAGCGCCCGCGCGACATTCTGAGGCGCAAGGAGGCGGCGGAGGCCGGGATCGATCCCGATGCGCTCTCCGACGAGGCGCTCGTCGCCGCGATGGTGAAGCATCCGGTGACGATCGAGCGCCCGATCGTCGTCAGCGGGAAGAAGGCCGCGCTGGGCCGACCGCCGGAGGCCGTGCTGTCCGTGCTCTGATGCGCCACCATCGCGCCCTCCCCTGGGCGCTGCTCGTGGCGGCTTCCCTGCTCTGGGCCGGAAACTGGGTCGCGAGCCGCGGCATCCGCGAGACGATGCCGCCGATCGCGCTCACCTTCTGGCGGTGGGTTCCCGTCGCGCTCGTCCTGGCGCCGGTAGCGCTTCCGTCCTTGCGCGGGCGCTGGAGCCTCGTGCGCGACAACTGGCGCATTCTCCTCATCCTCGGCGCCACCGGGATCCCGCTCTTCACCGCGTTCGTCTACCTCGGCCTGCAGACGACCGAGGCGGTGAACGCCGTCATCCTCAACTCCTCGATGCCGCTCTTCACCCTTCTCTGCTCGTGGGTGATCGAGCGCGAAACGGCGACCCGGAACCAGATCGCCGGCCTCGTCATCTCGCTCGCCGGCATCCTCGTCATCGTCTGCCGCGGCGATCCTGCACAGATTCTCCAGCTCGAGTTCCACCGCGGCGACGCCTGGATCCTTCTCGCGATGCCGTTCTGGGGCATCTATTCGGTGCTCTTGAAGCGCCGTCCGAAAGGGCTCGACGGGCTCACGCTGCTTTGGGTGCTCGCGATCATCGGCCTCTTGCTGGTGCTGCCCTTCTACGTCGCCGAGACGCTCCTCGACCGCGCGCCGCGCCTCACCTGGGGCTCGGTCGCGACCGTGCTCTACCTCGGCATCTTCGCCTCGGTGATCGCCTATTGGTGCTGGAATGAGGGCGTTGCGCGGGTCGGCGCCAACCGTGCCGGCTTCACGATCCATCTCCTTCCCGCGTTCGGCACGGTGCTCGCCATCGTCTTTCTCGGCGAGACATTCCGGCCGTTCCATGCCGCCGGCATCGCCGCGATCGTCGCCGGCGTCTTCGTCGCGACGGCGGCTCAATCCGCCTCTTCCGGCGGGCGCACGGCCCGGAACATCACCAGCAGCAGAAGGTCGTAGACGATCTTCAGCCCGCCCGCGGCAACGAGCGGCCAACCGAAGCTCGATGCGGCGAGAAGCTTGCCTGCGACGAGCGGCGCCAGCGCCGAGGCGAGGCTCCGCGGGACCGCGGTGACGCTCGCCGCCGCGGCCCGCTCGGGCGGCGTCACCACCGCCATGACGTACGAGGTCCGCGCCGGAACGTCCATCGAGGAGAGCGCCGCACGCGCCATGAGAAGCCCGATCGCCGCCGCGAGATTCGGCGCGAATGGCGTCAGAACGAGGAAGAGATTGGCCGGAAGATGCGTGAAGACCATCGTTTCCACGAGGCCGATTCTGGCGGCAAGCCAGGCCGCGACCGGATAGGAGAACGCCGTGAGGACTCCGGTCCAGAAGAAGATCGACCCGGCGAGCGCGATCGAAAGGTCGAAGCGCTCGAAGAGCCAGAGCGCCAGCAGCGACTGCACGACGAGGCCGCCGCCGAACGAATCGACGCTGAAGAGCGCCGCCAGCGTGAGCACGCGGCGGCGCGACGGCCCGAGCGGCGTTCGCGGCCTCTCCTCGACCGCGACGACCGGGAGGCGGCGGTAGAGCGCGAACACCACGAGCCCCAAGAGCCCGTAAAGGAGGAAGAAGGCGTCGACGCGTACGTGCTCCGCCAAGCCCGCGAAAAGCGCCCCGGCGGCGGCGGCGAGCGCCCCGACGAGGCTGAAGCGGGCGAAGAGCCGGGTGCGTTGCCGCGGCTCGGTCGCCCCGGCGAGAAGCGCCTGCTCGAGCGGCAGGAAGAAGCTGACGTCGCCCGACGAGGGATTGATCGTTCCGACCGCGGCGACGACGAGGAGCGGCCAGAACCCGGTCGCGATCGCGACTCCGACCCCGGTGAGCGACATCAGCACCGCGCCGGCGAGGAGCAGAGGGCGCGGCTGCAGGCGATGCGTCACGAAACCGATCGCGAGCGTCGCGGCAGCCGAGCCGAGCAGGGTCGCCGTCGCGATCGCGCCGACTTCGGTCGGCCCGAGCCCGCGCTGCGTCAGGTAGACGGGGAGGAGAAGGCTGACGAAGCCGTCGCCGAAGCCGCGCACGCCGCGGGCCGCGAGAACGAGGCGTGCGGTGGCGTCCACGAGTTCCTCCCGTGCGATCCAGCAGCGGAGCTTGCCGCATGCGTCGAGCAGCGCAAGCGCGAAGCGACGCCTCGACCGGGCGCCGATCGGCCGCCGCCTTCTCGATGTCCTCGCGGGTGAGCGCCATGACGCGCTTCTCACCGCTCGGCAGACGCATGAGATAGCAGCCGAGCTCGGCCGCGATCACTCTGGCAACGCGCTCGACGTCTGCGCTCGCCTCGATCTCGTCCGGCGTCAGCTCGCTGAGTCTTGCAGAGTCAGCACGCGGGCCGGGTCCCGACGCCCTCCCCCGCGCATCCTCGGCGCGCGAGCGCTTCCTCGAACGTCTCGGCGTTCGGACAGAACGAACGCCAGCCCTCGTCGTCGGGATGGTCGAGCCATGCCGCGCAGCGCCGCCTTGCCGCGCATGCTGTGCAGCGCCAGACCACCTCGTGCATGGAGGCGATCGGCTCGACGGTTTCCGCGTCGATGCCGAGCCGGCCCATCATCCGCGTGAGCAGGTGACAGGCATCCGGGAAGTTCTTGACCAGGGTCGGCAGCTGCGCCCGCGTCAGCCCGACTTCCGTCAGGGCGCGGTCGAGTTCGCCCCTCGCGGCGAGATCGGCGAGCTCGGTGCGCAGCAGGTTCCGCTCGCGTGCCGCCGCCGCGGCGTGCTGGAGGCGCGATGCCCAGTGGCGAACCGTTTCGCTGAGGTTCATTGGCGCAATCCGTCGAAGAGGTCGGCTTCGAGACAGAGGTCGCGCGCGCCCGCCGGAAAGCCGTTCTCGACGTGCTCGCTTGCCGAGGCACGCCGGTCGAGAGTCGCGGCCGGAGTCATCAAGCCCATGGCGGAAGACTAGAACGGCGAAGGGGCCGTTCTTTGAGCTGGATCAAGGGTTTTTCAGAAGCGTCTGGAGCGGCCGGGTCTCGTCTGCGAGCGCCGCCGGATCGACCGTCCGACCGAGCTCTATGAGCCGCCTCGCGATCCGAAGGTCGCGCGGCGCGTTGACCGAAGCCGCCGCCGCGACCCGCCCCTCTTCGAGGAAGAAGAGCGAGAACCGGTCCTCCTCGACGCGCCCGCGCAGCACGATCTCGTGCCCCGCCTTCGGCAGCCCTACGAGCTGCAGGTTGACGTCGTACTGATCCGACCAGAACCAGGGCACCTCGTCGTAGGGCGTCTTTCGTCCGAGCAGCGACTTCGCCGCGGCGATCGCCTGGTTCTGGGCGTTGGCCCAGGATTCGAGCCGTACGCCGTCACGGCTCGCGACATCGCCCGCGGCATAGATGTCGGGGTCCGACGTCGCGCCGAAGGCGTCGACCGCGATGCCGTTCGCGACCGCGAGTCCTGCCGCCTCGGCGAGCTCGACGTTCGGCACGACGCCCACGCCGACGACGATCGTGTCCGCGTTGGGCGGCTCGGCAATGCCGAGACGGATCTCGACTCCCTGCCGCTCGTGAAGCCTTTTGAGGTAATCGGAAAGGACCGGCGGAACGACCCTGGGGCAAAGCCGCGGCGCGAGCTCGACCACGGTGACCGCGCAGCCGAGCCGACGCGCCGCCGCCGCGACCTCGAGGCCGATCCAGCCGCCCCCGATCACGCCGACGCTGCCTTGGCGCAGCAGCGCCGCACGCAGCGCGAGCGCATCCTCGATCGTGCGCAGGTAAAGCGCCCCGGGATGCTCGAGCCTGCGGACCCGCGCCCCGGTCGCGAGCACCAGCTTGTCGTAGGCGAGGCTCGAGCCGTCGGCGAGCTCGACGCGGTGCGCGGCGCGGTCGAGCGCGACCGCCCTCGTCTTCGGGCGGAAGTCGACGTCGAGCCCGGCGGGCCAGAGATAGGTGCTTTCGGGCGGTTTCGTACCGAGAAGCACATCCTTCGAGAGCGGCGGCCGCTCGTGCGGCGGATGCGCCTCCTCCCCCACGAGTACGACCTCGCCCGTGAAGCCCTCGTCGCGAAGCGTCTTCGCGGCCCAGCCGCCGGCCTGTCCCGCACCGATAATGACGACCCGTTCCATGGCTTCACTCTAGCGCGTAGCGCTGCGGACGCGAGGGTTCACGACCATCGCATGTTCATCAGCACCAGCCCCGCTGCGACGGCGACGGCGGCGAAGATGCGCCGCCTGCCGAAGCTTTCGTGCAGGAGAATCGCCCCGATCGCGGCGGCGAACACGACCGAGGTCTCGCGCAGCGCGGCGACATGCGCCATGGCGCCGAGCGAAAGCGCCCAGATCGCGATGCCGTAGCCGATCGTGGCGATGACGCCGCCGGCGAGGCCGCGCCACCAGTGGCGGCGCAGATAGACGAGAATGCTGCCGCGCCGCACCGCGAGCGCGACGAGGAAGACCCACGGTCCTTCGACGACATTGAGCCAGGCGATGTAGCTGAGCGCGTTCGCGGAGTGGCGCGCGCCGAGGCCGTCGGTGATCGTGTAGGCCGCGATCGTGACGCCGGTCAGCATGGCATAGACGACGGGCCGCCACTCGCTTCCGCGCGGCAGGCCGTTGCCGAAGGCGAGGCTCGCGATGCCGCAGGAGACGAGGCAGACGCCGGTGATCTCCCCGAGCGCGAGGTGCTCGCCGATGAGTCCGCCCGAGGCGACGGCGACGATCAGCGGGCCGAGCCCCCGCGCGATCGGATAGACGTGGCTGAGGTCGCCCCAGCGATATGCCTTGAGGAGGAAGAAGTAATAGAAGTTGTGGATGAGGACCGAGCCGAGGAGGAACGGCCACGCCTCGGCGTCGGGAAAGGGGACGAAGGGCACGACCGCGAGTCCGAGAACGGCCCCCGCGATCATGACGAGGCCCATCGAGACGAGCCGGTCGCTGTCCGACTTGACGAGGGCGTTCCAGCTCGCGTGGAGGAGCGCCGCCAGGAGGACGAGGGCGACGACGCCCGGATCGAGGCGCAAGGTCTAGCGCCGCCGCTTGTTCGGCATGAGTCTCATTCGGCCGCGGACCCGGCCGGCTGCGAGGCCGGCGCGGGCTCCTCGCCTGCCGCCCGGCGCAGGCGCGATCGCCGGAGCTCGCCGGCGGCCTCGAGGATCGGATAGGCGACCGAGCAGATATGCGAGTGGATGCGCTTCAGGTCGCGCAGCACATCGAGATGGAGCGAGCTCGAATCGATGCTCTCGACGCGCCCCTCGCGCAGGCGCGCGAGGTGGCTTTCCGCCGCGGCGCGCTCCGCGTCGCGCACGCGCACCTTCTCGTCGAGGAGTTGGCGCGCGATCTTGACGTCGCCCGATATGAAGATGCCGAGCGCGAGGCGGAGGCTCTCCAGCACCTGCCGGTGCAGCGCCTCGAGCTCGCGCGCGCCTTCGTCGGAGAAGCGGCGCCGGTTCTTTATCTTCTTGGCGGCGAGCTCCATGAGGTTCTTGTCGATGATGTCGCCGATATGCTCGAGATTGGTCGTGAAGCTGATGATGTCGGTGGCGCGACGCCCCTCTTCCTCGTCGAGGCTTTCGCGCGTCACTTCGGTGACGTAGAGCTTGATCGCCTCGTGCAGGCGGTCGACGGCGTTGTCCATGCGCATGACTTCGGCGACGAGCTTCCGGTCGTCGGTGAGGAGCGCGGCCATGCTCTTGCGCAGCATCTCCTCGATGATGTCGCCCATATGCAGCGTCTCGCGCGCCGCGGCGGCGAGCGCGACCGAGGGCGTCTCCATGCTTTGCCGATCGAGGTAGCGCGGGCGAAGCGGGTCGTCGTCGCGCTCGACAGCGGGCAGCAGCCGGGTCGCGAGCTTCGCGGCGGGGCCGACGAGGAGGACGAAGAGCGCTGCGACCGCGATGTTGAAGGCGGTGTGGAAATTGACGACCAGCCTTGCCGGGTTGCTGTCGAGTGCTTGGAGCAACGGCTCCACCAGCGGCAGAAGCGGCAGCGCGATCGCGACTCCGACCGCCTTGAAGACGGCGTTCCCGAAGGTGACGCGCCGTGCCTCCGGCCCCTCGCCGAGGGACGCCACCACGGCCGGCAGCGTGCCGCCGAGATTGGCGCCGAGGACGAGAAGCAGCGCGCCGGCGGAATCGACCACGTTCGCGGCCGCGAGGCTCATCACGAGAAGCACGGTCGCGAGGCTCGAATGCGCGAGCCAGGTGAGAACGGCGGCGAAGACGATCGCGAAGAGCGCGTCGTTCGCGACGAGGCCCAGGATCTCGTGCAGCGCCACCGATTCGCGCAGCACCGACGATGTCGCGACGATGAGGCGCAGCGCCAGCAGCATGAGGCCGAGCCCGACGCCGATTCGGCCGACGTCGCGCCAGACCGTCACCTTGCTCGTCATGAAGAGGATGACGCCGCCCAGCAGCGTCAGCGAGCCGACCCAGCCGATCGGGAGCGAGAGCGCCTGGGCGACGAGGCTGGTCCCGACATCGGCGCCCAGCATCACGGCGAAGGCGGTCGCCGTGTCCATGAAGCCGCGCGCGGCGAACGAGCTCGCGATGAGGGCGGTCGCGGTCGAGCTTTGCAGCACCGCGGTGACGCCGAGTCCGGCGAGGAGCGCGGCGAAGCGGTTGTGGATGCTTCGGCCGAGCACCTGCCGCAGACGCGCGCCGAATCCGCGCGTGACGCCGGTACGCACCATGCGCAAACCCCAGAGGAGCAGCGCGACGTCGGCGAGAAGTTCGATGATGACCGTGCTAGCCGTTTTCTGGTCCTCCTTCCGGGGTAAAGACGGTGTCACAAAACCGTAACACGTCAAAGGCATGAAAACGCCGACCAGCAATGAAAAACGACCGCCGTCGGGGCATCGTTCAGCCTCGCCGGGCGGGGGCTGATCCAGGTCAAGGCGACGCAGGCCCTTGACCTCCATTACATTCATCCCCTTCTGAGGCTCCCGGATGCACCGTTTCGCCAACCCCGCCCGGTTCATGCGGCTGTCCGCGGCCGTGCTGCCCTACGTGGCGGCGGCGGCGGCGCTCACGACGCTGGTCGGGCTCTACCTCGCGCTCCTCGTGGCGCCGCCCGATTACCAGCAGGGCGAATCGGTGCGGATCATGTACATCCACGTCCCGGCAGCCTGGATGGCGCTCATGGTTTACGGCGCCATGGCGCTGGCGAGCGCGGTGGGGCTCGTCTGGCGCCATCCCCTCGCCGAGCTCGCGGCGCGCGAGATGGCTTGGATCGGCGCCGCTTTCACGTTGGTCTGCCTCGTCACGGGCTCGCTCTGGGGCCAGCCCATGTGGGGGACGTGGTGGGTGTGGGACGCGCGCCTCACCTCGGTCCTGATCCTGTTCTTCCTCTACCTCGGCTATCTGGCGCTCGCCTACGCCTTCGACGAGCCGACACGCGGCGCGCGCGCGGCCGGCATTCTCGCCCTCGTCGGCGTCGTCAACCTGCCCATCATCAAGTTCTCGGTCGACTGGTGGAACACGCTCCACCAGCCGGCGAGCGTGGTGCGGATGGGGGGCCCCGCGATCGCGCCCTCGATGCTGCAGCCGCTCCTCGTCATGGCGCTCGCCTTCTTCCTCTACTTCGTGACCGTGCTGCTGATCCGCCTGCGCACGGCCCTCATCGAGCGCAAGATCCGGGCGCTGCGGCTCGCCGAGGCGGAGCGCGGCGCAGCGCCCTCGATGGCGGCTCCGGCATGAGCGCGTTTCTCGAGATGGGCGGCTACGCCGCCTTCGTCTGGCCCTCCTACGGAATCGCGGTCCTCGCGCTCGGCGGCCTCCTCGTCCAGAGCCTGCGGCAATACCGGGCGCGGCGCCGCGAGCTCGCGCGCCTCCAGGACGCGCGATGACGCGAAAGCGCCGCCGGCTCTACGTTCTCCTCGCCGCGATGGCCTGCCTCGGCGTCGCGACCGCTCTGGTGCTGAGCGCCTTCGACGACAGCCTCGTTTTCTTCTACAGCCCTTCGGACGTCGTCGAGAAACATATCGGGCCCGACCGGCGCATCCGCATCGGCGGGCTCGTCGAGCCCGGCAGTCTCTCGCGCCAGGGCACGACTGTCGATTTCCGCGTGACCGACGGGGCGCACACGATCCCGGTCACCTACCAGGGGGCGCTGCCCGACCTCTTCCGCGAAGGACAGGGCGTCGTCGCGGAGGGCCGGCTCGAGCAGGGGGTTTTCCGGGCGACGACCGTCCTCGCCAAGCACGACGAGAAATACATGCCGCCCGAGGTCGCCGACGCGCTGAAGCGCTCGGGGCACTGGAATCCCGAGGCGAGCGGGGCCGCACGGCCGCAATGATCGTCGAGCTCGGACATTACGCGCTCGTCCTGGCGCTCTTCCTCGCGCTCGTCCAGTCGACCCTGCCGCTCTACGGAGCCGCGCGCGGCGACGCCTCGCTGATGGCGCTCGCCGACACCATGGCGATCGGCCAGTTCGTCTTCGTCCTGGCGGCGTTCCTCGCGCTCATGAACGCCTACGTGACGTCCGACTTCTCGGTCGCGAACGTCGTCCAGAACAGCCACACGGCGAAGCCGCTCCTCTACAAGATCAGCGGCGTCTGGGGCAATCACGAGGGCTCGATGCTGCTCTGGGTGCTGATTCTGACGCTGTTCGGGGCAGCGGTCGCGTTCTTCGGCACGCAGCTCCCGCCGCGGCTGCGCGCGCGCGTGCTCTCGGTCCAGGGGATGATCGGGGTCGGCTTCCTCCTCTTCATCCTCCTCACCTCGAACCCGTTCCTCCGCGTCGTTCCCGCGCCGCCCGACGGGCGCGGCCTCAACCCGCTCCTCCAGGACCCCGGCCTCGCGTTCCACCCGCCGTTCCTCTATCTCGGCTATGTCGGATTTTCGATGGCGTTCTCGTTCGCGGTCGCGGCGCTCATCGAGGGCCGCGTCGATCCCGCGTGGGCGCGCTGGGTGCGGCCGTGGACGCTCGCGGCCTGGGTCTGCCTGACGCTGGGGATCGCGCTCGGAAGCTGGTGGGCGTACTACACGCTCGGCTGGGGCGGCTGGTGGTTCTGGGACCCGGTCGAGAACGCCTCCTTCATGCCGTGGCTCGTCGGCACCGCCCTCCTCCACTCGGCGATCGTCGTCGAGAAGCGCGACTCGCTGAAGAGCTGGACGATCCTTCTCGCGATCGTCACCTTCTCGCTCTCGCTCATCGGCACGTTCCTCGTGCGCTCGGGCGTCCTCACCTCCGTCCACGCCTTCGCCGTCGATCCGGCGCGCGGCGCCTTCATCCTCGCGCTCCTCGCGGTCGTGATCGGAGGCTCGCTGACGCTCTACGCCGTGCGCGCGCCGGCGCTGAAGGCGGGCGGGCTCTTCGCGCCGATCAGCCGCGAGGGCGCGCTCGTCCTCAACAATCTCCTCCTCTCGACCGCGGCCGCGACCGTTTTCGTCGGCACGCTCTACCCGCTTTTCCTCGACGCGGTCGGCGGGCCGAAGATTTCGGTCGGCAAGCCCTTCTTCGACGCGACCTTCCTGCCGCTCATGTGGCCGCTCTGCGTGATGATCGTGGTGGGGCCGATGCTGGCCTGGAAGCGCGGCGACCTTCTGGGCGCGCTCGACCGGCTCAAATTCGCCTTCGGCCTCGCGGTCGCGGCCGCCGCGCTCGCCGCCTGGCTCGCCGAAGGCGGTCCCCTTCTCGCCGTGCTCGGCGTGGGGCTCGCCGCCTGGCTCGTCTTCGGCGCGCTCACCGAATGGGTCGAGCGCACGCGGCTCTCGTGGTCGCGCATGCGGCACCTGCCGCGCTCCGCCTGGGGCACGACGATCGCCCATCTCGGCGTCGGCCTCTTCGTGCTCGGCGTCTCGGCGTCGGCCTGGCAGTCCGAGCGGATCGAGGTCGTCGAGCCCGGCGACACGATC
>JADGGZ010000337.1 GCA_019689675.1 Rhodospirillales bacterium | reverse complement strand
GCCGAGAACGGATGACGCGCCGGCGAGGTGGAACGAGAAGATCACCATGTCGACCGCCGGCCCCGGATGGCCGCTGGGGCCCGCGAGCGGCGGGTAGAGGACCCATCCGGTTCCGGCGCCGCTGTCGACGAACATCGAGGCGAGCAGCAGGGCAAACGACGGGACAAGCAGCCAGAAGCTGATGTTGTTCATCCGCGGGAACGCCATGTCCGGCGCTCCGATCAGCAGCGGCACGAACCAGTTGCCGAAACCGCCGATGAGCGCCGGCATCACCACGAAGAAGATCATGACGAGGCCGTGCGCCGTCGCGACGACGTTGTAGAATTGCGGGTCGTCGATCCACTGCAGGCCCGGATGGGCCAACTCCGTCCGCACCACGAGCGACAAGAAGCCGCCGATCAGCCCAGCGGTGATCGAGAAGAGGAGATAAAGCGTCCCGATGTCCTTGTGATTGGTCGAGAAAAGCCAGCGGGTCCAGAACCCGGGCCTTTCATCTCCCTCGCTTCGGTGTGTTGCGACATCAGCGCCCGACATTGCTTCGCTCCTTCTCGAAAAGATCGGATGAGGCTCGGCACTCGGACCCGTCCGTCCGCGTCGGTCGGCTGCTTGCGCCGGGCTCGCTCAGCCGGCGTACGTCGACGATCGATAAAGCCTTTGCGGCGCGAAGACCCGCGACGGGGGTCTCATGAGGCACGGCACTTCCCATTGTTCGGCCGCTCGCCCGCGGTTCAGGGTTCCGCAACGGTCGCGGTGCTTGCGGTGCCGATCACGGCGGCAGCGGCTGTGCCATCGCATCTATGAATCTGCCGACGGTTTGACAAACGGGAATATCCGCTCGTTCATATCGGCGTCGCCGATAGATGACGGGAAATCCCAATGGAGATCGAGCTCGCTCGCACCTTTCTCGAGGTCGTCGCGGCCGGCAGCTTCCTTCACGCGGCAGACCGGCTGCATGTCACGCAATCGACGGTGAGCGGCCGCATTCAGCTGCTCGAGGAGCAGATCGGACGGCGGCTCTTCATCAGGGGTAAGGGCGGCGCCGTGCTCACGCCGGCGGGGACGCAGTTTCAGCGACACGCTGCGGCACTCGTGCGCATCTGGACGGAGGCGCGACAAGAAGCCGCGGTCCCGGCGGGTTACCGGAAAATGCTGAGGATCGGCGCCGAGGCCGGGCTCTGGAACAGGATGCTGCACGGCTGGGTGCCGTGGATGCGCCAGCATGCCGCCGACATCGCCGTGCGCTGCGAGATCGGGCTGCCCGATACCCTCATGCACAATGTTCTGGATGGCGTGCTCGACCTCGCGGTGACCTATTCGCCGCAGAGCCGCCCGGGGGTGAAGGTCGATCTCATCGCCGAGGAGGAGCTCGTTCTGGTCGAAGCGGAGCCGCGGGGCAGGAAGGGTCCCAAGGACTATATCTATGTCGATTGGGGCGACGAGTTCCGCCGGCGGCACCGGATGGAGTTTCCCGATTTTCCGAGCCGGCGCTTTTCATCGGCCTGGGGACGCTCGGCTTCGCGCAACTCCTGTCCAGCGGCGGCTCCGGCTACTTCCCGAGAGGGCTCGTCAGGCGGCATCTGAGGTCGGGTCGCGTGCGCGAGGTCGGCGGCGCCCCGACATTTCCGCTGGCGATCTACGCGGCCTACCCGTCGGCCGGCGACGGCGAAGTGCTCGCGCCTGCGCTGCGCGGTCTGAGGATCGTGGTCACCGCGGCGGCAGGGGCGGCGAACGTGGCCTTGGGCGACGGACGCGCGGAAGGACCGCCGCGCGCGCCGGCGCAGCAAGTCGGAGGAAAGGGCAAGCGCGGCCGGACGCCATGAGCCGCTCCGGCTGAGCGGGAGCCGCCCGTGCCCGGAGCTATACCATCCCGCTCATCAGCCGGCTGAGCGTGTGCAAGCCGACATAGGCGGCCGCCTCATCCCACCGGTTGAGGCTCGGCTGCAGAAGGCGCTCCTGCAGAAGCGCCGCCATCATCGTGGTTATGGCCGCGGCGATCCCGGTCAATGCGACGGATGTCTGAAGCACGTCGCCGCTCCAGGCGACGAGGCCGGCGATCGTCAAGGTCATGAGGCCGAATCGCTGAAGCGTGACCCGCGAGACAGGGTCGATCGAGGAAGCGGAGGCGGGCGAGGTATTGTCGACTATACGCTGCGGACGATCCATTTCGGTCTCCAGCATTGTGCCCTCGGGAGGGAGGATGCGGCGCACGCGAGGACCTTTCTCGCGGCGCTCCCGTCGCCTTCGAGCATCTGGTGCCGAACACCTGCGATCTCAAACGGGAAGTTCCGATCGGTGCTATCGGCGCCGCCGATTGAAGTCGCGATCGCCCCGGGCCTCCGCAGGTCGTTCGGCGACTAGTTTGGACGAGCCGTGAGCCAGCGCCAGAGGCTCTCCGACGACGCTTCGAGCCCGTGGTCGGGGACGATGCTGCCGTTCTCGAAGTAGAGGTGGTAGAGCGAGATGCACACGATCGCGAGGAAGGCGGTGAGCGCCGCTGCCGCCGCGATCACCTCCCACTCGTTGATGTCGTCGCGCGGCGGCGGCATGTCGGCCTCCTCGGGCTGGCTCTTAGGCGGCGATCGTTCCGGTCGTCCCGGACGGGTCGATCACCGACGTGCAATGCGGACACCGCTTGGCCTGGAGCGGCACCGTGGTCGCGCAGTAGGGACAGGTCTTCGTCGTCGGCGCTGCCGCAGGCTCCGGCCGCTTCAGCCGGTTCAACTGCTTCACCACGATGAAGATCGCGAAGGCGATGATCACGAAGTCGAGCACGGTGTTGAGGAACATGCCGTAGTTGATCGTCGGCGCCCCTGCTGCCTGGGCCTCCGCCAGCGACGCGTAGGGCTGGCTCGACAGATTGATGAAGAGGTTCGAGAAGTCGACGCCGCCGAGCAGAAGCCCGATCGGCGGCATGATCACGTCGCTCACGAGCGAGCTCACGATCTTTCCGAATGCGGCGCCGATGATGATGCCGACAGCCATGTCGATGACGTTGCCGCGCATCGCGAACTCGCGGAATTCCTTCAGCATCATGGGCCTCCTCACGATGAATCCGCGTGAGCGGAGACCGCTGCTCG
>JADGGZ010000065.1 GCA_019689675.1 Rhodospirillales bacterium | reverse complement strand
GGGTGGGCCCTGCCCCTTCGGCTATTTCCGGAGCTGGGACAGGATGCTCGGGTCGGTGATCCGGTCGTCGGACGCGAGCATCAGCGCCTTCGACAGGATGACCGAAAGGAGTCGGTCGCCTTCGAACGGGAAAAAGGCCGTATCCCACGCCTCGGGGCCGCTCCGCGGCACAATGCAGAGATACACGTCGTCGTCCCTGAAGACGTTGGCGGAGCCGAGATGAATCCGGTAGGTGCGCAGGTTCCCGCGCACGACGAGATGGCGGTCGGAGAACGAGCAGCGCTCGGCAATGGCGAGAGAGGGAATTATCTCGGCCAGGATCTCTCTCCGATTTTCGCCCGAAGCCACGAGGGGCGCGTTGGCGTGCTGCTCCCAGTAAATCCGAGCCGTGTTCCGCCACTGGTTCGGATGCTCGGCATCGGCGCCGCGATCGGTCCAGTACGGGTCGTTCCCGATCGAGGCGACCCCGATGAAGAGATCGACGTCCCGCATCACTTCCGAGAAGAGGCGCGGCGGCACGGCCTCGAGCGGGACGGGCTCGCCGAGCTCTTCACGCCCCTCCGCCCCGGTCGTCAAACGACGGAATCGCACGCGATCGGTCGAAATGAATACGTACGCGCCCGTGTCGGTGACCTCCGCATCGATGCCGCCGGCTGCCTCCGTCCAGAGCTCGGCGGCAAGGCCGTAGTCGCGCATGCGCACATGCGTGGGCTGATCGTTCGGAACGTCGGCGCAGATTCTCAAAGTCGCGCGCCACCCGCGACGGCGCGCGAGGGCGACGCTCTGGTGCTGACGCAGGATGTGGCCGGCGAACCTGTTGGAATAGAGCCCGATCGCTCTTTCGGCATCAGTGAGCGGATAGACCTCCCTGTGCGCCTGCTTGAACGGCTGGACGAGCTTGCGCTCCATGAGGAAGGCGCGCCACAGGGCGACGTCTTCCTGCCGAGCGTCGAGCGGATGCCATAGCGTGACGATGTCGTCGTCGCGCAGCCCGGCCGCGCGCCGGCCGCGCGAATTGATCGGGGCACCATCGGGCCAGAGGAAGGAGCGGGCCTCTCCTCCGGGTCCCGCGACGTTCCAGATCAGCCGCCGTGCGATCGTCCCGACCACGGGATGGTCGAGGAACCGTTCGCGCCAGACCGCGAGCGGCCAGGATCTTTTCGCGAGGTAGAGGCTCTCGATTCGCTGGCGGTGAACGGGAAGCGCCTGGGCGAGGGTCTTCCCGAGCTCCTTCAGCTCTTTTAGCGCGGCGCGGCTCTCCTTGTCGGCCTTGATCGCGGCGGGAACGGTCTTGACGGGCCTGCCGTCCGAGCGCGCGAGCGCGACGTCGACCCGCGTCGTCGAGACGACGCGGAGCGTCGCGGAGAAGTCGCCGAGCCGCAGCGACTTGACGCCGACCTCGCCGAGGCCGAGGTCGGGGGCGGACAACTCCTCCAGATCCTCGACCGTCATCCCGGCGCGCGCGGCCGCCGCTTCCATCGCCGCCGCGATCTGCTTCGAGAGCCGCTCGTCCCGGATCCCGAGCTTGATCCGCCCGAGGGCCTGGACGGCTTCCGGCGAGGCGATCTCGCCGAGCGCCAGGATGCACGTATTGGCCGCGAGGAGCGAACGGTACTCGACGCCGCCGCCGCGCATCGCGACGCGCATAAGCGTCGCTTCCGCGCTCTTCCGAAGCGCGGCGACGACCTCTTCGTCGCGCCAGTTCGTCAACATCCAGGCGGCGGCGCGCACGAGCCGCGCAGCCCCCTCCGAGAGGATCGCAGGGTCTCGCAGGCCCCAGCTCCAGTACGTCCAGAGCGGGAAAGGAGGGGTGAAGAAGGCCAGAAGGGCAGCGGCTTCCGGACTGCCCGTCCGCTCGATGTCCTCGAGCGCGTAGCGGCGGAAGCTCCGAAAGCAGAGCAGATCCGGCCGATTTCGCACGAGCTCTGAGGAAACCTTCGCGACGGGCAGCGTCTCGAGCCAGTCGATGATCGCGCGCCTGATGCGGCGGCCATTCCGCCCGGAGGCGATCTCGCGGGCGCGTGCCGCCCACTTCCCGGATGGTTTCGCGCCGCGGAGCGACCAGAGAAACCCTCGCAGGTACTCCTGCTCACCGCAGGGAAGGCCGGAAAGGATGCGCGCATTCGGAACCCAGGCGCCGGACCAGTCCTCGGTGGCGGGAACCTCCTGCCAGTACGCGTCGTCCTGGCGCATTCGCGCGAGCCAGGCGCGATTGAACTCCGAGCCCCACCCTCCGAGACTCCCCAGAACGCGCCGGAATTCCGCCTCGCCCTGCCGTTTGTCGAGGTTCATGAGCGGCCAATCGAGGGCGGGGTTCGCTGCGACAATGGCCTGCGCCGCCCGCGAGCGGGCGCGGAGCCCGGCGGTGATCCCGGCCCAGCGCGCCGCCTCCAGCTCAGCTATCAGCGGCTGCCACGCATCGATCCATGCCTCGAGCTTTCCGTCGATGTCGGCAGGGCCGGAAGCCTTCCTCCTCCCAGGGGCTCGCCGTGCCGACGGCGCTTCCATGCGTCAGCCTCCGACCAACGGGAAGAGCCGCAGGAAGACGACCCGGCTCGTGGTTTGGAACGGAATCTCCTCGTCGAGATCCGTGACCTGCCGCCCGTCGACGATGAGAAAGAAGGCGTTCCGACGGAACCCTTCGAACGCCAGCTTCGTGGCCGCCTCGAGCGTCCTCAATACGGGCCGTGCGCCCCGCGGGCGGGAATAAGGGTTGAGCCGCCGCATCATGTCTGCGTCGACGAGCGGGGGCGGCCGGTCCCGGCCGACCCCGGCGCATTGCTCTTGGCGGGGCTTGCGCCCCGCTGCCCCGGACTTCTCGCGCTGTGCCTCCCATTCGAGGCGCACGCGCTCGGCGATCAGCGTGCGCGCGGTGAGGCGCATCGTGTTGCCGAACTCGACGACGAGAGCCCCCTCCCCAAGGCGCCCGTTCGTCTGATCGCGCAAGGTCAGCTGCATCGCCGTACCTCGTTCCTCGGACGTGGATCTTCAGAACAATACGTGAACAGCGTGCAGTCTTTCAACCTTTAGTTTCGTGCCCTTTCTCGGGCGTTGAGAGCGCCCCTTCCTTGGCGCGGTCGAGGACGTAGAGGCGGAGGGCGCTCGCGAGGTTCCGCGTGCCGCGGCCGGCGTCGATCTCGCCGACGAGCGCGGCGAGGGAAAGGCCGCGCGCGGCGGCGAGGCGGTCGAGCGCCTCCCAGAACGGCGCCTCGAGCGCGACGCTGGTGCGGTGCCCGGCGATCCGGATCGAGCGCTTTCTCACTTGGGGCCGAGCATCTCCTCGGGGCGGACGGCGGCCTCGAACTCCTCCCGCGTCAGATAGCCGAGCGCGACCGCGGCGGCCGCAAGGCTCGTCCCTTCCTTGTGCGCCTTCTTCGCCACCTCGGCCGCCTTGTCGTAGCCGATACGCGGGCTGAGCGCCGTCACGAGCATCAGCGAATTATGGAGGAGCTCGTCGATCCGCGCGCGGTTCGCCTCGATGCCGGCGACGCAGTTGTCGGCGAAGCTCTCGGCCGCGTCGGCGAGAAGCCGGATCGACTGCAGCACGTTGTAGATGATGACGGGCTTGAAGACGTTGAGCTCGAGATGCCCCTGCGCGCCGGCGACGGTGACGGTGACATGGTTCCCCATCACCTGCGCGCAGACCATCGTCATCGCCTCGGCCTGAGTCGGGTTGACCTTGCCCGGCATGATCGAGGAGCCGGGCTCGTTTTCGGGGAGGCGCAGCTCGCCGAGGCCGCAGCGCGGCCCTGAGCCCAGAAGACGGATGTCGTTCGCGATCTTGTTGAGCGAGACGGCGAGGACGTTGAGCGCGCCCGAGAGCTCGACGAGCGCGTCGTGGGTCGCGAGCGCCTCGAACTTGTTCGGGTTCGAGACGAAGGGAAGGCCGGTGATCTTCGCCACTTCCTCGGCGAAGCGCTCGGCGAAGCCGGGCTTGGCGTTGAGCCCGGTGCCGACGGCGGTGCCGCCCTGGGCCAGCATGAGGAGCCGCGGCAGCGTCGCCTCGACGCGCGCGATGCCGAGCTCGACCTGGCGCGCATAGGCGCCGAACTCCTGGCCGAGCGTCAGAGGCGTCGCGTCCTGAAGGTGGGTGCGGCCGATCTTGACGATGCCGGCGAAGGACGCCGCCTTCTCGGCGAGGGCGGCGCGGAGCCTGCCGAGCGCGGGGAGGAGGCGGCGATGAAGCTCCTCCACGGCCGCGATATGCATCGCGGTCGGAAAGCTGTCGTTCGACGACTGGCCCATGTTGACGTGATCGTTCGGGTGGACCGGCGATTTCGAGCCGAGCCGGCCGCCGAGAAGCTCGATCGCCCGGTTCGCGATCACCTCGTTGGCGTTCATGTTGGTCTGCGTCCCCGACCCGGTCTGCCAGACGACGAGGGGGAAGTGGTCGGCGAGCCTGCCATCGATCACCTCTTCCGCCGCGGCGACGATCGCCTCGCCGAGCCGCTTGTCGAGCGCGCCCAGCGCCATGTTGGCGCGCGCGGCCGCCTGCTTCTGGATGCCGAGCGCGCGGATGAGCGGCTCCGGCATGCGCTCGCCGCCGATCCGGAAGTTCTGCAGCGAGCGTTGCGTCTGGGCACCCCAATAGCGGTCGGCCGGCACCTCGACGGTGCCCATCGTGTCGCTTTCCTGCCGCGTCATCGAGCTCCTCCGAGTCTTTGATCTGGATCAAAGCGCCGCCCTTTCGGGCCCGCAGCAATTCGCGGAAACGCAAGGGACAAGGGGGTAATGTGATGAGTGCCGCCGAAAAAGCCTATCTCGCGCTCGTCATCGCCGGCTTCGTCGTGTTCGCGGTGACGCTCTTCACGCAGTCGATGAGCTCGAAATAGAGCCGGCGCCGCGCGGGAACAGAGCAGGCCGAGCGCTGTTCCCGCTGCATGGCGAAAGCGAAATCGAAACAGCAGCAGATGGCCGCGGGCGCGGCCCTCTCTGCCAAGCGCGGCGAGCGTCCGAAGTCGAGCCTCAAAGGCGCCTCGAAGGGCATGGTCCAGTCGATGAGCGAGGAGGACCTGCACGAGATGGCCAGCGTCGGGCGCAAGAAGCTCCCGAAGCGCAAGACGGCTTCGCGGGCGGGCGCAGCGAAGAAGGGCTCGGCGCGGCGCTCGGCAGCGAAGGGCTCGAGCCGGAAGACCGCGCGAAAGACGGGCGCGCAGAAGAGCCCGGCACGGAAGTCCGCGGGACGGAAGTCGACGGCGCGGAAGAAGACCGCGCGCAAGCGATAGCCCGCCTACTTCTCCTTTCCCTCTCCGCCCTCCGCCGGCACGAAGCGGAGCGAGACCCCGTTCATGCAATAGCGCAGGCCGGTCGGCGGCGGACCGTCCTTGAAGACGTGGCCGAGATGGCCGCCGCAGCGCGCGCAATGGACCTCGGTGCGGGGATAGAGCAGGAAGTAATCGGTCGAGGTCTCGACCGCGCCTTCCTTCGGGGCCCAGAAGCTCGGCCAGCCGGTGCCGCTGTCGAACTTGGTGTCGGAGCCGAAGAGCTCGTTGCCGCAGGCGGCGCAGAGATAGGTGCCGGGCGCGTAGTTCTTGTCGAGCGGCGAGGAGCCGGCGCGCTCGGTGCCGTGCTTGCGCAGCACCCGGTACTGCTCGGGTGTAAGGATCTGACGCCATTCGGCGTCGCTCTTATCGATCTTGTCCATGGCGCGCCTCACCAGCCTACCGCGTAGGAAGGACGGCGCGGGTCGGCGCCGCCCGAGAGAACGCCCGTCCTCTCTTCGGCCAAGATGGTGCACACGGCGCCGGCACGCCAGGTCCAGTCGGGCCAGCGCACGAGGTCATGACCCTTCGAGGCGAGGCCCTCGAGGATCGCGGGGGAAAGCCGCGTCTCGGCATTGAGCCTTCCCGGAAAGCTCTGGTGCGGCTCGAAGCTGTCGGGAAAAGAATAGGTGGCGATCCGCGGCGCCTCGACCGCCTCCTGCGGCGCCATGCCGAAAAGCGCGATATTGAGAAGGACCTGGAGCATCGCCTGGAGCTGAACGTCGCCGCCCGGCGTGCCGAAGGGCATGACCCATTCGCCGGGCTTCACCGCGAGCGCCGGGCTCGGCGTGAGGCGCGGCCGCTTGCCGGGCGCGAGGACGCTCTTGTGCGCGGGGTCGCACCAGGACTGCGAGCCGCGCGAGGAGGGGCAGAGCCCCGTTCCGGGGATGACCGGGCTCTCGAAGGAGACGTCGCTCGGCGTCGCCGAGAAGACGCTCCCTTCGCGGTCGACGACGCAGACATAGGAGGTGTCGCGCGGCGCCGGCGGCAGCGCCGTCACCGGCGGCGCCTCCACGAAGGCCCGGTCGGGGTCGATGAGCCGGCGCCGCTCGGCGGCGTAGCTCTCCGAGAGAAGGCGCTCCAGCGGCACGTCGACGAAGCGCGGGTCGCCGTACCAGCGCTCGCGGTCGGCGAAGGCGAGCTTCAGCGCCTCGGCGATGACGTGGAGGTAGTCGAGCGAGTTGTGGCCGAGCCTTTGCAGCTCGGTCGGGTCGAGAAGCTGCAGCGCCTGGAGGAGAACCGGCCCCTGGCACCAGGGCCCGCAGGTCGAGACCTCGATCCCGTTCCAGCGCCGCGTCACCGCGCGGGCGACCTCGGAACGGTATTCGGCCATGTCCTCCATGCGCAGCCACCCGCCGTGGGTCTCGTGGTAGCGCGTGATCGCGCGCGCGATGTCGCCGCGATAGAAGGCATCCCGCGCGCCTTTGAGGCGCCCTTTCGCCTTCTCCTCGTCCACCATGTAGCGGAGCGTCCGCGCGAGATCCTTCTGGCGGAAGATCTCGCCGACCTCGGGCGGGCGTCCGTTGGGCAGGTAGATCGCGGCGTTCGACTCCCAGCGCCGGTACTCGGCCTCGTGGAGGCGGATCATGCCGGCGAGGAGCGGATACATCGGGAAGCCCTCGGCGAAGCGGATCGCAGCCTCCGCGACCTCGCCGAACGACATCGTCCCGAAGCGCTCGAGCGCGGTGATCCAGGCGTCGGGCGCCGCGGGCACCACGGTCCGCAGAAGCCCCTCCGGCACGTGCCCGCCGTTCTCGCGCCGGAACTTCTCGGGGTCGGCGAGGCGCGGCCACGGCCCGAGCCCGGCGATCGTGTGCACCTGGCCGGTCTTGGCCTCGCGCAGGATGATGGGCGCGACGCCGGCGACGTTGACGATGTCGCATTGGAGGACCCCGAGGGCGAGCCCCGCGGCGACACCCGCATCGACGGCGTTGCCGCCCGCCTCGAGGATCGCGAAGGCGGCGTGCGCGGCGCCGTAATGCCCCGCCACCGCCATGTGGCGCGTGCCCATCAAGGTCGGGCGGTGCGCCGCGGTGGCGCCGAGCGCGGCATCCGCGGAATGGGCCGAGGAGATCGAGTCGCTCATGTTCTTGCCTCCCGCTGGCGGTGACGACGCGGCGGCGCCGCGGACGCTATATTGACGCTCGCGCGCATCGGCAGGAAACATGCGCCGGTCCGAGGGGTAGGGAAATTCGCTCATGAGCATCATCGACGAGGCCGGCGGCGGGGCGCGCGCCGCTGTCGGGGGATCCGCGGCCCCGGTCATCCTCCGGTGCGTGCCGTGAGCCTCGTCTTCGGGGACGAGCACAGGATCCTGCGCGAACAGCTCGCGCGCTTCGTCGCGACCGAGGTGAAGCCGGTCGCCGCCCGCTGGGAGGAGGAGGGTATGGTGCCGCGCGCCGTGCTCCGCCGCATGGGCGAGCTCGGCTTCCTGGGGCTCCGGGTTCCGGAGGAATACGGCGGCGCCGGGATGGACGTCCGCGCCTCGGTCGTCCTCGCCGAGGAGCTCGGGCGCTCGACCTTCGGCGGCTTCGCCGTCACCGTCCTCGTCCACACCGACATGGCGAGCCCGCACCTCCTCCACGGCGGCAGCGAGGCGCAGAAGCGCCGCTGGCTGCCGGGCATCGCCAAGGGCGAGATCGTGACCGCGATCGCCGTGACCGAGCCCGGCGCGGGCTCGGACGTCGCCTCGATCCGCACCCGCGCGGAGCGGCGCGGCGGCGACTGGGTGCTGAACGGCGCCAAGATGTTCATCACCAACGGGCCGGAGGCGAATCTCGTCTTCGTGGCGGCGCGCACCGACACCACGGCGAAAGGCAGCCGCGGCATCTCGATCTTCGCCGTGGAGAAGGGGACGCCCGGCTTCAGCGTCGGCCGGCGGCTCGACAAGATGGGCTGGCGCTCGTCGGACACGGGCGAGCTCGTCTTCGAGGATTGCCGCGTGCCGGCGGAGAATCTCGTCGGCGAGGAGAACCGCGGCTTCTACGCGGTGATGCGGAACTTCCAGAACGAGCGCCTCGTCGCCGCCGCGCTCGCGATGAGCGAGGCCGAGACCGCGATCGAGCTCACCCTCGCCTACGTCAAGGAGCGGCAGGCCTTCGGCGGCGCGCTCTGGGACAAGCAGGCGATCCGCCAGAACCTCGCCATGCTCGCCGCCAAGGTCGAGGCCGGGCGCCGCCTCGTCCACCACTGCGCCGCGCTCGACCTCGAGGGGCGGGACGCGGTGCGCGAGGTCTCGATGGCGAAGGCGTACTGCGGCGAGCTCGTCAACGAGGTCATGTACAAGTGCCTGCAGTATCACGGCGGCGCGGGCTACATGCGCGAGAGCGCGATCGAGCGCATGACGCGCGACGCCCGCGTCCAGTCGATTGGCGGCGGGGCCACCGAGGTGATGCTCGAGGAAGTGGCGAAGCGGCTGTGAGCGATCGGGCGGGGACCGCTGCGGCGGCAGCTTGCGAGGAGGACTTTCCGGCCGCAGAGGGCAGGGAGTGTCGTTCGATGACCGCGGACCGCATCCTCGCACGGCTCGAGGCGCTCTATCCGAGATCGATCGACCTCTCGCTCGACCGCATCCGGCGCCTCATGCGCGCGCTCGGCGACCCGCAGGACGGGCTGCCGCCGGTCGCCCATGTCGGCGGCACGAACGGCAAGGGCTCGACGGTCGCCTATATGCGCGCCGTGCTCGAGGCGGCCGGGTACCGCGTCCATGTCTACACCTCGCCGCATCTCGTGCGCTTCAACGAGCGGATCCGGGTCGCCGGGCGCCTCATCGACGACGACGCGCTGGTGCCGATCCTCGAGGAGGTGGAGCGGGTCAACGCAGGGCGCCCCATCACCTTCTTCGAGGTGACGACGGCGGCGGCGTTCCTCGCCTTCGCGCGCACTCCCGCCGACGCCGTGCTTCTCGAAGTGGGGCTCGGCGGGAGGCTCGACGCGACGAACCTCGTCGCGCGGCCCGCGGTCTCGGTGGTGGCGCCGATCTCGCTCGACCATTTCGACTTCCTCGGCGACACGATCGAGAGGATCGCGGCCGAGAAGGCCGGCATCCTGAAGCCGGGCGTGCCCGCCGTCGCGGGGCCGCAGCCCGCGGCGGCGGCGCGCGTCCTCGACGAGGCCGCCGAGCGGGTCGGCACGCGCGTCGCCCTCTACGGCCGCGACTGGCGCGAAGGCGACGTGCCGAAGCCGGCGCTCGCGGGGCGGCACCAGGTCGAGAACGCGGCGCTCGCGCTCGAGGCGCTGAAGCGGATGCCGTTCGCGATCCCCGACGCGGCGCGCGCCGCGGTCGGCCGCGCGGAATGGCCGGCGCGGCTGCAGCTCCTGACGAAGGGCAAGCTCGTCTCGCTCCTGCCGCGAGGGACGGCGCTCTATCTCGACGGCGGCCACAACGAGAGCGCCGGGCACGTCCTCGCCGTCTGGGTCGCCTCCGGCGAGAAGCCGGTCGACGCCGTCCTCGGCATGCGCTCGAACAAGGCGCTCGAGGCCTTTCTCGCGCCGCTCGGGAAGCAGCTCCGGCGCCTCGTCGCCGTGCCGATCCCGGGCGACGGCCTCTCGACGCCGACCGAGCGTATCGCCGAGGCGGCGCGCGCGGCGGGCGTTGCCGAGGTCGGCACCGCCCCCTCGGTCGAGGCGGCCGTCGCCGCGCTCGCGGCCGACGCGCCGGCGCGGCTCCTCATCTGCGGCTCGCTCTATCTCGCGGGGAGCGTTCTCGCGGAGAACGGGTGATCCTCGTTTCCGCTTTTCGGGCGGGAGAGGATCAGGCGACGCCCGCTTCCGTCACGATGTGGTTCATCGGCACGTCGAAGGGCTGCGGGAAGATCGTCTCGAGGCGGCCGAGCTCGAAGCCCACTCCGATCGCGACCGGGCGCGGCGATAGGCTGCCGAGGGTCCGGTCGAAATAGCCGCCGCCGTAGCCGAGGCGATAGCGCGCGGCATCGAAGCCGACGACCGGCGCCATCAGGAGCTCGGGCACGACGGTCTCGCTGTCCGCGGGCACGGGGATGTCCCAGATCCCGCTCGTCATCGGGGTCTCGGGCGTCCAGAGACGGAAAATCATCGGGCGCTTCTTCTCGATCACCACCGGAAGCGCGATGCGGAAGCCGTCGCCGAGAAGGCGCGTGGCGAGCGGGCGCGGGTCGAACTCGGCCTTGAAGGGCCAGTAGATGCCGATGGTGCGCGCCCCGCTCGCGCGGACGAGCGCCTCGAGCCGGGGCTCGATCGCCGCGCCCCATTGGCGCCGCGTCTTCGGCGGCGTCGCCATCCGGCGCTCGATCAGCGCCGCGCGGGTCGCTCGCCGCCATGCCTTCACGTCGCTCTCGTCCATCACCGCAGCCTGATCCGGTGCGCGTAGGTCTTGCCGTCGCTCAGCACGATCTCGCGGAAGCCGAGCATCTCGGCAAGATCGTAGAAGGTGAAGCTCTCTTCCGTGCCGAGGTCCTGAAAGAGCGGGCTCTGCCGCGCGATCGTCGTCAGCGCCGCCATGTGCGCGCGCGCCCGGTAGATCGTGTCGAAATCCTCGCCGAGGCCGATGATGATCATCTTCTCGGCATCCTGGCCCTTGGCGAAGAGCATGTAGGAAGGCGGGTAGGGCAGCTCGAGCTGCTGCGCCAGCATCACGGCGACGAAGCCGAGGCGTCGCGCGCGGTTGCTGTCCTCGAGCGCCTGCGCGCGCGGCTTGTAGAACTCCGTCGAGCTGATGGGCGGGTAGTAGTAGCCTTCGTGCCGGCTTTCGTTCTCGGCGGCTACCTGCATCTGGGTGCAGCCGGCGAGCGCCGCCGCGACAACGAGCGCCGCGAGCCGTCTCACCGCGACAGCACCCGGTCGATCCAGCGGAGGAACCCGCCCATCTCCGTCTCCTCCTCCTTCGCGCGCGGCGGGGGCGCGTCGAAGCGGCGCTCGCGCGGCGGTAGATACTTGTTGACGGGCTTGTAGCCGAGTTCCGGCATGAGGTCGACCCCGCCGCGCGCGGCGACGAGGCGGGAGACGGGCGAGTCGGGATCGCCGAGATCGCCGAAATGCCGCGCCGAGGCGGGGCAGGTCGAAACGCAGGCCGGAACGCGCGCCTCCTCCTCCAGCGTCTCGTTGTAGATGCGGTCGATGCAGAGCGTGCATTTCTTCATCACGCCCGCGTCGTCGTCGAACTCGCGCGCGCCGTAGGGGCAGGCCCAGGAGCAGAGCTTGCATCCGATGCAGGTCTCGGCGTTGACGAGCACGATCCCGTCCTCGGCGCGCTTGTAGGACGCGCCGGTGGGGCACACGGTGACGCAGGCCGGCTCCTCGCAATGGAGGCACGATCTCGGGAAATGCACCGTGCGGCCGCCGCCGCTCTCGTCGTCGACCTCGAAAGTATGGACGCGGTTGAGCCACACCCCGCGCGGCTCCTTCTGGTAGGGGTCGCGATCCGGGAGCGGCGCCGAATGGCCGCCCGTGTTCCATTCCTTGCAGACGACCGCGCAGGCGTGGCAGCCGACGCACTGGTCGAGGTCGATGACGAGGCCGAGCTTCTTGGGGCCAGGAGGCGGCAGGGCGGTCACGGATTCCACCGCACGATGTCGGGGGCGGGACTAATCCCCTCGGGCGGCCGCAGCGTCTCGAAGCGCGGCGAGGGCGCCGTCGCCGTATCGGCTTTGCGGATCCTCACGCGGAGGTCGTACCAGGCCGCCTGACCGGTGACCGGGTCGGCGTTGGCGAGGCGCCCGTCCGGCAGGAGCTCGCCGATGAGGTGGTTGAGGAGGAACCCTTCCGTCGCTTCGGGCGCCGCGGGATCGAGATTCCACGCGCCGGCACGCTTGCCGATCGCGTTCCAGGTCCAGACCGTGCCGGGCTCGACGCCGGAAGAGAGGCGGACCCGCGCCGTCACTTTTCCGTTACGGCTCTCGATCTCGACGAGGTCGCCGTCGGCGAGGCCGAGCCGCTCCGCCGTCGCGCGATGGATGTAGAGGCGGTTCTTGGAAAGGATCTGGCGCAGCCAGGCGTTCTGCGAATGCCACGAGTGGTACATCGGCATCGGCCGCTGCGTCACCGCGGCGAGCGGCAAATCGCTCTCGTCGAGGGGCGGATACCAGAACGGCAGCGGGTCGCAGTAGAGGGCGACGCGCCGGCGCAGATGCTCGGGCGGCTGGATGGGCCCGTGGCCCTCCGCGGCGCGGCGGAACTTCTGCAAGGGCTCGGAATAGAGCTGCAGCACGATCTGGTCGGTCGTCTCGACGAAGCCCATGCGCTTGGCCGCCTCGAGATAGGCCTTGTTCGCGTGCTTGTAGTAGAGCGCGTCCTCGGGCAGACGCCCGCGCCAGAAGCAGCCGTTCTCGACGTAGCGCCGGAGCTGGTCCGGGTTCGGTTCGCCGTTGGGGCCGCGAAAGCCCATGAGCGGGCCGACGCCGGGCTTGCGCTCGTGATTGACGAGGTAGTCGGGATAGAGGCCGGGATATTTCGGCCGCCCGTCCTCGTCGACGAAGCCAGGAAGCTTCAGCCGCGCGCCGAGCTCGATCAGCACGTCCTGGAACGGGCGCACGTCGCGGTCGGGCGTTAGGACCGGCTGGCGGATCGCGTCGCCCGGGCCCTCGGCGCTGCCGATCGGGCGGTCGAGGATCGAGATGCAGTCCCAGCGCTCGAGATAGGTCGTGTCGGGCAGAACGAGGTCGGCGTAGGCGACCATCTCCGAGAAGAAGGCGTCGGAGTAGATGATGCGCGGGATCCTGTAGCTGCCGTCCGGCCGCTTGTCGGTCAGCATGCGTATAATCTCGGGCGGGTTCATCGCCGAGTTCCACGACATGTTGGCCATGTACATGAAGAGCGTGTCGATCTCGTAGGGATCGCCCGCCCATGCGTTGCGCACCACCATGTGCATGAGGCCGTGGAGCGCGAGCGGCGCCTCCCAGGAATACGCCTTGTCGATGCGGATCGGCGTTCCGTCCGGCTCGACGAGGAGGTCCTCGGGCCCCGCAGGATTGCCGAGCGGGCTGCCGCCCAACGGCGTTTCGGGAGCGGTGCGTTTGCCTGCCGGCTTCGGTCCCACCGGCATATGGCGCGGGAATGGTGCCTTGTAACGCCAGGCGCCCGGCGTATCGACGGCGCCGATCAGCATTTGCAGGAGGTGCAGCGCCCGGCAGGTCTGAAAGCCGTTCGAGTGCGCCGAGATGCCGCGCATCGCGTGCATCGCGACGGGGCGCCCGATCATCGTCGCGTGACGCCGCCCGGCCCAGTCGGTCCAGGGCTGCTCGAGCACGATCGCCTCGTCGAAGGCGGCGCGCGCGATCTCGGCGGCGAGGCGCCGTATCGTCTCGGCCGGAACGCCGCAGCGCGCCGCCACCGCCTCCGGCGCGTAGGACGCGTCGAGATAGCGCTCGGCGACGAGATGGAAGACGGGAACGGCTTCGGCGCCGTCGGCGAGCCTCACCTCGCCGACGATGCGCGGCGAGACGTCGATCGCGCTCGACGGGACGGCGGCGTCCGTGCGCCTGTCCCAGACGAGCGTCCGACCTTCGGCGTCGCGCGCGAAGAGGCCGTCGTCGCGCCTCACCAGCCACGGCGCGTTCGTGTAGCGCGCGAGGAAGTCGAGATCGATGCGGTCGCTCTTCAGGAGCTCGTGGACGAGCGCGAGCACGAGGAGCCCGTCGGTGCCGGGCTTCACCGCGAGCCATTCGTCCGCGACGGCCGAGTAGCCGGTGCGCACGGGGTTCACCGAGACGATCTTGGCGCCGCGCTCCTTCAGCTTCGCGAGCCCGAGCTTGATCGGATTGGAATCGTGGTCCTCGGCGACGCCGAAGAGAAGGAGGAGGCGGGTCCGCTCCCAATCGACCTCGCCGAACTCCCAGAAGCTGCCGCCGATCGAGTAGAGCCCGCCCGCCGCCATGTTGACGGAGCAGAACCCGCCATGCGCCGCGAAGTTCGGCGTTCCGAACTGCGCCGCCCACCAGCCGGTGAGGGACTGGCTCTGGTCGCGCCCGGTGAAGAAGGCGAGGCGCTTGGGATCGGTGCGCCGGATGGCGCCGAGCCATTCCGTCGCGAGGGCGAGCGCCTCCTCCCACTCGATCTCCTTGAACTCGGCCTTGCCGCGCTCGCCGACGCGCAGCAGCGGCTTTCGGAGCTTCGCCGGCGACATCTGCTGCATGATGCCGGCCGAGCCCTTGGCGCAGAGCACGCCTCGATTGACCGGGTGGCGGCGATTGCCCTCGATGAAGCGGATGCGGCCGTCCTTCAGATGGACGTTGATGCCGCATCTGCAGGCGCACATGTAGCACGTGGTCTGCTTCACTTCGTCGGCGGCCGGCCGCGAGGTCTCGATCGCCTCGGGCGGGCCGGCCAGTCGTTCGAGAATATCGCGCGGCACGCAGCGACTATAACCGTCGCACTTCGTTCGCGGAACGACCGCGCTCGGTTACAAAACGTCACCCGAATCGCAGAAACGCACGAGCCTCCTCCGGGTTTATCAGGTCGAGAACATTGCCGATGGCGCGGCGGCAACGCGCCGAGGAGGGCGAGAATGCGGAAGCTTCTTCTCGCCGGCGCGGCGCTTCTCGCTGCCGCCGGCACCGTGGCCAACGCCGAGGAGCAGGCCCTCCCGGGCGCCGACGGGAATTCCTGCCTCGAATGGCCCGCGGCGATGGCCGCGGCGCGGATCCATCATCCCGACGCCTCGCTCGTCGAGATCTTCGACGGCCTGATGGCGCTGCAGCTCATCGAGGTCGTCAACAAGGTGCCGCCGCAGTCGGCGTTCGAAGGCGATCACGCAGCGCTCTTCTTCAAACCAGACGCGGATCAGTTTCTCGTCGTGATCGGGAAGGGCGACTGCGCACGGACCGTGGTCGAGCTGCCCGCCTCCATCTTCGCGCAGATGGTCGGGCAGCCGGTCTGAGCAGAATCTTCGTTCGGGCGCGGTGCCTTCGAGGTACGCGTGAACACCTTCGGAGCGGGCACCATCTTCCGGCTCTCCGAGCCGGTCGAGAAACGAAGGGGCGGCCTCGCGCCGCCCGTCTCGCGTCAGAAGGTCTCGACCCAGGGACGCAGCTCGATCTCCCAGGTCCAGGCGCTGCGGTGCTGCCGGTGGACGTGGAGGTAGTTGCGCGCGATCGCGTCCGGGTCGAGAAGCGCGTCGGGGCCCCGTCCTTCGCCGCGCGGATCGCCGGCGCGACCGATGGCGCCGTCGATGACGAAATGCGCGACGTGGATGTTCTTCGGAGCGAGCTCGCGCGCGAGGCTCTGGGCGAGGCCGCGGAGGCCGAACTTTGCCATCGCGAACGGCGAGGACTGGGCATAGCCCTTGACGCTCGCCGAGGCGCCGGTGAGGAGAATCGTGCCGGCGCCGCGCGCCAGCATGGCGCGCGCCGCGGCCTGCGCCACGAGAAAGCCGCCGTAGCAGCCGACGAGCAGCGCCTCGCGCACCTCGGCAGGATCGAGCGCTTCGACCGGGCCGCGTACCCGCCGGCCCGCGTTGTAGACGACGAGGTCGATGCTCGGGCCGACGGAAGCGAAGAGTTTGTCCACTTCCTCCGGCCGGCTCGCATCGCAGGCGTGGGGCATCCCGCCTACTTCGTCGGCGAGAGCCTTCAGCTTCGCCGCGTTCCGCGCCGCGAGGTGGACCTTCATCCCCTCGGCGGCGAAGAGCCGGGCGAGAGAGGCGGAGAGGCCGGAGCCGACGCCGACGATCAGAGCGGTCTCCGTCATCGCTCCGGCCTCTCCTCCGTCAGACGACCTTGAGATTCACCGCCGAAAATTTGCCGTTGTTGCCGCGGGCGAGCTCGTACTCGACGTGCTGGCCCTCGTTGAGCGTGCCGAGCCCGGCGCGTTCGACGGCGGAGATGTGGACGAAGACGTCCTTGTCGCCCCCATCGGGAGCGATGAACCCGTAACCCTTGGTCGGGTTGAACCACTTGACGGTTCCGACAGCCACGTAGTGCTTCCTTCCAGCGTTCCCCATGCCGGGGCGGCGCAATATCGAGGGTAGATGGCGACGCGGAGGAGAGAGATCGCCGAGGGCAAGCCCGCTTCTGGCATGCCGCGCCAATGTGCGGCGTCCTTGATAGGCCGAGGCTCGAAATCGCGCAAGCACGCTCGGCGGCGGAGCCATCGGCAAATAGAGCGACTTGACAGCGGCTCCGCCTACCCATATCGGGGCGACGCCCTTCCCGTCATCATCCCCACTGCACAGAGCCGCCGATGCCCCAACACCGGAAACACGTCGCGTTGAAAGGCCGTCTCGTCGTGATCGGCTTCGGCAGCATCGGGCAGGGCGTGTTGCCCCTGCTTCTGCGCCACGTCGAGATCGCGCCGGAGCGGATCACCATCATCACCGCCGACGAGTCCGGTGCGGCCGAGGCGAAGGAATACGGCATCCGCTTCCTCATCGAGCCGCTGACGCGCGACAACTTCGAGCGCGTGCTCGATCCTCTGCTCGGTCCCGGGGATTTCTGCCTCAACCTCTCGGTCGAGGTCTCGTCGGTGGCGCTCATCGAGTTCTGCGCGAAGAAGGGCGCGCTCTATCTCGACACCTGCATCGAGCCGTGGGCGGGCGGGTATACGGACAAGAGCCTCACGCCGTCGCAACGCTCGAACTACGCGCTGCGCGAGCAGGTCCTCGAGCTGCGCGAGCAGCTCGGGCACGAAGCGCCGACGGCAGTGGTGACGCATGGCGCCAATCCGGGGCTCGTGTCGCACTTCATAAAGCAGGCTCTTCTCGACATCGCGCGCGACCTCGGGCGCGACATCGCGGAGCCGACCGATCGGAACGGATGGGGGCGCCTCGCGATGGAGCTCGGCATCCGCGTGATCCACATCTCCGAGCGCGACACCCAGGTGAGCGCCCGCTCGAAGCGGCCGGGAGAGTTCGTCAACACCTGGTCGGTCGACGGCTTCGTCGGCGAGGGCTCGCAGCCGGCCGAGCTCGGCTGGGGCACGCACGAGAAGGAGATGCCGCCCGACGGTGCGAGGCACACGTTCGGGCGCGGCAGCGCGATCTATCTCAACCGTCCCGGAGCGGCGACGCGGGTGCGGTCGTGGACTCCGCTCGAGGGACCCTATCACGGGTTCCTCATCACGCACGGAGAGTCGATCTCGACGAGCGACTACTACACGGTACGCGACGGCGACCGCGTGATCTATCGCCCGACGGTCCATTACGCCTATCACCCCTGCGACGACGCCGTTCTCTCGCTGCACGAGCTCGCCGGCAAGAACTGGCATCTGCAGGAGACGAAGCGTCTCCTCATGGACGACATCAGCCCCGGCGGCATGGACGAGCTCGGCGTCCTCCTCATGGGTCACGAGCGGCGCTGCTACTGGTACGGCTCGCGGCTCACGATCGACGAGGCGCGCGCGCTCGTGCCGTACAACAACGCGACGAGCCTTCAGGTGACCGCGCCGGTTCTCGCCGGCCTCGTGTGGGCGATCGAGAATCCGCGACGCGGCATCACCGAGCCCGAGGAGATGGATTTCCGGCGCGTTCTCGAGATCTGCGCGCCCTATCTCGGACCCGTGATCGGAGCCTATGGCGATTGGACGCCGCTGCAGGACAGGAACCGGCTCTTCCCGGA
>JADGGZ010000336.1 GCA_019689675.1 Rhodospirillales bacterium | reverse complement strand
CGTGGGCTCGGGTGGGAGCAGTTGCGCGCGCTCAATCCGCGACTGATCTATGCCGGCATTACCGGCTTCGGTCGAGAGGGGCCGTACGGGCAGTGGCCGGGCGTCGATCAGATCGCGCAAGGAATGTCCGGTTTCATGAGCATCACCGGGCAGCCGGACGGGCCGCCAACGCGTGTCGGCGTGCCGATCGGGGACCTCGTCGCCGGTATGTGGGCCGCCATCGGCGTCCACGCCGCGCTCATGCAGCGCCAGGTGACCGGCCGCGGGCAGCGCGTCGAGACCTCGCTTCTCGCTTCGCTGGTCGGGCTCCTCTGCGTGCAGGGGCAGCGCTATCTCAGCCTCGAGGAGGTGCCGAAGCGACAGGGCAACGACCACCCGGTCATCTCGCCGTACGGCACTTTCGAGGCGAGCGACGGGCCGTTCAACATGGCCGCGGCAACCGAGGACATGTGGTTGAAGCTATGCGGTCTGCTCGACCTCGAGGAGCTCGCTCAAGCGCCCGAGTTCAAGGACAACACCGCGCGCATGAAGAATCGGGATGAGCTGACGCGCCGCCTCAACGAGCGTTTCAAAACCCGTACGCGCGCGGAATGGACGAGCGAGCTCGTCCGGCTCGGCCTTCCGGCGGGGCCGATCTTCGATATGGCGGATGTCTTCAACGACGCCCATGTGCAGGCGAACCGCCTCGTCGAAGAGGTGACCCATCCGGTCCTCGGACCATTGCGCCAGCTCGCTAATCCCGTCCGCCTCGATGCCATGGAGGGCCGGTCCGTGCGCACGCCGCCGCCGCTTTTGGGCGAGCATAGCGAAGCGGTCTTGGCGGATTGGGGCATCCCGCCCGAGCGCGCGGCGGCGCTTATCGCCAAGGGGACAGTCAGACGAGCAGAGAGGAGCACGTGATGTTCTCCCAGAACCTCGCCTACGTTGCGCTCGTTTCCTCGGACGTGGCAGCGACCGCCCGCGTGCTCGGCGACCTTCTCGGATTGCGGCGCACGGAGCTGGACGATGGCGCGGGCGGCGCGGTGCCTGTCTTCTCTGTCGGGGCGAGCGCCCTTGCCGTGTTCCCGCCAGGCCATCCTCTCGTCGGAGGCGAAGAGAAACCCGGCGTCCATCACATCGCGTTCGGCGTGGAGGACCTCGAGGCGGCGCTTGCCGCCGCTGCGGAGACGGGCATCGGTCCGGTCGAGGAGAAACCTTCCGCCGGTCTCGACCGAAAGCGCCGGGTCGCACTGCCGGCTTCGGCGACGGTGGGGGTGCGTACCTATTTGAGCGAGCGCGTAGCGGTTCCACCCTCGCAATCGCCTTTCGTCGAGCGGATCGATCATCTCGGCGTCGCGAGCGCCGACAATTGCGCCGCCATCGACGTCTTCGCGCGCCGCCTCGGCTGCCCGGTCGAAAGCCAGCAGACCGACATGGAGGTGCAGATCGCGGTCGAGAGCTTCACCTCCGACAAGTACGGCGTCGTCTATCATACGCGGCCGCCCGTGCCCGTCGGAGGGCTGCGGGTCGCCTTCCTGACCATCGGCGACTGCGAGCTCGAGTTCCTGCAGAATTTCGATCCGAATCAGGGTGCGCAAGTCACCCATGGAGCACCGGGAACCACCAAGCAGGATCAGGGAGCGATCGCACGCTATATCGCGCGGCGCGGCCCCGGGCTGCACCACGTCGCCCTGAAGTCCGCGGACATCAACGGCACGCTGGCGATGCTCGCGAAGGCCGGCTGCACCATGATCGACCGTGTGGGCCGCCCTGGCTCCCGCCGCGCGCTCATCGGGTTCCTCCATCCGAGCAGTCTCGGCGGTATCCTTCTGCACTTCGTCGAGCGGCCGTAGCCATCCGTTCGCGTCGAACCCCCGGCGCACGGGGCTTTGGGCGTTGACGATGGCTTCCTCCCAGAGCCGATCCTCGTCGGGCAGTTCGCCGAGCCTGTCGGCGAATTCGTAGAAATGAAGACAGTACAGGCCGCTCGGCGGCTCGAGGCCGCTCGCGGCGACACCGCTTCAATTCGAAATTCGGGCCCGCAGGGCGAGGTTCACGCGGCTGTCGATCAGCCCGGCAAATGTCACCGTCCAGGCGGCGAGGGCGATCACCATGAACATGCCTGACAACGGCATCAGAAAGGGCACGTCAAAAACCTTCGCCAAGTGGTAGGTGCACACGGAGTACATCCCCAGGGGAAAGACCCCACCCCAATAAAGTGGATCATAGGTGAAGGGCACGCCCCTGATGAGATAACGCCATACGCCCAAGACGAGGAGCATGGGGATCCAAAAGCTTCCGATGGCCCAAAAGGCCAGCGTCAAACCTTTCACGAACGGCGCAAGATCCGTGATGGTCGGCGAAAGCGCAGCCTGGTCCAATAACGTGGTACCGGCGAGCGTCGAAATGGCGACGGCGCCCATGTTGATCCAATAAGACGGCGTCAGATCCTGGGGCGACATCGGCAAGAATGTGTAACGATAGAAGATGAGCGTTATCAGCCAGAGATAGAGGGTGCCGCTGCCGAGCCAGAGGACCAGCGCGGCGAACAGCAACGGTTGCCGAAGACCGGTGAGGACGCCGGACGACAAGAGCAAGACGGTCAGTATCGCGACCGACTGAGTGGCGACGACGCTGACGAGCCAACCGCCGTTGAGACCGACGGCCATGCCCGGCTTGTCGGCCGTGACCGTCAGGGTGGCGAGCACGCCATAGATGACCACGGGCCAGAGGACTCCCGTGATCGCCCACAGTAAAGCGGCCGGAGCCACGGCCTGCATCTGAAGCACGAGCTGATCGCCGAACACGCCAAAGCCGGCGACAACGGTGAAGAAGCCGACACTGCGGCTGTGACTGCGCAGGTCGGCGGCGAATTCGCGAGGGTAGCGCAAGATGCGTGCACCTGTCGCCGACACCAAGCCGACAAGAAAAATGCAATTGAGCCAGAACAGGACCTTCGGCACCACGGGCACGCGGTGCAAATGCGTTGCCAGGGCGACGATCCCTGTCGCCATCACGAGTGCGAAGTATGCCGGATGCAGCGTCCGCAGATCGTCGGGGCAGCCTCGTTGGAAATGGAGTCGCATGATAGGGTTTTGGACTTAGCGCATCTTTGTGGGGCCG
>JADGGZ010000335.1 GCA_019689675.1 Rhodospirillales bacterium | reverse complement strand
CGCCCGCTACTCGGGCAGGGTCTCGATGAGCCGGCCTCCGACGCGCACCGGCGCGATGCGCCGGGCGAGCCCCGTCGCGTCGTCCGTTTCCACGAAGACGCCGCAGAGCGTGCCGGGGCCCTCGGCGGGCGCGAGCCGCTCGCCCGGAAGCTTCGTCACGAAGCGGGCCACCGCGGTCTCCTTGCGCATGCCGATCACGGAATCGTAGTCGCCGCACATCCCGGCGTCGGTCTGGTAGGCGGTGCCGCCCGGAAGAATCTGCGCGTCGGCGGTCGGAACGTGGCTGTGCGAGCCGACGACGAGCGAGACGCTGCCGTCGAGATGATGGCCCATCGCCATCTTCTCGCTCGTCGCCTCGCCATGGACGTCGACGATCGCCGCCTGCACCTCGCCGAGCGGCGCGTTCTCGACCGCCTCGCGCGCGATCCGGAACGGGTCGTCGAGCGCGTCCATGAAGAGCCGGGTCATGACGTTCACGACGAGGACGCGGCGCCCGTCGGCGGTCGTGAAGACGCCGGTGCCGGCGCCCGGCGTCCCCTCGGGCGCGTTCGCCGGCCTGAGGAGCCGCGGCTCGCCCGCGATGTACTGGAGGATCTCGCGCTGGTCCCAGGCATGGTTGCCGAGCGTGATCGCGTCCACCCCGGCAGCGAAGAACTCCTCGCAGATGGTCGAGGTGATGCCGAACCCGTGCGCGGCGTTCTCGCCCTCGACGGCGACGAAATCGAGCGCCAGGCGGCGGCGCAGGACGGGAACTTGCGAGACGACCGCGTCGCGGCCGGCGCGGCCGACGACGTCGCCGCAATAGAGGAGGCGCATTCGGCTCCGCGGGGCTGAGGGAGCGAGGAAGCGGATGGAGCCGCCTCGGCCGTCGCCTGTGCACCACCTCCGAGACCCGCTGAAGCAGGTGGGCGCCATATACCAGGACCACGATCCTGGCAGAGACAGCTCCCTAGAGGTGCCTATCGGCCCCGGGGTATCAAGCCGGCTAACGCACCGCGCAGCCCCATCCGGGACTAAAGCTGGGGCTTTTCCAGCCGTTCGGCAATGGCTTCGATTCGCTGGGCGAGGTTCTCGAGGCTGTTCGCGAGGCTCGCCTCGGCGGCGGCGTCCCGCATCGGCTGGCGCCGGGCGCGGCGCAACGTCTCGGTGGCGTCCGCCAGCTCGTCGGCGACGGCGAGTCCGGCGAGGAGAAGGAGCCGCGCCTCGCCGACCTGGCCGAGCTTGCCGGCGAACTCGGCGACCTTCGAGTCGAGATGCTGGGCGAGGGCCCTGACGCGGTCCTCCTGTCCCTCGTCGCACGCGACCGCGTAGGTGCGTCCGTTTATCTCGACCGATACCTGCGCCATCAGCCTTTCCGCCCCGCGAGTTCATCGAAGCGCGAGGCGGACGATTCTCCGTCGCGCCTTGGCGCCGCCGTCGCGGAAGGCTTGCTCATCGTCGCGGCCCTCAACCGTCGAGCACGGCGCTCAGCCGTTCGAGCGCGCCGTCGAGGCGACTCGCCACCGCCTCGTTCACCTCGCGCAGCCGCTTGTTCTCGGCCTGCGCCTCGGCGAGCTCCAACGCGAGCTGCCGCGTCTCGACGCCTTCGGGCGGCAGCCGCGCCGCCGCCTTCTCGAGCCGCGTCACGGCGCGTTCGAGCCGCCGCGCTGCTTCCTCGATCCTGGTCATCGGGAGCCACCTTACGGGGCCGCTTCGGCGAGCGTCAATCGACGTTGACGGGGCGGGACCGGCTCGGCATGGTGCGCCCGCCCCGTCGTCCCTTCGGATCAGCATGTCTTCTGCCGCCGCTGCCGCCCAAGCCCTTCCGCCCCTTCCAGTGCCGCGCGACCGCCGTCTCTACCTCATGGCGAACGCGCTGCGCGTCCTCGCCATGGATGCCGTCGAGCAGGCGAAGTCGGGCCATCCCGGCATGCCGATGGGCATGGCCGATGTCGCGACGGTGCTCTTCACCGAGTTCCTGAAGTTCGACCCCGCCGATCCGGACTGGCCGGACCGGGACCGCTTCGTGCTCTCGGCCGGGCACGGCTCGATGCTGCTCTACGCGCTGCTCCATCTCACCGGCTACGCCGAGATGGATCTCGAGGAGCTGAAGCGCTTCCGGCAGCTCGGCAGCCGCACCGCGGGCCATCCCGAGTACGGCTTCGCCAAAGGAATCGAGACGACGACCGGCCCCTTGGGCCAGGGTCTCGCCAACGCGGTCGGCATGGCGCTCGCCGAGCGGATGCTCGCGGCGCGATTCGGCGAAACGATCGTCGATCATCGCACCTTCGTGATCGCCGGCGACGGCTGCCTCATGGAGGGGGTGAGCCACGAGGCGATCTCGCTTGCGGGGCATCTCGGGCTCTCGAAGCTCGTCGTCCTCTTCGACGACAATTCGATCTCGATCGACGGCGGGACCGATCTTTCCTGCTCGGACGATCAGCTGAAGCGCTTCGAGGCGAGCGGCTGGCGGGCCGAGCGGATCGACGGGCACGACCCGGAGGCGATCCGCGCCGCGCTGAAGCGCGCGGTGAGCGCCGACCGGCCGAGCCTCATCGCCTGCCGCACCACCATCGCTTACGGCGCGCCGACCAAGGCGGGCAGCGCCGCCGCGCACGGCTCGCCGCTCGGCAACGGCGAGATCGCCGGCGCGCGCGAGCGGCTCGGCTGGCCGCACCCGCCCTTCGTCGTGCCGGAGGACGTGCGCATCGAATGGCGGAAAGCGGGCGAGAAGGGGGCGGCGCTCTCGGCGGAATGGCGCCGGCGATTCGCCGCGCTCGCGCCCGAGCTCCGCGAAGAGTTCGAGCGCCGGCTTCGGGGCGAGCTTCCCGCCGCCGCGCTGACCGCGCTCCAGCAGGTCAAGACCAAGTTCGCCGCCGAGGCGCCGAAGCTGGCGACGCGGCAGGCGTCGGGTCTCGTCCTCGACGCGGTGGCGCCCGGGCTCCCCGAGCTCGTCGGCGGGTCGGCCGATCTCACCGGCTCCAACAACACCCGCGCCAAGAGCCAGGCGGCGGTGAAGCGCGGCGACTTCGCCGGCAACTACGTCTTCTACGGCGTGCGCGAGCACGGCATGGCCGCGGCGATGAACGGCATGGCCGTCCATGGCGGGATCATTCCCTATGGCGGCACCTTCCTCGTC
>JADGGZ010000334.1 GCA_019689675.1 Rhodospirillales bacterium | reverse complement strand
ATCTCGCCCAAGGCTTCGTGCAGATCTTCGAGCCGGACGATGAAATCCGCAGCGGCGCCGCTCGAGGCCGCGAGCGCAGTGCCGATCAGCAGGATCGCCGCCATCAGGGGGAAGAGCGGACTGCGCTGCTTGCGTGCGCGTGCCTCGCCGCTCGACAGCCGGCGCGCCCAGTCGCCGATCGCGGCCCACGACGGGCGCGGCAGGCGAAGGACGCTGCCCTCGCGGGCTCCGATCGCCGCAAGGAGGCGCAGAACCAGCGCCACGAGCACGGCATACCCGGCCACGACGTGGACCCCGTAGGTGTCCTCGTCGCCGGTGAAATAGGCGACGAGGAAGGCGCCCGAGATCGTCGCGTGGAAGAAGAGAAGGAAGGCGAATTCGCCCGCCGAGGTGCGACGGAACGTCATAGGGGTCCTCTCAATCGTGGTGCTCGACGGCGAGCGGCGCGCCGTTGCGGAGCGAGATCTCGTAGGCCGCGCCGAGCGCGGCGATCACGAGGGCAGCAAGAGCGGTGTGGATAAGCATGCGGCGGAGCATCGGCCTGTCGCCTCGAAACCGTTTGTCGATGGCGGGGACCCTAAGCGCCCGCACCTGAACCCGGGCTGAGCGCGGCGTTCAGCTGCCGTTCAGCTTCGCCGCTGCATCGTTCCGCTTCCTGAACCTCGGCTGAAGAGGTCGTTCAGCGGCGGCTCGGGCCTCTCGGTGCAGGCTGGACAGGACCGGAGATCCGATCCGGTGCTATGAATGGAGAGAGCTCATGACGATTTCCCGCATCATGCTCGCGCTCACAGCAGCCCTCGTCGCCGCACCGGGTTCGGCAAAAGAGAAGCCGGCCGTCGTCGTATCCTCGCCGATTTCGATCGCCGAGCTGCGCGATCTCGGTGCGGGCACCGTGACGGGCACGGTGAGCGAGGTGGGGCCGCGCGGCTTCATGCTGAACGACGGCAGCTCGATCTGGGTGCGGAGCAAGGCAGTTTCGAATCTGCGCGACAGCGACAGCGTGACAGTGACGGGCCGCTTCGATCGCGGCACGCTGAAAGCTCACCGGGTGGTTGCGGCCGACGGCACGGTCATCTCGCAGCGCGGCCACCACAAAGGCCACCATCGCGGCGCCCAGCAAGACGGTCGCCGCGACAAGGATTGAGACCGAAGCGATGCACGGCGGCAAGCTCGGGCGCATGCTGACGGCGGCCGCCGCTCTCGCGCTGGTTTTCTCCTCGCCCGGCGCCGGCGCGCGCGACAAGGATGATGACCACGACCGCGCCCGCGCCGCGCTCGAGGCGGGGGATATCCGGCCGCTCTCCGAGATCCTCGATGCGGCCGCACGCGCGTTCCCGGGCCAGGTGCTCGAGGTGGAACTCGAGCACGAAGACGGCGCCTGGATTTACGAGATGAAGGTTTTGGCGAAGGACGGGGCCGTGCTGAAGCTCGAATACGACGCGCGTACGGCAACGCTGCTACGCGCGCGCGGCCCCGGAGTCCAGAAGAAAAGACGCTGATGCGGATTCTCGTCGTCGAGGACGATGCGGCCCTGGCCGGGCTGTTGCGCGACGCGCTCTCCCGGGCAGGCTATGCCGTCGACATGGCAGGAGACGGCGAGGAAGGCCACTTTCTCGGCGACACCGAGCCCTATGACGCCGTCGTCCTCGATCTCGGACTCCCGCGGCTCGACGGTCTTACCGTCCTGAAGCGCTGGCGTGCCGACGGGCGGAACTTCCCGGTCCTCATCCTCACCGCGCGCGACCGCTGGACCGAGAAGGTCGAGGGCATGGATGCGGGTGCGGACGATTACCTGACCAAGCCGTTTCAGATGGAAGAGCTGCTCGCCCGCGTGCGCGCGCTCATCCGGCGCGCCAAGGGGCATGCGAGCGCCGAGCTCGTTTGCGGCGAGCTCCGCCTCGATACGCGGCACGGCGCGGTGACTCTCGCCGGTAGGCCCGTGAGCCTCACCGCCAACGAGTTCAAGGTGCTCTCCTACCTCATGCATCGCAAAGGCGAGGTGGTGAGCCAGGCCGATCTCATCGAGCACATATACGCGCAAGATTTCGAGCGCGACAGCAACACGATCGAAGTCTTCATCGGGCGTCTGCGCAAAAAGCTCGGGGCCGAGTGGATCGAGACGGTGCGCGGTCTCGGCTACCGCTTGCGCGAAGCAAGGCGAACGGAGTGAGGGGAAGCTCGCTCGCCTCCCGGCTGATCCTCGCGGCGACGCTCTGGACCGCCGTCGCCATCGTCTGCAGCGCGGTCGTGCTCGAGGCGATGTTCCGCCGCCAGGTGATGGCGACGGTCGAGGTTGGGCTCGTTGCCGACCTCAATCAGATTCTGGCGGCGACCGAGCTCGGGCCGGACGGAAAGCCGGTGCTGACGCGCCGCCCGGCGGAGCCGCTTTTCGAGAAGCCCTATTCCGGTCGCTATTTCCAGCTCGGCGAGCCCGGCGACGCGCCGCTCCGGTCGCGCTCGCTATGGGATTTCGCGCTGGCGCTGCCGCCCGACGACCTCCCGGACGGCACCTTGCATCGGCACGAAATCGCGGGCCCGGCCGGTCAGCGCCTCCTCGCGCTCGAGCGCAGCATTCGCCTCGAAGGCGCCGCACGGCCCTTGCGGGTCGCGGTCGCAGCAGACTTGGCCCAGACCGCCGGCCCGTTGCGCGAGTTCCGGGGCACGCTCGTCGCGGCGCTCGGCACGCTGGGGCTAGGACTCGTTGGGGCGGTCCTGCTCCAGGTGCGTTTCGGCCTGCGGCCGCTTGCGAGGCTGCGCGCGGCGCTGGCCGAGTTGCGCGCCGGCCGGCGGGCGCGGCTCGCCGGCGACTGGCCGCAGGAGGTGATGCCGCTCGTCCGGGATTTCGACGCCGTGCTCGATCACAACGATGCGGTTCTCGAACGAGCGCGCACCCAGGTCGGCAATCTCGCACACGCGCTGAAAACGCCGATCACCGTCCTCTCCAGCGCGGCGGAGGCACGAGGCCCCGCGCTCGCCGAGACGGTGCGCGTGCAGACGGAATCGATGCGCCGCCAGATCGAGCAGCACCTCGCGCGTGCGAGAGCCGCTGCGACTGCGGGGCGTCCGGGGGCCCACGCCGATGCGGTCGAGATCGCCCGGCACATAGCGCGCACGCTCGAACGGCTCAACGCCGAACGCGG
>JADGGZ010000064.1 GCA_019689675.1 Rhodospirillales bacterium | reverse complement strand
GAAGGAGAAGAAGGACCGCGTCGACGACGCGATGCATGCGACCCGCGCCGCGGTCGAGGAAGGCATCGTGCCCGGCGGCGGCGTCGCGCTCCTCTACGCCACGAAGGCGCTGCAGAAGCTCGAGCCCGCGAACGACGATCAGCGCGTCGGCATCGACATCGTCCGCAAGGCGCTGCAGGCGCCGGTCCGGCAGATCGCCGAGAACGCCGGCACCGACGGCTCGGTCGTGGTCGGCAAGCTGCTCGAGAAGAAGGACCCGACCTTCGGCTACAACGCCCAGACCGGCGAGTACACCGACATGCTGAAGGCGGGCATCATCGACCCGACCAAGGTCGTGCGCCTCGCCCTCCAGGACGCGGCTTCGGTGGCCGGCCTCCTCATCACGACCGAGGCCATGATCGCCGAGAAGCCGGAGAAGAAGCCTGCGGCCGGCATGCCCCCGGGCGGCGGCATGGGCGACATGGACTTCTGAGAAGAGCTCGAAGACCACTCGGGGCCGCGGGACTCCTCCCGCGGCCCTTTTTCTTTCGCCGCTTCAGAACCGCTTCAGAAGGCGGTCGATGTATTCGCGCTCGATCGCCGGCCGGGCGCGATCGCCCGCCCGCCGCCGCAGCTCGTCCAGGATCTCGCGCGTCTTCTGCAGCTCGCCCTCGTCCGGGATCTTGACGTCGCCGAGGTCGTAGTTGCCGGTGCCCGAGAGCGGCCGGCCCAGCGGATCGCGGTCGACGCGCTGGCGCGGCGCGTTCATGTCGGGCTGGCCTTGCGGCTCGCCTTCGCCCTGGCCGGCCATCTGGTTCTGCATCTGCTCCAGCATCGACTGCATCGCCTGCTGCAGCTGGTCGAGCGCATCGGTCTGCGGCCCGACGGCCTGCCCCGGCTGCCCTTGACGGAGCGCCTCGGCGGCATCGCGCATCGACCGCTCGGCGCGTCCGAACGGCTGCGGGATCTCGCCGTGCCCCTCGCCCAAGCGGCGCATCATCTCGCCGAGCATGCGGCGGAGCGCCTCCTGCTGCTGCGCGGCGTCGCCCATGTCGACCGCGCCCTGGTCGCCGCCCTGCTGACCTTGCTGACCTTGCTGACCTTGCTGGCCCTGGCGTCCCTGCTGCCCCTGCTGGCCGCGCTGCCCCTGCTGCTGGCCGCGCTGCGCGCGGAAGCTGCGGTCCAGAAGCTGCTGCTGGCGCTGGAGCATCTCGCGCATGTTGCGCATCATCTGCTGCGCCTGGTTCTGGCCCTGGCCCTGCTGCTGCTGCGGCTGCGCCATCCTCAAGTTCTCCAGCATCTGCTGAAGCTGCGAGAGCAGCTGCCGCGCCGCATCCTTCGCGCCCGAGCGGGAGAGTTCGCGGGCCTTGTCCAGAAGGTCCTGCAGATCCTCGCGCGTCACCATGCGGTCGGGATCGTAGGGAACGCGCTCCATGTCGCGCGGGTCCATGCGCTGCATGTTCTGCGCCATCTCGCGCAGGTAGCGGTCGAGCGCCTCCTTCAGCTCGCTGATGAGCTTCTCGATCTCGTCGTCCGGCGCGTTCCTGGCGAGCGCTTCCTGAAGCTGCTGCTGGAGCCGGCGGAGATCGCGCTCGGCGAGGGAGAGCTGGCCGTCCTCGATGCGGAGCGCCGTGTCCCAGAGAAGCTGCTGGACGGGCTCGATCGACTCGCCCGTCCGGTCGAGAAGGAGCCGCGCCTGCGCCATGCGGAGCGCCAGGAAGACGACGGTGTCGTTGCCGTAGAGACCGGGCCGCGCGGAAAGATCCGAAAGCGTCTCCGCGACCACGTCGCGCTGCTCCGGGTCGAGCGCGAGAAGCTTCCTCTGCTCGGCGATGGCGCGCGCCACGGGATGATTGAAGATGCGTTCGGGCAGGATCATCTCGAACGCTTCGCTCTCGGCCGTCTGGCCGAGGCCGTCGGCGGCGCGGAGGCGGATCTCGACCGGAAGCCCGGCCCAGGGATGCGGCGTCAGGTCGTGGAAGCTCGCCGCGCGCGTCTCCTTGAGACGCTCGCCGGGGAGCGGAAGCTCGAGATCGATCGGCGCTCCGCCCTTGCCGTCCTTGCGCGCGATGAGCGCGTGGACGTTCTCGACGCCGTAATCGTCGCTCGCCTGGAACTCGAGGCGGAGCGAGGCGCGCTGCGTGCGCTGCGGCGGCGCGGCGAAATCGACCTTCGGCGGCTGGTCCGGAATCACCTCGATCGGCCAGGCCCCGAGAACCGTGCCGTCCTGCTCGATCCGGAGGCGGCTGCCTTCGCGCACCTCGCCCGCGAACTTCCAGTTCCTGGCATCGACCCGTTCGAACGGCTCGCCCGGCGTGCCCGGCATGAGGCCGAGCGTGGGGGCTGCCTTGCCGCCGCTCACCTGGGCGAGAAGGGCGCTTCCGACAGGCACCGGCACGGTCTCCTCGGAATCGCCGGCGCTGCGCTGGAGGAAGACCGGGGGCAGCCCCGTGTACTGGGGCGGCGTCAGCCACACGTCGAGGGTGGGCGCGCCCTGCACGGCCCTCGCGGCGAAGCTCGGCTTCAGCGCGCGGAGGAGCCGGTCGCCCCAGCGGTCCCCGGCATCGCTCGCCACGATGACGAGAAGGAGCGCGAGGCCGGCGCGCACGCCCCAGACGTCGACCCGCCCCCAACCGGCCTGCGGCACGCCGATGCGGAGATTGCGGACGAGCCGCGCCATGCGCGAGCGATGCACCTCCCAGAGCGCGCGCTGATCGGGGTCCGCGCCGGGCGGCAATTTGTCGGCGAGCGCCGTGAGCGGACGATGCGGAAGGCCGCTCGCCTCCTCGAGCCGGCGCCGCGCCGCGGCGACGTCGGGAAGCCGCCACAGGCGGATTGCACGCCAGAGCGCGTAGACGAAGGCTGCGCCGAGTGCCGCGAGCACCGCGGCGTGCCCCCACCCTCCGAGCACTGGCAGGAAATCCCCCAAGGCGAGCACGAGGAAGGCGCCGAGGATGGCGAGAGCCGGAAAGAGCGCAGGCCAGACCCGCTCCCAGAGCAGCGCCGCGCGCGCCAGGAGGAGCCGCCGGGAAAGTCCGTCGCGCATCACGCGCCCTTTCCTTGAAGCCAGTCCGGTATGCGGTCGAGTCCGAGAAGCTGCTCGTAGCTCTGGCGCGGACGAACGACGTCGAACCGGTCGCCGCTGACGAGCACCTCCGGAAGCAACGGGCGCGAATTGTAGGTCGAGCTCATCACCGCTCCATAGGCGCCAGCCGAGAGGATCGCGACGAGATCCCCCTCGATCAACATCGGAAGCGGCCTTTGCGTTGCGAAAGTATCTCCGGTTTCGCAGACCGGGCCGACCACATCCACCGGCGATCTTTCGGCATCCGCAGCGGGTTGGCGGACCGGAGCAATTTCATGGAACGCCTCGTAGAGGGCCGGGCGGAGAAGATCGTTCATGGCGGCGTCGAGAACGACGAAGCGCCGCGTCGCCCCCTCTTTGACATAAAGGACGCGGGTGAGCAGCAGACCCGCGTTGCCGACGAGAAACCGCCCCGGCTCGAAAGCGAGGCTGCATCCCGTTCCCGCCGTCACGTCCTTCACCATCGCGGCGTAGTCTTCGATCTCCGGCGGCGCCTCGGCGCGGTAGCGGATGCCGAGCCCGCCGCCGAGGTCGAGCGATTTGATCGCGATCCCGTCGGCGCGCAGGCGCTCGACCAGATGGACGATGCGCCCGAAGGCGAGGCGGAACGGCTCGATCGAGGTGAGCTGCGAGCCGATATGGACGGCGACCGCCTGCGGCTCGAGCCCGGGCAGGGCCGCGGCGCGGGCGAAGGCCGCGCGCGCATGGGCGAGGTCGATGCCGAACTTGTTCTCCGCCTTCCCAGTGGAAATCTTGGCGTGCGTCAGCGCATCGACGTCGGGGTTGACGCGGATCGCGATCCGCGCCTTTCGGCCGAGCCGGGTCGCGACTTCGCTCAGCACCTCGAGCTCGTTCAGCGACTCCACGTTGATCTGGCGGATGCCGGTCTCGTGCGCGAATTCGAGCTCGGCACGCGTCTTGCCGACCCCGGAGAAGACGATGCGCGACGGCGGGACGCCGGCCGCGAGCGCACGCCTCAGCTCGCCTTTGGAGACGACGTCGGCGCCCGCCCCGAGCCGCGCCAAAAGCGCGATCACGGCGAGATTCGAGTTCGCCTTGAGCGCGTAGCAGATCGTCGCGTCCTGTCCTTCGAAGGCCGCCCGGAAGCGCCGGTAGGCCGCCTCGATCGCGCCGGCGGAATAGACATAGGCGGGCGTCCCGACCGCATCGGCGATGCGGTCGAGCGGCACGCCTTCGACGCAGAGCGTGCCGCTCCGGTACCCGATTTCAGCCACGCGGATAGGTCCTCGGATAGGTGTTGGGAACGCCCTCGGGCGGCATCGGCTCGCCGCGCTTGCCGCACGCGGCGAGAAGCGGGAGAAGGAGAAGGGCTGCAACGGCGAGCGCCAACGGCGCTCGCGCCCTGTTCCTCCGCGCGATCACTTCAAGGCCTCGCGTGCGGCAGCGACCGCGGCGGCGACGTTCTCGGGCGCGGTGCCGCCGAAGCTCTTGCGGCTCCGCACCGAGCTGTCGACGTCGAGCACGTCGAACACGCGCTCGTCGATGCGGGGATCGACCTCCTGCATCGCGGCGAGGGGAAGCTCGTGGAGGGCGACGCCCCGCTCCTCGGCGAGCTTCACGATCCGCCCGGTCGCGTGATGCGCCTCCCGGAACGGCAGACCCACCGCACGGACGAGCCAATCGGCGAGGTCGGTCGCGGTCGAGAAGCCGCGCCCTGCGGCCTCCCTCATCGCAGCCGGGTCGGGGCGCATGTCGAGCACCATGCCGGTCATCGCGGCGAGAGAGAGCTCCGCCGTGTCGACCGCCTCGAACACCGGCTCCTTGTCCTCCTGCATGTCCTTCGAGTAGGCGAGGGGCAGCCCCTTCATCACGACGAGAAGCCCCGTGAAGGCGCCGGCGAGCCGCCCGACCTTCGCGCGGACGAGCTCCGCCGCGTCGGGGTTGCGCTTCTGCGGCATGATCGAGCTGCCGGTGGTGAAGGCGTCGGAAAGCTTGATGAAGCGGAAGCCGTCGCTGCACCAGAGGACGATTTCCTCGGCGAGGCGCGAGAGATGCGCGCCGTTGATGGCGATCGCGGCGAGCAGCTCGAGCGCGAAATCGCGCGCCGAGACGGCGTCGAGCGAGTTCCGCATCGGCCGGTCGAAGCCGAGCGCGGCCGCTGTCGCGGCGCGGTCGATCGGAAAGGACGTGCCGGCGAGCGCCGCTGCGCCCAAGGGGCATTCGTTCAGTCGCCTGCGGCAATCGGCGAGCCGCCCGCGGTCGCGCCCGATCATCTCCACATACGCCATGAGGTGATGGCCGAACGTCACCGGCTGCGCGGTCTGGAGATGGGTGAAGCCGGGCATCACCGTCGCGACATGCCGCTCCGCCTGGTCGAGGAGCGCCGCCTGAAGCCCCGCCATCTGCCGGTCGAGACGGTCGATCGCGTTCCGGCACCAGAGGCGGAAATCCGTCGCGACCTGATCGTTGCGCGAGCGGGCGGTGTGAAGGCGGCCGGCGGCGGGGCCGATCAGCTCGCCGAGCCGCGCCTCGACATTCATGTGGATGTCCTCGTGCGCGTCGCGGAACGGGAACCCGCCCGCCTCGATCTCGGCCTGGACGCGGTCTAGACCCTCGAGGATGAGATCGCCATCTTCCGGCGGGAGGATCCCTTGCCGGACCAGCATCGCGCAATGCGCTTTCGATCCGGCTATGTCCTCGGCATAAAGGCGCTTGTCGAAGCCGATCGAGACGTTGATGCGCTGCATGATTTCGGCGGGTCCGCCGGCGAACCGGCCGCCCCACATGGTGTTCGACTGGCTCATGCCGGTCCGCCGAAGCAAAGGTGACTCGAGATGAAACGCCTCCTTGTCGCTGCCGTGATCGCCCTCCTTCCCCTATCGCTCGGCGGAACGCTTCCCGCCGGCGCGGAGGGGATGGAGAAGTTTATCCGCGCCAAGGAGCCGCAGCCAGCGCCGGACGTGGAATTCACCGAGCTCGGCGGCGCTCCCGCGCGGCTCTCCGATTTCAGGGGCCGCGTCGTCCTCGTCAACCTCTGGGCGACGTGGTGCGCCCCGTGCGTGAAGGAAATGCCGTCCCTCGTCAAGCTCCAGCACATGATCGGAACGCGGGATTTCGTCGTGCTCGCGTTGAGCTCCGACCGCGGCGGGGCGCGGGTCGTCGAGCCCTTCATCGCCGAGAACGGCCTCGAAACCCTCGCCGTGTACCTCGACCCGAAGGGCAACGCGACCCGGAAGCTCGGCGCGCGCGGTCTGCCGACCAGCATCCTCCTCGACCGGCAGGGCCGCGAGCTCGGGCGTATCCTCGGCAGCGCCGAGTGGGATTCGGCCGACGCGGTGGCCCTGGTCCGCAGCGCGATCGACACGGTGGAGCGCGCCGACCGCAGCCGATGATCCTCGCAACGATCGGCTACGAGAAGGCGAGCCAGCCGGAGCTCATCGCGGCTCTCCAGGCCGCCGGGGTGAGGCGGATCATCGACGTGCGCGATGTCCCGAACTCGCGCCGCGCGGGGTTCTCGAAGAACGTGCTCGCCGCCTCGCTCGCCGCGGTCGGGATCGATTACGTGCATCTCAAGGCGCTGGGCACGCCCAAGGAAGGACGGCTCGCCAACCGCGCCCGCCAATGGGAGCGGTTCTGGGCCATCGTCGAGCGCCAGCTCGAAACCCCGGAGGCCCAGCACGACCTCGCCCGCGCCGCCGCGCTCGCCGGCGAGGTGCCGAGCTGCCTCCTCTGCCTCGAAGCGGACCCTTCGATCTGTCATCGAAGCGCGGTGGCCGAGCGGCTGTCGCGGCATGGATTCACAATCCGTCACTTGGATCCGCGGGCCCTGTGCTAGGCTCGCGACATGAGCGATTGCGTCTTCTGCCGGATCGTCGCCGGCGAAATCCCTGCCGCCAAGGTCTACGAGGACGAGCTTACGATCGCCTTCATGGACATCGGGCAGGTCAACCCGGGTCACGTCATCGTCGCAGTGAAGCCGCATCGCGAAACGATTGTCGATCTCGACGACGACCTGGCCGGTGCGGTTTTCCGGACCGCGGCGCGGGTCGCGCGCGCGGCGGAGGCCGCTTTCCATCCCGGCGGCATCACCGTTCTGCAGGCGAACCGGAAGGCGGGCTGGCAGACAGTGCCGCACCTCCATCTCCACGTCCTGCCGAGACACGAATCGGACGGCGTCGGCCTCACCTGGCCGGTGAAGAATCCGCCTTTCGCCGAGCTGCAGGACCTCGCCGGAAAGCTCCGCGCCGCTCTCTGACGGCTGTCGCGCCCGAAAGCGCTAGTGCAGCAGGGCGCCGGCCTCGGCCCGGACGGGGATCGGCGTGGTTCCGGTCAGCGGCCGGGCCGGAATGAGGAGTCCTGCCCGGGCGAGCGCCTCGGCGAGGTGCGACGCCGGAGCGACGACATCCGCTGCAAGAGGCGGCGGCAACAGCCATTCGAGGAAAGCGCGGGCACGAGCGGAGCTTCCCGCCTGAAGCGCCGCCAGCGCGCTCAGCAGCGCATGCTCGTCGCCCGATACCCGGCAGCAGTCGAGCCGGTGGAGATAGACGGTTCGACGGGCGCCGCCGTGCAGCGCCTCCAGAATTTGTTCGAGCGCGCCCAGTGCTGCACGCGCCCTCGTGCACCCGAGGGCGAGCGCGAACTCCTCGGCGACGCGGGGCCAGCCGGACCGGTCGGCGAGCCAGCGCCGCGCGGCCCAGAGAACGAGTTGCTCGCCATAGGCGAGATCGCTGATCCGCAGCATGACTCGAGGATACTGCAACTGATACTCGTTCGCAATCTTGGACTCGCCTCCGGCGGAAGGCAGAGCCGTCATCGGCGCGACAGCGAACGGATATAGGCGGTGAGCGCCTCGAGCTCCTCGGTCGACAGGACGTAATTCGGCATCGTCTCGTGACTGGTGCGGAGAAGCTGCCGGATCGCCTGCTCGGTCATCGCGGGATCGTCGGCGATGGCGCGGAACGGCGGCGCCCTCTCGACCGGCGAGTCCCGGGCGTCGCCGATCCCATGGCAACGCGCGCAGAACCCGTCGGCGATGCGGGCACCCGCCTCCACTCTTTCGATGTCCTCGGCGGCGAAGGCGGTCGCGAGACCCGACAGGAACCCTCCCAAGAAGGCGAGGACCTGCCAGGGGCGCCTTCGCGGCCCGAAGCTCTTCCCGGAGCCGATCCTCACGGCACGTTGGCGAGGTGACCGACGGTCAGATGGTCCTCGACCTTGCGGACGCCCGGCACCTCCCGCGCCAGAACGCGCAGCCCCTGCCGCTGCTCCTCCGAGCGCGCGAAGCCCCAGAGCTCGACCGTCCCGTCGCGCACGACGACGTTGACGAACCCGCTCCTCGCCCAGCTCTCGGCCGCCATGCGTTCCCGGAGCTTGCGCTCGATCGCACGGTCGTCGGTCTCGCCGTCGGAGGGAGCGCCTCCGGCGCGCGCCGCGAACGCCCGAACGACGTCGGCGCGACTGATGATGCCGACGAGCTTGCCCTGCCGGAGCACCGGGACGCGCTTGATTCCGTGCGCCTGAAGCATTTCCGCGATCGTGGCGAGAGGGGCGGTTTCTTCGGCGCAAACGACCGGACTCGTCATGACGTCCGCCGCCGTGAGCCCGTGCGCTTTGGTGTAATCGCGCGCGCGGGAATCCGGATCGGCGAAGACCTCGAGCCACCAGGAAGTGCGCCTTTCCGTGCCGAGCTCGCGTCTGCGGAGGAGATCGCCCTCGCTCACGATCCCGAGCACGGTCCCCGTCCCATCGACCACCGGCACCGCGCTGATCCGCCGGTCCACGAGGCGCTGCGCGACCGCCGCCACCGGCGTTTCGGGGGAGACGGTCACGACGTCCCGGGTCATCAAGTCTTTGGCCAGCATGCGATCCCTCCTCGGGCGCCCGCGCCTGCGGCGGTTGCCGCACGCGCAGATTCAATCGCCACGCCATAAAATGGCGTCTGTCACGCCGAGTCGCCTTGACGCAGCTCAATCCGCTTCGCACGCGCAGTTCGGGAGGGTACCCTCGCGCCCGCCGGAGGAAGAAATGCCGCAACGGGCAGAAATGCACAAAACGGAACTCGTGGAGACCGCGGCAGCGCTGTGCCGGGACCGGGCGGATGCGGGCGACGAGAAGGCGCTCGCAAGCTTCGTCCGCCTCTTCTATGCGCATGTTCCGCCGGAGGACGTCCTGGAGCGTGCGCCCGAGGATCTCTTCGGGGCAGCCGCGTCGCTCTGGCGCTTCGCGGCCGTCCGCGAGCCGGGCAAAGCCAAGCTCAGGGTGCTCAACCCCGATCCGGCGCGCGACGGGTGGAGCTCGTTGCGGACGATCATCGAGATCGTCAACGACGACATGCCGTTCCTCGTCGACTCCGTCACGGCAGCACTCAACGGCTACGGTGCGACGGTGAACCTCGTCATCCATCCGGTGGTGCGCGTGCGCCGCGATGGGTCGGGCCGCATCGTCGAGTTGCTGACGGGCCCCGAGCCGGACGGCGCCGATGCGCTTCGGGAATCGATGATGCACGTCGAGATCGGCGAGGAACGGGATCCCGCCCGGCTCGAGGCGATCGCGGCAACGCTCGAGAGCGTCCTCCTCGACGTGCGACATGCGGTGATGGACTGGCAGCCGATGCGAAGCGCGCTCGCGCGCGTGCTCGACGAGCTCGGCTCCAATCCGCCCGTGCTGCCGCCGAAGGAGGTGGCGGAAGGGATCGCGTTCCTGCGCTGGCTCGACGAGGACAATTTCACTTTTCTCGGCTACCGGGAGTACCGGTTCGGCGGCGAAAACATCATCGACGGCGCGACCGGGCTCGGAATCCTTCGCGACGAGAACTACTCGGTCTTCGACCTTCGCCGTTTCGGGGAATTGCCGCCGGACATGCGGGAATTCCTGCATCAGCCTCGGCTTCTCTTCATCGCCAAGTCGAACCAGCGCGCGACCGTGCACCGTCCGGCGCACATGGACGCGATCGGGGTGAAGGAGTTCGGCGACGACGGGCGGGTCGTCGGCATGCGGCTCTTCCTCGGCCTCTTCACCTCCCTCGCCTATTCGCGGAGTCCGCGCGCCATTCCGCTCTTGCGCCAGAAGGTTCAGAAGGCGATGACGCGGGCCGGCTTCGCACCGCAGAGCCACGACGGAAAGGCCCTCCTCCACATCCTCGACACCTTTCCGCGCGACGAGCTGTTCCAGATCAGCGACGACGATCTCTTCGAGACCGCGATGGGCATCCTGCACCTCCAGGAACGCCAGCGGATCGCCCTCTTCCTCCGGCGCGACCCGTTCGATCGCTTCGTCTCGGCGCTCGTCTACGTTCCCCGCGACCGCTACTCGACCGACCTCCGCCTCGCCTTCGCCAAAATCCTCGAAGATGCCTGCCGGGGCACGGTCAGCGCGTTCTACACGCAGCTCGACGAGTCAGTCCTCGCGCGCATTCATTTCATCATCAGGACCGAGCGCGGCCGCGTGCCGCCCATCGATCCGGCGGCGATCGAGCGGCAGCTAGCGGAGGCCGGACGCACCTGGGCCGACAAGCTGCGCGAAGCCGCGCCGGAGCTGATGGCGCGCTGGGGAAATGCCTTCCCGACCACCTACCGCGAGCGCACCGATACAAGGGAGGCGATCGAGGACATCGCGATTGCCGAGGAAGTCCTCGCCGGCGCGCCGCTCGGGCTGCGCCTCTACCAACGCCCGGAGGGCCTCAGCTTCAAGCTCTTCCGCGCCACCGCATCGGTCGCGCTTTCCGACGTTCTTCCGATGCTCGAGAACATGGGGCTGCGGGTCCTGACGGAGGTCGAGCACGCGCTCCGCCCGAGCGGCCTCCCGAAGCCGTTCTGGCTGCACGACTACCTGCTCGAGCCTCGCGCCCCTGTCGACGTCCCCACGCTGAGACCGCGTTTCGAGGAAGCCTTCGCCAAGGTCTGGAGCGGCGAGATGGAGAGCGACGGGCTCAACCGGCTCGTCCTTCTCGCCGGCCTCGATTGGCGGCAGGTGGTGATTCTGCGGACCTACACGAAGATTCTCCGGCAGTCCGGGGCGACCTTCAGCCAGAGCTACATGGAGGAAGCGCTCGCCGCGCACCCGAAAATCGCCGCGGCGCTGGTCCGCCTCTTCGAACGCCGCTTCGATCCGGAGCGCGAAGCCGATCGCGGCCGCGAGTGCGAGGAGATCGCGCAGGAGATCAAGAACGCCCTCGACGCGGTAACGAACCTCGACCAGGACCGGATTCTCAGAAGCTTCCTCCTCCTCGTCCAGAAGACGCTCCGCACCAACTATTTTCTTCAGAAGCCCTATGTCTCGGTGAAGCTCTTCAGCCGCGAGATCGACCTTCTTCCCGCGCCGCGCCCGCTCTACGAGATCTACGTCTATTCGCCGCGCGTCGAAGGGGTGCATCTGCGCGGCGGCAAGGTCGCACGCGGCGGAATCCGCTGGTCGGACCGGAAGGAGGATTTCCGAACCGAGATCCTCGGCCTTCTGAAGGCGCAGATGGTGAAGAACGCCGTCATCGTGCCCGTCGGCTCGAAGGGCGGCTTCGTCGTGAAGCGGCCGCCGGCGGAGCGCGAGGCGTATCTCGCCGAAGGCGTCGAGTGCTACAAGACCTTCATCCGCGGGCTTCTCGACATCACCGACAACATCGTCGGCACGCGCGTCGTCCCGCCCGAGAAGGTCGTACGACACGACGACGACGACCCTTATCTCGTCGTCGCCGCCGACAAGGGCACGGCGGCTTTCTCGGACATCGCGAACGGCGTCGCCAAGGAATACGGGTTCTGGCTCGGCGACGCCTTCGCCTCGGGCGGCTCGGCCGGCTACGACCACAAGGGAATGGGAATCACCGCGCGCGGCGCCTGGGAAGCCGTGAAGCGGCATTTCCGCGAGCTCGGCAAGGACATCCAGACGACGCCGTTCACCTGCGTCGGCGTCGGCGACATGTCGGGCGACGTCTTCGGAAACGGCATGCTTTTATCCCCGCAGACGAAGCTCATCGCCGCGTTTGATCACCGTCACATCTTCGTCGACCCGGACCCCGACCCCGCGACGAGCCTCGCCGAGCGGCGGCGCCTTTTCGAGAAACCGCGCTCGTCCTGGGCCGACTACGACAAGTCGCTTCTCTCGAAGGGCGGCGCCGTCTACGAGCGGAGCGCGAAATCCATCGAGCTCAGTCCGGAAGCGAGAGCGCGGCTCGGCCTCGACAGCGAGCGAATGACGCCGGCCGAGCTGATGCGCGGCATTCTGAAAGCCCCGGTCGATCTCCTCTGGTTCGGCGGGATCGGCACCTTCGTCAAGGGCTCGACCGAAACGAACGCCGAAGTCGGCGACCGCGCCAACGACGCGCAGCGCATCGACGGACGCGAGATCCGCGCCAAGGTGGTCGGCGAGGGCGCCAATCTCGGCTGCACGCAGCGCGGACGCATCGAGTACGCGCTCGCGGGCGGACGGATCAACACAGACGCGATCGACAACTCGGCGGGCGTCGATACCTCCGACCACGAGGTCAACATCAAGATCCTGCTCGACTCGCAGGGGATGGACGAGGACTCGCGCCGGAAGCTTCTCGCCGAGATGACTGACGAGGTCGCCGCGCTGGTGCTGCGCGACAACTATCTCCAGACCCTCGCGATCAGCCTCGCGGAAGCGCGCGCCTTCGAGCTCCTCGACGCGCACCAGCGGCTGATCCGGACGCTGGAGAAGGAAGGAAGGCTCGACCGCGCGCTCGAGTTCCTGCCCGACGACGAGACGATCGCCGAGCGGGCGGCGCAGCGGCGCGGCCTCACGCGGCCCGAGCTCGCCGTCCTTCTCGCCTATGCCAAGAACGCGCTCTACGCCGAGCTCCTGCCCTCCGACCTTCCTGACGACCCGCAGCTCGTCGTCGACCTCCTCCGCTACTTCCCGCGCCAGCTTCGGCGCAAGTTCCGCGCCGGGATCGAGCGGCACCGGCTGCGGCGCGAAATCATCGCCACGTTCGTCACCAACTCGATCGTGAACCGTGCCGGCATAAGCTTCGTCAACGAGCTGAAGCTCGAGACGGGGCGCCCGGCGAGCGACATCGCGCGCGCATACGCGGTGACCCGCGACGCGTTCCGCCTGCGCCCGCTCTGGACCGCCATCGACGAGCTCGACAACAAGGTGCCGGCGCAGGTCCAGTACGACATGCTGCTCGCGGCGGGCACGCTCGCGGAGCGCTCGACGCTCTGGTTCCTGCGCTCCGGCCTGCCCCTCGGCGACGTTCAGGCGCTGCTCGATCGCTTCGCTCCGGGGATCGCTTCTCTCGACCGGCAGCTCGCCGAGATCCTGCCGGAGCCCGAGCGCGCCGCGCTACGCCACCGGACCGAGAAGCTCGCCGGCACCGGCGTTCCCGAAGCTCTCGCAGCCCAGGTCGCGCGGCTCGAGTTCCTTCTCTCCGCGGTCGACATCGTGCGGCTTCAAGAGTCGGCGGGCCTCGACGTGATCGAGGTCGGCCGGGTCTACTTTCATACCGGCGCGCGCTTCGGCCTCGACCGCCTGCGCGAAGCGGCGCGGCGACTCAAGGCGGAGACGGCGTATCAGAAAATGGCCGTGGCAGCGCTCGTCGACGACTTCTTCCAGCTTCAGACCGAGCTGTCGGCGCGCGTCATCGCAGAGGGTGGCACGGTCGATGCCTGGGCCGCGGCGCGCGGCCCAGCCATGGTCCCGGTCGATGCCGCGCTCAACGACATGCTGGGGACGGCCGAACCAGATCTCGCGATGCTGACCGTCGCCGCAAGGCAGATGCGTGCCCTCCTCGGATAAGGCGCCCTCTTCCGCGGCCTCCCCCCGCGGAGAGAGCGGAAAAGCCCCCGCACGCGCGCTTCTCGCCTGGTGCTTCTTCGATTGGGCGAACTCCGGCTTTCCGACGGTCATCTCGACCTTCGTCTTCGCGGCCTACTTCGCGCAGGCGGTAGCGCCCGATCCCGTCACCGGTCAGGCCTGGTGGGGCCACGCGCTTTCGATTGCGGGACTCGTGGTCGCGGCGGCGAGCCCGCTTCTCGGCGCCGTTGCCGACAAGGCGGGCGCGCGAAAGCCGTGGCTCGCGCTCTTCTCGGCAGCGTGCATCCTCGCCACCGCGCTCCTCTGGTTCGTGCAGCCGGATCCGTCCGCGGCGATTTTCGCGCTCTTTCTCGTGACCCTCGCCAGCATCGCCTTCGAGCTCACGATGGTCTTCTACAACGCGATGCTGCCCGACCTCGTACCGTCACGGCTGATCGGGCGTCTCTCAGGCTGGGGGTGGGGCCTCGGCTACGCGGGCGGGCTCGCCTGCCTCGTCCTCTGCCTTTTCGTCTTCGTCCAGGCCGAACCGCCGCCCTTCGGCCTCGACAAGGCAAGCGCCGAGCCGGTACGCGCGGTCGCCATCGTCGTCGCGCTCTGGTTCGCCCTCTTCTCCCTTCCGCTCTTCCTCTTCGTGCCCGACCGCAAGGCCGCCGAGCTCGGCATCGGCGCCGCGATGCGCGCCGGCGCGCGCGAGCTGAAGGCGACGCTCGGCCAGCTTCGCGCGCACGCGAACATCGCCCGCTTTCTCCTCGCCAGCCTCCTCTATCTCAACGGGCTCCAGACGCTTTTCGCGTTCGGCGGCATCTACGCCGCCGGCGCTTTCGGCATGACCCCGGCCGAGATCATCAAGTTCGGCATCGCGCTCAACGTCACGGCGGGGCTCGGCGCCTTCCTGTTCGGGTTCGTGGACGATCTGATCGGCGCGCGGCCGACGATCTTCATCGCGCTCGCCGGCGTGATCCTTCCGGGAACGGCCATCCTCCTCGTCCGCGACGTCGGATGGTTCTGGGGACTTTCGCTCGTCCTCGGCACGTTTCTCGGCCCCGCCCAGGCGGCCGGGCGCTCGATGATGGCGCGGCTCGCGCCCAAAGGGCTCGAAACGCAGCTCTTCGGGCTCTATGCGCTCGCCGGCAAGGCGACCAACTTCCTCGGCCCTCTCGTACTCTCGCTCGCCACCGTCGCGACCGGCAGCCAGCGCTGGGGCATGGCGACGATCGTCGTCTTTCTGGCCGCGGGCTTCGCCGTGCTCACGACGGTTTCCGAGCCCGCTCGATCGCCGCGCGGATGAGATCCATCGCCTCGAGAGGCTCGGCCCAGCGCTTCACCTTCACCCATTTCCCTTTTTCGAGGTCCTTGTAATGGGTGAAGAAGTGCTCGATCTGCTGGAGGTGGATCTCCGGCAGGTCGCGGTGCGAGGAAACCGAGCGGTAGAAGGGATGAAGGTCGTCGACCGGCACGGCGAGAATCTTCTCGTCGACTCCCTTCTCGTCCTCCATCAGGAGAGCGCCGATGGGGCGCGACCGCAGGACGCACCCCGGCACGACAGGCGTCTGCCCCACGACCATGCAGTCGACCGGGTCGCCGTCCTCGGACAGCGTGTGCGGGATGAAGCCGTAATTCGCCGGGTAGAACATCGCCGTATGCAGGAAACGGTCGACGAACATGGCGCCCGATTGCTTGTCGATCTCGTATTTGACGGGCGCGCCCCCTTGCGGGATCTCGATGATGACGTTGATTTCGTGCGGCGGGTTGGCGCCGGTCGGGATGCGCGCGAGGTCCATGTGAGAGGCTCCTGGTTCAGGAGCCGAGTCCCGCACCACCGCACCGCCGAGCGCAACCCCGAAATTGCGCCAGCGCATTTGTTCGTATGCGAACGACCCGCTATATACGCGCCGACATGACGGATCTGGCGCTCCGGTACGGCCTCGCCTTCGAGGATCTCTACAACCGCGAGGGGCTGGTGCGCCTCGACGCGGCCTTCATCAGCCATCTGCGCGAGACGGAGCCGGAGCTCCACAATCGGCTGGTAAGCGCGCGTGCTGCCCCGGCAACGCTCGACCGGAAGGCGGAAAGCGAGCTTCTCGTCGAGCTCGCGCCGCACGTCGAGGACTTCATCGGGAGCCTTTTCGGCATCGAGGCCGAGCTGAGGGCCCTTCAGGCACGCCATCACGAGCTTGCCCCCCTCTACAGCGTCAAGCGCCTCTTCGTGCAGCGCCGCGCGGTCAAGGGCGTGACGCAGGAAGCGACCGAGGCGCTCGACGGCGCCGCGCTCGCCCGAGAGCTCGAGAGTCTCTTCAAAGCGCCCCTCACCGAGCGTGTCTTCGCCGAGCACGTCGCGCGGTGGATGGAGGACGAGACGGCCCGCGCCGCGGAGCTGGATCTGGCGGCGAAATACGCGGCCTGGGCGACGCTCTCCGCCGACGGGCGCGCGAAGCATCGCAAGGGCGTGCTCTTCAAGGTCCCGCCCAAGGTCGACCCGGAGCATCTCGTCCCCGTCGAGACCGAGGTCCGCGACGGCGTCACGATGCTGCGCCTGCCGCCCGAGCACTGGCGCGCCCGCGACGGATTCGCGCTCACCGATCCCGGGACGGATCTCGTCGGCGCGCTCGACCAGGCGAATTACTGCATCTGGTGCCACAACCAGGGAAAGGATTCCTGTTCCAAGGGGCTCAAGGAGAAGACCGGCGAGTTCAAGAAGTCGGTCTTCGGCGTGACGCTCGCCGGCTGTCCGCTCGAGGAAAAGATCTCCGAGATGAACCTCGTGAAGGCGCGCGGCAACAGCATCGGCGCGCTCGCGATCGTGGTCACGGACAACCCGATGTGCGCCGGAACCGGGCATCGGATCTGCAACGACTGCATGAAGTCGTGCATCTACCAGAAGCAGGAACCGGTCGACATTCCGCAGGTCGAGACGCGCACCCTCAAGGACGTGCTGGGGCTTCCCTGGGGGTTCGAGATCTATTCGCTGCTGACGCGCTGGAATCCGCTCGACATCCGCCGGCCGCTGCCGAAGCCGGCGACCGGGTACAACGTGCTCGTGGTCGGGCTCGGCCCCGCCGGCTACACCCTCGCGCATCATCTTCTGAACGACGGGCACCGGGTCGTCGCGATCGACGGTCTCAAGATCGAGCCGCTGCCGGTTCCGATGGCGCCGATCCGCGACATCACGGAGCTCTACGAGAGCCTCGACGACAGGGTGATGGCCGGGTTCGGCGGCGTCGCCGAATACGGAATCACAGTCCGCTGGGACAAGAACTTCCTTAAGGTCATCCGGCTCCTCCTGGAGCGGCGCGCCGAGTTCCAGATGTTCGGCGGCGTGCGCTTCGGCGGCACGATGACGATCGACTCGGCGTTCGCAGCCGGGTTCGACCACATCGCCCTCTGCGCCGGCGCCGGGCGGCCGACGATCGTGCCGATGAAGAACGGGCTCGCTCCCGGCGTGCGGCAGGCATCCGACTTCCTCATGGCGCTGCAGCTCACCGGGGCGGCCAAGACGGATTCGATCGCCAACCTTCTCGTCCGGCTGCCGGTCGTCGTGATCGGCGGCGGGCTCACGGCGATCGACACCGCGACCGAGTCGCTCGCCTACTACCCGGTGCAGATCGAGAAATTCCTGACGCGCTACGAGACCCTCGTCGCCGAGCGCGGCGAGGCGGCGGTGCGGGCAGGATGGAGCGAGTCCGAGCGCGAAACGGCGGACGAGTTCATCCGCCATGCGAAGGCGCTGCGCGAGGCGCGTGCGCAAGGCCGTCCGATCGTCGAGCTCCTGCGCGAATGGGGCGGCGTAACGATCGCTTATCGCCGTCGCCTCATCGACTCCCCGTCCTACACCCTCAATCACGAAGAGGTGGCGAAGGCGCTCGAGGAAGGGATCTCCTTCGCCGAGACGCTGACGCCAGAGGCGGTCGAGGTCGACGATTGGGGGTATGCCCGGGCGCTGCGCTTCGAGGGCGGTCGCGTCTTGCCGGCACGCACGATCCTCGTCGCGGCCGGCACGCAGCCGAACACGGTCCTCGCCCGCGAAGACCCGCTCAACGTGAAGCTCGACGGCAAGCATTTCCAGGCGCTCGACGAGGAGGGCAACCTCGTCCGTCCCGACCGGGTCGCCAAGCCGGACGACGTCTACGTCCTCATGCACCGGCACGACGACGGTCGCGCGGTCAGCTTCTTCGGCGACCTCCACCCGTCCTT
>JADGGZ010000333.1 GCA_019689675.1 Rhodospirillales bacterium | reverse complement strand
CCGGCCCGCGCCAATCACGCACGGGCCGGCTGGTCTTGGCGGCATCGAGCGCTTCATCGCGCTCAATTCGGCAATGGAGGTCGACCTGTTCGGCCAGGCGAACGCGGAAGCGGCGTCCGGCCGCATCCTCGCCGGGTTCGGCGGATTGAACGACTTTCTGCGTGCCGCGCGCGCATCGCCTGGCGGCCGCACCGTCGTGATGCTCCCCGCGACAGGCGCCAAGGGCACAGTGTCACGGATCGTCGCGCGTCTCGGCGACCCGGGCCTCGTCTCGGCTCAGCGCGGCGACATCGATACCGTCGTGACGGAGCACGGCATCGCCGATCTTCGTGGTCGCGATCTCGATTCACGCGCCGCGGCGCTCATCGCCATCGCCGCGCCGCAGTTCCGCGACGAGCTCGCAGCACGCTGGGCCGAGATCCGAGCGCGGCTCGCCTGATCAAGGGTGACGCTCGGAGTCTCGCGCGAAAGTCAGAGCCGAGCGGCGAGCGCACGATCGACCGCGACAGCGATCCGGAGAAGCCGCCGATCGTCGCCGGGAGGCGCCATGAGCTGCATCCCAGCAGGCAACGCGCCTTCCGTCGGAATCGGCAGCGACACCGCGGGTCCTCGCACGAAATTGGCGAGCGCCGTGCAGTCCGCCTGATTCAACGGCGTCTCGGACGCATGAGGGAAGCTCGTCTGCGGCGTCGTCGGAAGCGCCAAAACGTCGACATCCGCGAACGCCCGCAAACAGTCGAGGCGGATCGTCTCGATCGTCTCGTATGCGGCGACGAGGCGCATCACGCCGGCCTTTTCCGGATAGCGCAGCATCGACGCGAAGGCTGCGGAAAGACCCGGCAGGTCGGCGCCGAACCGCGCCTTGTAATAGGCCGCGCCTTCCGCTTCCGAGACGAGCAGCCCCGCCCGTCGCGCCTTTCCGGGGTGCCAAGACGCGAGATCGACCGGCGCTACGGTGGCGCCGGCGTCGCGCAACGCGTCGCAGAACCGGTTGAAGGCGGCGCGCACCTCGCCCGTGAGCTCGACCTCGTCCAGTTGACACGGCACGCCAAAGCGCAGCTCGGAAAGCGATGGGCTTGGAACCGGCGTCGAGAAGGCGCGCGGCAGCGGCTCGAGGAGCAAGGACGCGATGATTTCGAGACCCGCCGCGGACCGAGCGAGCGGCCCGACGCAGTCGAGGCTGAAACTCAGCGGAACGACGCCTTCGCCGGGGATCGCGCCTTTGGTCGGCTTCAATCCGTAGACGCCGCAATAGGCGGCTGGAACGCGGACCGACCCCATCGTATCCGTTCCGAGCGCGGCGGCGCAGAGGCCGCCAGCGACCGCCGCACCTGCCCCGCTGCTCGAGCCGCCCGGCGTGTAGTCCGGCATCAGCGGGTTCATGCAACGCCCGTAGACGGGATTGTCGCCCGTGGCGCCGAGAGCACCCTCGTCCATGTTGAGCTTGCCGAGGAGAATTGCTCCTGCCTGCCGCAGCCGCGCGACGACGGGCGCATCCTCGGCCGGAATCCGATCGCGGAAAGCTGTGGTGCCGGCCGTGCAAGGAAGCCCGGCAACCTCGATGTTGTCCTTGACCGCGACAGGGATGCCGTCGAGCGGCCCGAGCGGCCGCCCCGCTCTCCATCGGCGGCGACTCTCTTCCGCCGCCGTACGTGCCGCCTCGGCAGCGACCGTGATGAACGAGCGCAGTCTCGCATCCTCCGCCGCGATCCGTGCGAGATACGCCTCGGTCGCCGCGAGGGGATCGAGGCTTCGTGCGGCATAGGCGGCCTTGAGCTCGGCGAGCCCGAGGCGATGCACGTCTTCTTGCACGGTCAGGGCTTCCGCCTGTCGATGAGGCGGATCGGCTTCTGACGCTTCTCGATCCCCGTGAGCTCGGCGAGGCTGCCCGGCGGGTGCAGCGCGACTTTGACCTCGACGCCGAGGCGCGCGCGCAGCAGCGCTTCATAGGTTTGGCGCAGCGGCTCGCCGTGTTCGCCGCGCACCTCGGCCCGCACGGTCATCTCCTCGCGCCCGTCGACGCGTTCCACCTCGCAGACATACTCGCCGGTGAACTCGGGACGCTCCGCCGCCAGCACGCCGCCTATCGCCGTGGGATAGACATTGATCCCGCGCAGCTTCACCATGTTGTCGCTGCGTCCGCGGAAGCCGAGGATACGCCGGAACGGCAGGCCGAGCGGCGACTCGCCGGTAATCTCCTCGGTCACGTCATGCGTGTTGAAGCGGATGATCGGGAAGACGTCGTCCTTGAAGAGGCAGGTGCAGATCATGTTCCCGGGCTCCCCGGCCTCGACCGGCTCGCCGGTCTCCGGATGCACGATCTCGAGGTAGTGCGCGTCCTCCAGCACGTACATGCCGCTCTGATCGGGACCTTCGCCGGCGATGATGCCGGTGTCGCCGACACCGTACCAGTCGTACACCTCGCAGCCGCCCCATGCCTCGCTCAAAGGCTCGCGTCCCTCGGGTCCGAGATGCCCGGTGATCATCCGCAGGCGGATGTCGCGGCCCGGCTCGATTCCGTTTTCGCACGCGATCTCGGCCAGACGCTTCACGAAGTCGCCGAAGCCGGCCAGCACCGTCGCGCGGAAATCGCGCATCAATGCGACCTGCTGGGCGGAGCGGGTCTCCACCCCTGTTCCTGCGCTGAGGAGCTGGGCGCCGACCCAGTGCAGGATCGTCTCGCGGATGTAGTGGCCGCCATTGACCATGCCGAAGCCGTAGACCGAGTGCACGACGTCGTCCGGCCGCATTCCCTGAAACAGGTAGATGCGCGCGAGCAAGATATTCTGGATCTCGCGGCTCTTGGGCCCGAAGAGCAGCGGTTGCGGCCTGCCTGTCGTTCCGCTCGTCGTCTGAAGGAGAAGCGGCGGTCGTCGCCCAGGCGGGTGCGCGTCGAGGCCGTGGAAATCGCCGAGCGGCGGATAGCGCTCGACGGACTCCATCAGATCCGACTTCGAGTAGGTGGGGAGCTTCGAGATATCGTCGATGCTCCTCACGTCTTCCCTGGAGATGCCGGCCTTGGCCCAGAGCCGCTGGTAGAATGGAACCTTCCAGGCGAACTCCATCGTGCGGAGAAAGCGGCGATTCTGGAGCTCGCGGAGCTCGTCGCGGCTCATACCCTTGAAGCGCTTCAGAAACGCCTCGCCCAGCGGATACTCGCGACGTATCGTCGGCAAGTCGGCAGCGTCGAAGTA
>JADGGZ010000332.1 GCA_019689675.1 Rhodospirillales bacterium | reverse complement strand
CGGCCTCAAGCTTCCCGACAGGACGTTGACGCAGGTCGATTTGCCCGAGCCGTTCGGGCCGATAAGGCCGAGGATCTCGCCCGGGTGGAGCTCGAAGGAAACGTTCTTCAGCGCCTGGACGCCGCCGAAGCGCTTGTCGATTGAAACCGCCTTGACGAGCGCGGTGGCCGGAGTTGCTTCGGCGCCGAAATGGCCGTCCGCCGTCGCGGCTCGCCCCACCTTCGATCTCCTCCTGCTTGCCGGCGCTCCGTTTGCGATGAGGGCGTCGCGGCGAAGTCTCTTCGGACGCAGAGTTTCAGTCGCCCGATGCGAGATGTCAACTTGGGAATCGTCGCGTCGACTACGAAGTCGAAAAATGAAACATCCGGTTTTCGCGCCGGCGAGCAGGCACGCGGTTCGCTCGAAAGCCCGGCGGGCTGGAAGGGATGCGCGGGGCGCGATGCTCCGGGTCCGGGGCCGCCTCCCGATGGCGTTTCGAATGCGCCCGAAGGAAGCGTCTACCGCGTCGGCATCTTGCGGCCGGGAGGAGCGAACAGGCGGGTCCGCCCGCTCGCGGCGAAATCGACCGAGAGCGCGCTGCGCACGAAATCTCCGACCGCGGCGGCGATTTCGTCGACCTGCCACGAGCCGTCGCGTCGGTACCACTTCGTCACCCAGTTGGCGGTGCCGAGGACGGAGAAGGCCGCGAATTTCGGGTCGCAGGGAACGATGGTCCCGTCCTTCACGCCGTCGCGGATCATGCTGATGATCTCGGACTGGAACTTGTCCCGGCGCCGGATCACGTCCTGCAGCTGCTGACGGTTGAGCGATCTCTCTTCCAGGATGATCACGCTGTAGCTCTCGTCGGAGATCATCGAGCGGACATAGTCCGTGATCGTTCGGCAAACCCGCTCGAGAGCGTCGATCGAGGTGTCGCGGCAGACGCATCCGAGGGCCTGCTCGGAGGCCGCGAGGTGGCACTGATAGAGCAGGTCCTGCTTGTTCTTCACATAGTAGTAGAGCGTGGGCTTGCTGATCCCGAGCGATTCCGCGATGTCGCTCAGCGAAGTCCCGTGATAGCCGTTGGTGCGGAAAGCGTAGGCCGCCTGCCGCAAGAGGGCGTCCCTCTTCAGCTCGCGCTGTTCAGCCGCGCTCGGTACCGCTCTGTTCCAGGACGCCATCTTCCGCTCGCGATTGTCATTCGATCGCATGGTATAGCGATTCGAACTCAGGGTCGACGATTGGACTTTCTTGCTCGGGGAGCATGCTTTCGCGCCGGCAGTCGGCCGCGCTGCCCGCGGTTTTGCGACGGCAGGCCGCTAGGATGCAGGAATGCGGGTGATGCTGCGCCCGTTCGGGGCGCTGGCGGCACGCCGAGCGCCTCGGGGCGCCGCCGCCTCAGGCCTGGCGGAGGTGATAGAGGACGTGGTCGGGGATGCCGCGCATGCTGAGCGGCAGCAGAACGGCCTCGAGCCAGCCGACCGAGTCGGGAAAGTGCTCGATGCCGCGCATCATCTCCGCGGTGTGGAGCGCCTCGCGCGCGAGGTCGACGATCCAGGACGCGACCCGCGGCGTGATCGGGATCGCGCGAGCGGACGCCGCCTGCGGCGTTTCGCCGATCACGCGGACCGGGCGCGGCGTCGCCTCCTCGGGCGTCTCGCCGGGGCCCGGATCGAAATGCAGAAGCACCGTGTTGGGCCAGCCGGCCGCGACCGCCGTGTAGTTGAGATCCGCCGGCGAGGGCAGAGTGTCGCCGCGGCGAAGCCGGGACCAGTAGGCGATGAGCTCCTCGACCGTGCCTTGCCCCGGCCGCGCGATCGCGGGGCCGCTCGGACCGGCGATGCCCCAGCCCGCCGCCCTCGCGTCGAGGTTCAGGACGGCCTTCTCCTGCGCGGTGCGGCTGCGGCCGCGCACCTTGATGGTGGTGAGGCTGGCGGGCGGCGGCAGCAGGTCTTCCGTCGTCGCCGCCGCGGCCTCGAAGTCCGGCTCAGGGCTCGGCGTGGCGATCTCGTGCATCGCCTGCTCCGTTGATCCCGCCCGTGGCGCCGAGGCATTGGCAATGCTCGGCGGAGGTGCCGGGCGCATGCCGCTCCAGGAACTCGTCGAGCGCCCGCAGGATCAGCTCCTGGCGCGAGAGGGCGAAGTGGGCCGCCATGAGCCGCAGATGAAGATGGCGCCGCTCGTCGAGCCGCAGCGTGACGCGGTGCGGATGCGGATGCGAAGGGCGCCCCTGTGCGGTTGCCGCGGCGTCGCGCGTCGGAACCGGCGCCGCCTTTGCGAACGGCAGCGCGGGTGCGCTCGGGCGCGTGAGGAAGTCGGGCAGGCGCGGCGCCAGCGTGGCCGGCGTCGCCGTGCCTTTGCGCGCGAGGAGGCCGGCGGTAAGCGCCGCCGCCGCGTTGAACTCGCTCACCACGCGGGCTCCTGCTGAAGCCCGGCGCGCCCGAACACCTGCTTCGGCACCTCGGGCTGCGGCGCGGCGGTGAGGATCGTGCGGAACTCGCCGCGCAAACGCGCGCCGACATAGTCCCAGAGCGCGGCGATCTCGGCGGCCGCGCGCGCCTCGCCCGGCAGCTCCATCACGGTGCGCCCGTCGATCATGCTGGCGGCGTAGGAGGTGCGCTGATGCACGATCGCCGGCGCGAGCGTGCCGTGCTGCGACAAGGCGAAGACCGCCTCCGCGGTGATCTTGGCGCGCGGCATCGCGGCATTGACGACGAAGACGAGCGGCTTGCCGATGCGCTCGACGAGCTCGACGGTCGCGCCCGCGGCGCGCAGGTCGTGGGGGCTCGGGCGCGCCGGGATGAGCACCAGGTCGGATACGCGCACGACCTCGGCGATCGTCACCTCGATCGCCGGCGGCGTGTCGATCACGAGAAGCTTGATGCCGAACTCGCGCAGCCGGGCCACGTCCTCGCCGAGCCGCATCGTATCGGTCTGGACGAAGACGGGCGTATCGGCGGCGCGGACGTTCCACCATTCGGCGAGGCTGCCCTGCGGGTCGGTGTCGATGAGGGCGACCGGCCCCGCGCCGGCACGCTCGGCCTGAACGGCGAGATGGCCGGCGAGCGTGGTCTTGCCCGACCCTCCCTTTTGCGACGCTATGGCGACGACGTGCATGGATGCGTCTCCTGAAACCCGGAGCGCATCTTCGGAGGGCACTCGTCTTCAAAGTATTAATGGCAACCGGTCAAAACATAGAATGAACGGCAAAGGAA
>JADGGZ010000331.1 GCA_019689675.1 Rhodospirillales bacterium | reverse complement strand
CTCTCCCGGCGACGGTTGTACATCGCACGGTCCGCGGCATCGAGCGCACCCGCGACGTCCTCCGCGCCGGTGAAGCTGTGAACGCCCCAGGAAAGCGAGAGCGGAATGCGCTGCCCTTGCCATTCGAGCGGCGCCGCCGCCAGCGCGTCGGCGAGCGCCGCCGCCTTCTTGCTCGCGGTCTCCTGGTCGGTCTGCACGAGGATGACCCCGAACTCGTCGCCCCCGAGGCGCCCGACAACGTCGGAGGTACGCACGCTCTCGACGAGGAGCCGGCCGCAGTGCTGAAGCGCCGCGTCGCCGGCGGCGTGCCCGTACGAATCGTTGATCCGCTTCAATCCGTCGAGATCGAAATAGATTACCGAGGCCGGAGTGCCGTAGCGCTGCGCCATGGCCATCGTCCGCGACAGCTCGCGCACGAAAGCCCGACGGTTCGCGATCGGCACGAGCGCGTCCTCGTCGGCGAGACGCTCGAGATAGTTGATCCGCCCTTGCGCCTCCTCGAGCTGGCGCCGCAGCTCGTTCACCTCGTTCATGAGGGCGAGCAGCGCCTGGCGCACATGCGGCGTCAGCTCCGCCTCCGGAATGCCGGCGAGCGACACGACTTCGCGCGGCTCGGCAGCAGGCGCACCGGGCGCAGTCGCGTCCGGCGCTTGCGCGCGGCGGGCCGTCTCGACCGCTCGCACCGGGGTCGTGCGTCCGGCCGGCTTCGTGTCGCGAATCTGCATGAATTACGCCACCTGCGATTGCTTATACCATCCCCGACCTGCCCTCCCCATGGTTAAAATCGTCCGACCTCGCCGCTTCTTGCTGCTCGAAAACTGGTCCCTATAATGCCGCCCTTTCTTCGGGCGGAGGGGGTATGGCCGGGCCGGCGGTCGGCATCATCATGGGTAGCGCGTCGGACTGGGAGACCATGCGCCACGCGGCCGAGACGCTCGGCGAGCTCGGCATTCCCTGCGAGACCAAGATCGTGTCGGCGCACCGCACGCCGAAGCGGCTCGTCACCTACGCGGAGAGCGCGCGCGAGCGCGGCCTCAAGGTGATCATCGCCGGCGCGGGGGGCGCGGCGCATCTGCCCGGCATGGTCGCCTCGATGACGCCCCTGCCGGTCTTCGGCGTACCGGTCGAAAGCAAGGCGCTGAAGGGCCTCGACAGCCTCCTATCGATTGTGCAGATGCCTGCCGGCGTGCCGGTCGGAACGCTCGCCATCGGAAAGGCGGGTGCCATCAACGCGGCGCTCCTCGCCGCCGCGGTGCTCGCCACCACCGACGCCGCGATCGCAGACCGCCTCGATCGCTGGCGGGCCGCGCAGACCGCGGCGGTCGCCGACTCGCCTTCCGACTGATGCTCGCGCCGGGTTCCACCATCGGCATTCTCGGCGGCGGCCAACTCGGGCGCATGACGGCGCTCGCGGCGGCGCGGCTCGGGTACAAATGCCACATCTTCACGCCCGAGGACGACGCGCCCGCCTCGCAGGTCTCGGCGCGGACGACGAAGGCCGACTACACCGACCGCGAAGCGCTCGCGCGCTTCGCTGCCGCGGTCGACGTCATCACCTTCGAGTTCGAGAACATTCCCGCAGAGGCAGCCGAAGCGCTCGTCGCCGCGGGACGCCCGGTCCATCCTGCCCCTTCGGTTCTGCGCATCGCGCAGGACCGGCTCCGGGAGAAGGACTTCCTCCGCTCGATCGACGTCGCCACGGCGAATTACCGCGAGGTGGGGAGCATCGCCGCGCTGCGACGCGCGGTGCGCGACATCGGCCCCCTCTCGGTGCTGAAGACGGTGCGGCTCGGCTACGACGGCAAGGGACAGGTCCTGATCGGCCCCGACACCGATCTCGAGGCCGCGTGGTCGAAAATGGGCGCCGATGTCGGGATCCTCGAGGCCTTCGTCGATTTCGGCTGCGAGATCTCGGTCATCGTGGCGCGCGCCGAGAGCGGCGCGGCCGCCGCCTATCCGCCGGTCGAGAACAAGCATGTCGACCACATCCTCGACACCACCATCGCGCCGGCCCGCATCACGCCCGAGCTCGCCATGCGCGCCGAGGCGATCGCCCGGCACGTCGCCGAGAAGCTCGGGATCGTCGGCGTGCTCGCGGTCGAGATGTTCGTGACGCCAAAGGGCGAGGTGCTGGTGAACGAGCTCGCGCCGCGGCCCCACAATTCCGGGCACTGGACGATCGACGCCTGCCAGACGAGCCAGTTCGAACAGCTCGTCCGCGCCGTGTGCGGCCTGCCGCTCGGCTCGCCCGAGCCTCATTCCGACGCGGTGATGAAGAACCTCATCGGCGCCGACGTCGAGAAATGGCGCGAGTGGCTGACGGATCCCGCCGCCAAGCTCCACCTTTACGGCAAGAGAGAGGCGCGTCCTGGCCGCAAGATGGGGCACGTCACGCGCGTCGTGCCGCGCCGGTAGGATCAGCGGCGCCGCATCGCGGTGAAAAAGCGGAACGGGTTCGGCAGCCGGTCGGCGAGATTGCGCAGCTCCGCCCCTGCCTTCGGAAGCGCCATGACGTCGGTAAGGCGGCGTTCGAGAAAGGCCCGCGTCTCCTCGGCGCCCGGAGAGCGGTCCTCGAACCAGTAGAGCTGCGTCGCGGCGTAGACAGCGGCGAGGAGCGCCCGCTTCGAGTAGAAGTTCCAATCCGTCGAGGTATCGCCGGCGGCGTACCAGATCGCATCGACCGTGTTGTAGAGGAGCCGCAGGCCGAGCGGCGCGTTTTGCGGCAGAGCCAGCACCGAAAGCGCGCGGCGCGCCGCCTCGCGATGTCCGGCAAGCGCGTCGAGCCGGGCCATGACGGCCGCCGCTACTTTCTGGCCCGTCTTCATGCTGTCGAGCGGGCGCAACGAAAGCGTCTCCAGCATCTGCCGGTCCGCCCAGTCGCTGAACGCCGCGACGAGATCCGGCGCGCCGCGCGGAAACAGCGCCATCGCCTCGGCCTCGGAGATGCCGGCGTGGCGCGCGCCGGAGCGGAGCGCCGCCCGCGACCAGCCCTCGAAGGGCACCTCGGGGAGCACCGCCATGAGGACGGCATCCTTCTCGCTCATCGCGGCAACTCCATAGGGAAGCGCAGTCCTTCTTCGACGAACGTAAGGAGAGAGAGGTCGTTCATCCTCTGCGGGTAGAGAACGCCGTCGAGGTGGTCGCATTCGTGCTGCACCACCCTGGCGTGAAAGCCCTCGACCTCGCGCTCCACG
>JADGGZ010000330.1 GCA_019689675.1 Rhodospirillales bacterium | reverse complement strand
CTTTCGGGGATCTCGGCGGCGCCGGTGATGTAGACGATCCTGATCTCGGGCCGGCGCACGCGGGCCATGCGGCCGAGCGCGAAGCCGTGCGGCGTGCCGGTCGCGAGCCGCACATCGGTCAGCATGAGGTCGATCGGCCGGCTCGATTCGAGGGCGGCGAGGGCCTCGCGGAAGTCGGGCGCGAGCACGACCTCGTAGCCCGCCACCTCGAGGATGCGCGAGACGGCGTAGGCGGTCGTCTCGTCGTCTTCGACGAACAGAATGGTCCTCTGCTCCGCCACGCCGCCTGCGCCGCCCCCGTTCTCCTCGGCGCCGTCAGAGACGATCGGCGGTTGAATTCTTCCAGCGAGAAATTGCTCGAGCCGCAAAACGCACCCCATCGGGCGAATAGCCCTGTTCGAAATCGTTCTTACTATAGGGAGCGCCCGGCGGACCGGCGGGTCAAATTTTAGAGAGACTATGGCCGACGCTGGCAGGAGTCCCCTTCTCGAGATCGTCGAGGGCAATCGCTCCCAGCTCCTCGAGAGCTGGGTCGCGCATCAGCTCGGGTCCGGTTCGGGCCAGATGCGCGAGAGCGAGATCCGCGAACAGTCTTCCCGCTTCCTCGAGGAGTTCCGGAGCGCGCTCCGGTCCGGCGCGGGAGGCGACGCGGAGGGGCCGAGCTGGCAGCGGGTCAAGGAGGTCCTCGCCGAGGTTTCGCGCACGCGCACCGCCGAGGGCTTCACGCCCTCCCAGACGGCGATGTTCGTCTTCTCCATCAAGGAGCCGCTCTTCCGAATGCTGCGCGCGGCCGTGCCCGACGGGGCGCAGCTCGCGGAGGAGATCTGGAAAACGACCGTTCTCCTCGACCGGCTCGGCCTCTACACGACCGAGCTCTATCAGAAGACCCGGGAGGAGGTGATCCGACGTCAGCAGCTCGAGCTCCTCGAGCTTTCGACCCCGGTCGTCGAGCTCTGGGACGGGATTCTCGCGCTGCCGATCATCGGCACGCTCGACAGCGAGCGGACCCAGACGGTGATGGAGAACCTCCTGCAGCGCATCGTCGACGCCGGCGCGGAGATCGCGATCATCGACATCACGGGCGTGCCGACGGTCGACACGCTCGTCGCCCAGCACCTCATCAAGACCATATCGGCCGCGCGCCTCATGGGGGCGGACTGCATCATCAGCGGCATCCGGCCGCAGATCGCGCAGACGATCGTCCATCTCGGGCTCCAACTCGACGTCGTGTCGAAGGCGACCATGGCGGACGCCTTCGCCTTGGCCCTGAAGCGTACCGGGCAGCGCATCGGCCGGTCCGGCCCGGCGCAGGCCTGAGCGCATGGAACAGATCCCGATCCTGCGGATCGGCCGCTGTCTCCTGGTCACGATCCAGGTCGACATGCACGATCGCCTCGCCATGGCGCTGCAGGACGATTTGACCGAGAAGATCGTCGCCACGCGCGCCCGCGGGGTGCTGATCGACATCTCGGCGCTCGAGGTCGTCGACAGCTTCATCGGCCGGACGCTGAACAACATCGCAGCGATGGCGCGGGTGCTCGACGCGCAGACCGTCGTGGTCGGGATGCGCCCTGCGGTCGCCATCACGCTCGTGGAGCTCGGGCTCTCCTTGAGCGGCGTCAAGACGGCGCTCGACGTCGACAAGGGGATGGCGCTCATATCCAGGCTCATCGACGGAAGCGTCGCGAGTGCCGATGCGCGTCGAGAAGGATGAGCTGGTGCCCTGCCGCACCGCGGACGACATCGTGCGCGTGCGGAAGGAGGTGCGGGCGCGCACCGTGGCGCTCGGCTTCACCCTGGTCGACCAGACGAAGCTGGTCACGGCGGCGAGCGAGATCGCGCGCAACACCGTCGAGCACGGCGGCGGCGGCATCGTTCGACTGCAGGTCGTGAACGACGGCGTCCGCAATGGCCTCCGCCTCGTTTTCGAGGATCGCGGGCCGGGAATCCGGGACATCGCGCTGGCGATGAGCGACCGCTACTCGACCGGGACGGGGCTCGGCCTCGGCCTCAGCGGGGCGAAGCGTCTCAGCCAGGACTTCTCGATCGACTCGAAGCCGGGCGAGGGGACGACAGTCGTTCTGGGACGTTGGAAGTAGGCTGTGATCAGCACCGTCGCGGACTCATCGCAGGTCGCCGAGGCGAGGCGTGTGGCGCAGCGCGAAGGCGCGGCGCTCGGCTTCGGTGAGGAGGCGGTCGGCCGGGTCGCGATCATCGCGACCGAGCTGTCGACGAACATCCTCAAGCACGCGGGCCGCGGCGAGATCCTCATCCGGCCCTTCGCGGACGCGGAGGGCCACGGCCTGGAGATTCTCGCCGTCGACAATGGTCCGGGCATGTCCGACGTCGCCCGCTGCCTCAGTGACGGCTACACGACCGTCGGGACACGCGGCACCGGGCTCGGGGCGGTGCGGCGGCTCGCGCATCGTTTCGGCGTGTTCTCGCGCCCCGGGCAAGGAACGGCGATCCTCGCGCGATGCCTCGACGGGCAAAGCAACGCCGCGACAGCCGTCGTCGGCGCCGTGCGCGCGGTCTGTCCGGGCGAGACGATTTCCGGCGACGACTTCCGCGTGCATCACATGCCCGGCGCCACGCGAATCCTTCTCGCAGACGGGTCGGGCCACGGCCCCTTCGCCGCTCATGCGGCCGAAGAGGCGCTGCGCATCTTCGCGGCGGCGCCCGAGGATCCGCCCGAGATCGTGGTGGGGCGCATCCATCGCGGGCTCGCGTCGACGCGGGGCGCCGCGATCGGCCTCGCGGAGATCGAGGAGGGCGCCGGGGTCGTCCGTTTCGTCGGCGTGGGGAACATCGCGGGCGCGCTCTACGATCTCGGCGGGGCGAAGAAGCTGGTCTCGTTGAGCGGGACCGCCGGCCATCTGTCGCCGCCCATCCGCGAGTTCCTGTACCCTTTCTCGCCGCCGGCCACGCTCGTTCTCCACAGCGACGGAATCGGAACGCGCTGGGATCTCGGCGCCTATCCGGGCCTCCTCGGCGCGCATCCGGCGCTCGCCGCCGGCATTCTCTATCGCGATTTCCGCCGGGGCCGCGACGACGCAACGGTGGTGACCGTGCGCGTGGGCGCGAAATGAGCTGGCGCCTCCTCACCGTCGCCCTCGCGCGCGAGAGCGACATCGTGCTCGTCCGCCAGCGCGCCCGGCGCATTGCCGAGCTCGTCGGGCTCAAGGCGCAGGATCGGACGCGC
>JADGGZ010000063.1 GCA_019689675.1 Rhodospirillales bacterium | reverse complement strand
AAGTATGCCGGATGCAGCGTCCGCAGATCGTCGGGGCAGCCTCGTTGGAAATGGAGTCGCATGATAGGGTTTTGGACTTAGCGCATCTTTGTGGGGCCGGGCGAAGCAATCAGTTTGAACAAGGCCTCGCCAGGATCGTCAATCCAGTTGAACATGGCCGGCTCTGGTGGCAGAGCGCACCCTTCTTCAGGCGCGCGGCAGTGGACGACACGCTGGCGATCGCCGAGCAGGTGGGACGGACGAGAGGGAGAGCCGGGTCGCGCCGATAGTCTTTTGCGCCACTTCAAGGCGACTTCGGCGCACATGGACGGTTCCGCCGGGGCGGGCACCATCACGCAGCAACACTCCGGGTCAGCCTTCTGCATCGCTCAGGGCTCGCCCCTCACGGCGACCGGCCTCGGCATTTTCTGCGCATGGCTCGGAGCGCGGCGCTCGAAGGCGCGGCAGATTACCAGGAATTAATGTGCCAACACGCGAACCGAGCGCGGCGATATCTGTTGAGAGGGCGTGGCGACCAGTCAATCCGGACGAGGAATCCGCATCGACGCGCTGCGTGCTCGCGCCTACCGGATCCCTACCGATGCCCCCGAGGCGGACGGTACCTTCGCTTGGGACTCGACGACATTGGTCGTGGTCGAGGTCGAGGCGGGCGGAGTTGCGGGTCTCGGCTACACGTACAATGACGCAAGCGCTGTCCCTCTGATCGTCGGTGTTCTCGCGCGCGCGATCGCCGGTTGCGATGCCTTCGATACCGGCGCGGCTTGGGCAGCGATGGTGCGCTCTGTGCGCAACATCGGCCGGGCGGGATTGGCTGCGACGGCAATTTCCGCGGTAGATGCGGCGCTCTGGGACGTGAAGGGAAAGCTGCTTGGCGTGCCGGTGGCTCTCCTTCTCGGCGCGATGCGAGAGAGCGTTCCGGTCTATGGCAGTGGCGGCTTCACTTCGTACTCCGACCGATTCCTCGAAGGACAGTTCGGCACTTGGGCCGAGTCGGGGATGCGTTGGGTGAAGATGAAGGTCGGCAGCGAGCCGGAGCGCGATCTCTTGCGCGTTCGCGCCGCGCGTCGTGCCATCGGCGATGGCGTCGGCCTCTTCGTCGATGCCAATGGCGCCTATTCCAGGAAAGAGGCGCTGGCGTTCGCGGAAGCCTTTGCCGGCCTCGGCGTGCTCTGGTTCGAGGAGCCGGTCTCGAGCGACGATCTGGACGGACTCCGGCTCCTCCGCGACAGAGCTCCCGCGCCGACCGACATCGCAGCGGGCGAGTACGGCTATGATGCGTTCTATTTCCGGCGAATGCTCGAGGCTGGCGCGGTCGACGTCCTGCAGGCGGATGCGAGCCGCTGCCTCGGGCTCACCGGTTTCCTCCAGGCCGGCGCGCTTTGCGAGGCGTTCGGCATGCCGCTCTCGGCCCACTGCGCCCCCGCGCTCCACCTTCACGCCGCCTGCGCCGTTCCCCGGCTCCGTCATATCGAATGGTTCCATGATCACGCGCGCATCGAGGCGATGCTGTTCGACGGCGCGCCGGTTCCGGAGAAGGGCGAGATCCGGCCCGATCTCTCGCGTCCCGGGCTCGGTCTCACGCTGAAGGCGCAGGACGCCGAGTGCTACGCGGTCTGACCCGAAGGAGGATGCGCGACCGATGAACGAAGCCGGTCTCGCTCACGCCCGCACCAAGACGGCCCGCCCAGTCATCGGGCCGGCGGCGCCGCCGTTTCCGCGTGCGATCGCCCGGGCGCTCGCGCGCGATCTCGCCGCCGCGGTCGAGGGCGAGGTCCGGTTCGACGACGGTAGCCGGGCGCTCTACGCCACCGACGCCTCCAACTATCGTCAAGTGCCGATCGGCGTCGTCGTGCCGCGTACGGTCGAGGACGTCGTCCGCGCCGTCGCAATATGCCGCGGGTATGGCGCGCCGGTCCTGTCACGCGGCGGCGGGACCAGCCTCGCCGGCCAATGCTGCAATGTCGCGGTGGTGATCGACTGGTCGAAGTATCTCAATCGCCTCGTCGAGATCGATCCCGAGCGACGCATCGCGCGCTGCGAGCCCGGCATCATCAGCGATGACGTGCGCCACGCCGCCGAGCAGTGGCACCTCACCTTCGGCCCCGATCCGTCGACACATGATCACAACACGATCGGAGGCATGGTCGGCAACAACTCCTGCGGCGTCCATTCCGTCATGGCCGGTCGCACGGCCGACAACGTCCGCGAGCTCGAGCTTCTCACCTATGACGGGCTGCGGATGCGGGTCGGCGCGACCAGCGAGGCCGAGCTGCAGGCGATCCTCGCCTCGGGCGGAAGGCGCGCGGAGATCTATCGCCGGTTGGACGCGCTGCGGCGCCGCTACGGCGACCTCGTGCGCGCGCGCTATCCTAAGATCCCGCGTCGGGTCTCCGGCTACAACCTGGACAATCTGCTGCCCGAGAACGGCTTCAATATCGCGCGGGCGCTCGTCGGGAGCGAAGGAACCTGCGTGACGGTCCTCGAGGCCACGGTCGACCTTGTCTGGAGTCCGCCGTTCCGTGCGCTCGCCGTCCTGGGCTTTCGCGACATCGTCGAGGCCGGCGATGCGGTGCCGGCCGTGCTCGAGTACGGGCCTGTCGGGCTCGAGGGCATGGACGATCTCCTCATCGAATTCATGAAGGCGAAGCACCGCGATCCGCGTCAGCTCTCGATCCTACCGGAGGGCAAGGGCTGGCTCATTGCCGAGTTTGGCGGCGCCACACGCGAGGAGGCCGCCGCAAAGGCCGAGAACCTCCGCCGCGTAGTCGAGCGCTGGCCCGTCCGCCCGACGCTCAAGGTTTCCGCCGATCGAGCCGAGCAGCGCCGCATCTGGGCGGCGCGCGAGGCCGGGCTCGGCAGCACCGCCTTCGTGCCGCACCACCCCGACAGCTGGGAAGGATGGGAAGACAGCGCCGTGCCGCCAGACAAGGTCGGTCGCTACCTGCGCGACCTGCGGGCGCTCTTCAATCGCTACGGCTACGAGTCGACGCTCTACGGCCATTTCGGCGACGGCTGCATTCACTGCCGCATCGATTTCGGCCTGCGCACGACGGAGGGCGTCGCCAAATGGCGCCGCTTCATGGACGACGCAGCCGACCTCGTCGTCGCGTATGGCGGCTCGCTGTCCGGCGAGCATGGCGATGGGCAATCTCGGGCCGAGCTGCTGCCGAAGATGTTCGGCCCGGAGCTGGTCGAGGCGTTCCGCGAGTTCAAGGCGATCTGGGACCCCGAAGGGAAGATGAACCCGGGCAAGATCGTCGATCCCTACCCGATCACCTCGAACCTTCGCCTCGGACCCGAGTATCACCCGCCACAGCTGGACACGTATTTCCGGTTTCCGGACGACCGGGGGAACTTCGGTCGTGCCGCGATCCGCTGCGTGGGGGTCGGCAAATGCCGGCACATGGACGCGGGCGAGGGCGTCATGTGCCCCAGCTTCCGCGCGACCCGCGAGGAGAAGCACTCGACGCGTGGCCGCGCTCGGCTTCTTTTCGAGATGCTCCACGGCGGCGCCATTTCGCGCAGCTGGCACAACGATGCCGTCGAGGACGCGCTCGATCTCTGTCTCGGTTGCAAGGGCTGCAAGCGGGACTGCCCCGTCAACGTCGACATGGCGACGTACAAGGCGGAGTTCCGCGCGCACCATTACGCGGGGCGGCTTCGTCCGCGCGCCGCTTATTCGATGGGTCTCATCTGGTGGTGGGCGCGAGCTGCAAGTCATGCCCCCGCTCTCGCGAATTTCCTGACCCGAACCCCGGCCCTCCGCGCTGCGGTCAAATGGGCGGGCGGCATCGCCCGGAAGCGGACGATGCCGCGCTTCGCCGGACGCACCTTCCGCGAATGGTTCGCCGGCCGCCGCCCTCCGAACCGCGGCGGCCCGCGCGTGCTGCTCTGGCCGGACACCTTCAACAACTACTTCCGCCCCGGCACCGCCATTGCCGCCACGCTGGCCCTCGAGCGGCTCGGGTTTCACGTCGTGATCCCCGACCGGCCGCTCTGCTGCGGCCGTCCGCTCTACGACTGGGGCATGCTCGACGCGGCGACGGCACTCTGGCGCCGAACCTTTCGCGACATCGGCGATGAAGTGGCGCGCGGAACGCCGCTCGTCGGGCTCGAGCCGGCATGTCTTGCCGCGTTTCGGGACGAGCTGCCCGGCCTCTTCTCCGACCACCCGGTTGCGACGCGGCTCGCGGGACAAAGCTTTCTTTTTTCCGAGTTCCTCGATCGTTTCGTCCCGGAAGCAAAGTTTCCGAACGCGCTTTCCGGGATGGCCCTCGCGCAGATCCATTGCCATCACCATGCGATCCTCGATGTCGGGGCCGAGCAGCGCCTTTTCTCGCGCCTCGGTCTCGAAGCCGAGACGATGGCGAGCGGCTGCTGCGGGATGGCAGGGGCCTTCGGGTTCGAAGACCACAAGTACGAAATCTCGCAACGGATCGCAGAAGCGGCACTTCTGCCGCGGCTGCGTGCGGCCGAGCCGGGAACCCTTGTTCTCGCCGACGGCTTCAGCTGCCGCGAGCAGATCGAGCAGGCGACCGGGCGCCCGACGCGTCATGTCGCGGAAGCGACGGCGGCCGCGCTGGGCGTCCACGTCGAGGCCGGCGAGCTGCGGACCCCCATCGGCAAGCATGCTGCGACGTTGGGGCTTATAGGGCTCGCCGCGCTCGGGGCCTACGGCGTCATCTCGTGGCGCAGCAAGGCGAGCGCCTCGCGATGAGCGCGCCTCCGGCTCTGCCCTTTGGCCGTACCGCCGGCGGGCAGGAGGCGACCCTCTACACGCTCGAGAACGAAACCATACGCGTTCGCATCATCGATTGGGGCGGACGCATCGTCTCGATCGAGATACCGGACCGAACCGGCAACCGGGCAGAGATAACGCTCGGGTTCGACGAGGTCGGGATGTACGAGGCGGCCGGAGGCGCCTTCGGCGCGCTGCTTGGTCGCACGGCCAATCGCATCGCAGGCGGCGATCTGACGATCGACGGGCGCTGGTACCGCCTCGCCATCAATGATCGGGGGGCGACGCTTCATGGCGGGCCCGGCGGCTTCCACAGCGTGCTCTGGCGCGCGGCGGGAGGCGCAGACGGGGCGTTCCCCAGCCTGGTTCTGAGCCATGTCAGCCCGGACGGCGACCAAGGCTTCCCCGGCGAGGTGGCCGTCACCGCCGTCTACCGGCTCGCGGGCGAGACGCTTTGGCTCGCCTTCACCGCGCAGACCACGGCGCCGACCGTTCTCAGCCTCAGCGCTCATCCGTATTTCAACCTGGGCGGCGCCGCACATGGCGACATCCTCGACCACATCCTCGAGATCGCCTCGGAAGCGTTCCTTCCAACGGACGAGGTGCAGATCCCGACCGGCGAGATCCGCAGCGTTGCCGAAACGCCGTTCGACTTTCGCGTGCCGACGCCGATCGGCGCGCGGATCCGTCGCTCGGATCCGCAGCTTCTGCATGGACAGGGCTACGATCATTGCTTCGTGCTCGCCGCCAAGGGCGAGGCGCGTGTCGCGGCCCGGGTCGAGCATCCGGCGAGCGGCCGCACGATCGAAATCGTCACCACGCACCCGGGGCTTCAGTTCTACAGCGGCAATCAGCTCAACGGGACAGTGGTGGGGCGGGGAGGCGTGATCTACCGCCAATCGGCCGGATTCGCACTCGAACCGCAGGGCTTCCCCGATGCAGCACACCATGCCCAGTTCCCCTCGACCGTTCTCCGCCCGGGCGAGCGCTACCATGCGACGATCGGATATCGGTTCGGCCTCGCGTAAGCCCGTCCGACGGGGCCGGTCGCGGCTTCTCGTCCTGATCGGCAAGACGGAGGCGCCCCATGCGATCAAAGCGGTCCAACGAGGGCGAGCGGCAGGCTTTCGCTGGGATTCCGTGATCCGGCTCGACTGAGCCGTCGCTGTCGCGGCGCCGAGCGGCCGCAACCTCCGTGCAATCCGCTCGTTTGAGAGAATGACACGTGGAGAAAGAGGCAAGCCATGGCGCGTACCGCGGCCGAGATCATCGTCGATACAATCCATGCCTGGGGCGTTGAGGTCGTCTTCGGTCTCCCGGGCGACGGCATCAACGGCATCATGGAGGCGCTCCGGAAGCGTCAGGACAAAATCCGCTTCGTCCAGGTCCGCCACGAGGAGGCGGCGGCATTCATGGCCTGCGGCTACGCGAAATGGACCGGCAGGCTCGGCTGCTGCCTCGCAACCTCGGGCCCGGGCGGAATCCACCTCCTGAACGGGCTCTACGACGCCAAGCTCGACGGCGCGCCGGTGCTGGCGATCACCGGGTTGCAGTTTCACGATCTCATCAACACGTGCACCCAACAGGACGTCGAGCTCGACAAGCTCTTCATGGATGTCGCGAAGTACAACTCGCGCATCATGAGCGCGGCTCATACCGAAAACGTCGTGGCGCTCGCCTGCCGCACCGCGCTCGCCTATCGCGGCGTCGCGCACGTGACGATCCCCGTCGACATCCAAGAGCAAACGATAAAGGAGGACGAGCCCTCCAAGCGGAACGTCCCGCATCACGTCGCCGACCTCATGGCGGAGGGCGCCCACATGCCGAGCGACGACCAGCTCCGTGCTGCCGCCGACATCCTCAACGCCGGGGAGCGCGTCTGCATTCTCGCAGGGCGCGGTGCGCTCGGCGTCGCGGGCGAGCTGGCGGAAGCGGCCGAGCGCCTGGCCGCGCCGGTCGCCAAGGCGCTTCTCGGCAAGGGCGCTTTGCCCGACGACAGCCCCTATTCGACCGGCGGCGTCGGGCTTCTCGGGACGAAGCCCTCGCAGGAGGCGCTCGAGGGCTGCGACACGCTGCTCATCGTCGGCAGCTCGTTTCCATACATCGAGTTCTATCCGAAGCCCGGTCGAGCCCGGGCGGTGCAGATCGATCTCGACCCGCAGCGCATCGGCCTGCGCTATCCGATCGATGCGGCGCTGGTCGGGGATTCGAGGCGCGTGCTGCGATCCCTGCTGCCGTTGCTGGAGCGGAAGGAGAACCGGGCGTTTCTCGAAAAGGCGCAAGCGGCGGCCGAGGAATGGCAGGCGCTCATGGTCGAGCGCGGGACCCGGCGCGACCAGCCGATGAAGCCGCAGGTCGTCGCGCACGAGCTCGCCCAATTGCTGGCCGACGACGCGATCGTCGCGACCGATTCCGGCACGGTTACGACCTGGGTCGCGCGGCATGTGCCGATCGTGCGTCAGCGCATGTTCTCCTGCTCCGGCAATCTCGCGACGATGGCGTGCGGCCTCCCCTACGCGGTCGCGGCAGCCATTGCGTTTCCGGGCCGCCAGGTCGTCGCATTCGTCGGCGACGGCGGGTTCACGATGCTGATGGGCGAGCTCGCGACCTGCGTCAAATATGGGCTCGACGTGAAGGTCGTCATCATCAAGAACAACACGCTCGGCCAGATCAAATGGGAGCAGATGGTGTTCCTCGGCAATCCCGAGTTCGGCTGCGAGCTGCAGCCGATCGACTTCGCGGAATACGCGCGCGCCTGCGGCGCGACAGGCTACCGCATCGAGGATCCCGCGCTCTGCGGCGAAGTGCTGCGCACTGCGCTCGCAACGCCGGGCCCCGTCATCATCGAGGCGGTTGTCGACCCGAACGAGCCGCCGATGCCGCCCAAGGCGACGATCTCGCAGGCGGCGAAGCTCGGCGAGGCCCTCCTGCGCGGAACCCCGAACCGCGCCAAGATCGCCTGGACCGTCGCTTCCGACACGGTCCGCGAACTGGTCTGATCGGCGCGATCGGAAAGTACTTCTGCCGGTGATTGCCGCTCGCTTCGGCTGAAACAGTTCGCGCCCTCATGGTGGCAGGAGCTCGCATGGACGGCGACGCGATGCGGCTCGGCTTTGCCGTCAAGGTCATGGCGCGACCGGACCTCAAGTCGAACGACACGCGGCGTTGGCAGAAGGGGCCGCATCTCAAGACCTCGCTCGCCTATCTCGACGCGATCCTCGATCATTGCGCGGAACACCGCATCCGCATGTACCGGATGTCGTCGGACCTCGCGCCCTATGCGACACGCCCCGATATGCCGCAGTTTCATGGCATGGTGCGGGAGAGCGCTTCCGAACTGCGCGCCGCCGGCGCCAAGGCCCGCGCGCAGGGTATCCGCCTCTCGTTCCATCCGTCGCAGTACGTAATCCTCAACAGCCCCGACAAGACTCTCACGGCGAGGAGCGTGTGGGATCTTGCGTCCCAGGCCGAGATGCTCGACTTGATGGAGCTCGGCGGCGAAGCGGTCATCGTGATCCATGTCGGCGGGATCTACGGCGACCGTGCTGCCTCGCGCGCGCGTTGGGCAGAGACCTGGAAGACTCTACCCGAGCCCGTGCGACGCCGGCTCGTACTCGAGAACGACGATACGCGGTTCAGCGCAGCCGACGTCATCTGGATCCACGGCGAGACCGGCGTGCGTCTCGTCTTCGACCATCAGCATTTCTGGTGTCTCAACCCGGAGGGAATGGAGCTGCGCGACGCGCTCGCGCACATGATCGCGACATGGCCGCCGGGCACGCGGCCGAAGGTGCATTTTTCCTCACCACGCACGGAGCTGCGCGAGGTGAAGCGCAAGGATGCAAAGACGCGGCGGACGACGACGATCAACGTGGCGCCGGTCTGGACGGGTCATGCCGATTTCTGCCACCCGTTCGAGTTCATCAACTTCATGCGCGAGGCCGCGGGTTTGGCATTCGACGTGATGCTCGAAGCGAAGGCGAAGGACTTGGCGCTCATCCGCCTTCGCCCCGATCTCCTCCGCTACGCGCCCGACATCGCCCGTCGCTTCGGTCTCGGCGACGAGGAAGCGACGGCGCTCGAGCGGGAGAAGCAGGAGGTGCTGCAGGAGTTGCCAGAGGCGGGAGCGGAGTGAATGAGCTGAGAGCATGGCCGCGCAGCTGCGGCGCAGCGTGCGCCTCATGCACTCGGCAAGAAAGGCTATCAACTTCAGATCAGCGAAGTTGGGCCAAGTTCCTCGAACGGCGCATGGTCGCTGTGCGCTACTCGTTGATCTCAGGTTCGACGAGCCTTGCGAGGTTTCGCAGCGACTCTTGCCAGCCGAGATAGCACGCCTCGGGTGGAATGGCGTCCGGCACGCCTGCCTGCACGATCTCGATCTCGGTTCCGACCGATACTTTCTTCAGCGTCACAGTCACCTGCATTTCGCCCGGAAGGCCCGGATCGTCGAACTTGTCCGTGTAGCGCAGGCGTTCTCCAGGGACGAGCTCGACATATTCGCCGCCGAAAGTGTGGCTCTTGCCCGTCGTGAAGTTCCGGAAAGACATCCTGAACGTGCCGCCGACTTTGGCTTCGAAATGATGCACGGTGCAGGTGAAGCCGTTGGGTGGAAGCCATTTCGCCAGCGCGTCCGTCTCGAGGAACGCGCGGTAGACTTTGTCCGGGCTGGTCGCCAGAACCCGGTGCAAACGAATCGTATTCGGCATGGCTCATCTACTCCCCTTCAATCGCCGCCCGTCCTCCGAAGGACGAAGAAGGGTCGGCCGATCCGACACCGGATTTCAATTTTCTTGAAGGGGCGGCCTCGCTGGGATGGGGAATGTCGTCCCTGTGACGAGGCGGTGCTCCAGGGTGACTAAGATTGGAACCCAGACTGGCGGAAATCCGCGGTAGCCGCAAATGACGGAATGGTCGCGCCGAGACTGCGCTGACGCTGCTCCGAGATGCCATATAGGCGACCACGGAACGAGAACACCATGGCGGCGGCTCAGATCGCGGCAGGGCGGCCGTCGAATCGCCGAGCTGACGGCGATCGGCTCCACTTTCGCGAGCATGTCGACCGCTGCCACGATGACGACCGGGCGATTTGCCCCATTCTCAATGAGCCGGCGCTGCCGCTCCATTGAGCGGAGCGCGAGGAGCGGAGATGCCGATGGCGGATCATTCCCATGCTGCCGCGAAGCCGGCGCAGACGCGGGGCGGTCATGACCATCACCACGGGCACGACCATGCGCACGCTGCCGGCGCCGAGCGTGATCCCGTCTGCGGGATGACCGTCGATCCGAAGACCGCCAAGCACCGCGCCCATTTCGAAGGCCGGATCTATTACTTCTGCAGCGCCCGCTGCCGGGAGAAGTTCGAGGCCGAGCCGCGGCGATACCTCGAGGGCGCCGAGCATGGCGCGGCCGTGAAGGCCCCGGCGAGGGGGGCGCCGCGCGAGCCGTCGCAGGGCGGGGTCCTCTGGACCTGCCCGATGCACCCGGAGATCGTCCGCAACGAACCCGGCAGTTGCCCGATCTGCGGCATGGCGCTGGAGCCCATGACGCCCGCCGCCGGCGAGGAAGCCAATCCCGAGCTCGCGGACATGAGCCGGCGCTTCTGGGCGAGCGCCGTCCTCTCGATCCCGCTCGTCCTGCTCGTCATGGCGCAGCACTTCGTCGAGCATGCCTGGGGCGGCCTCCTCGCGGGCCGCGCCTCGGTCTGGCTGCAATTCGCACTGGCGACGCCGGTCGTGCTCTGGGGCGGCCGGCCTTTCTTCGAGCGCGGCTGGGCGTCGATCGCCAATCGCCGCCTCAACATGTTCAGCCTCATCGCGCTCGGCGTCGGGGTTGCCTACGGCTACAGCCTCGTTGCGGCGTTCCTGCCGGAAATCTTCCCGGCTTCGTTCCGGTCCCCTGAACGCGGCGTCGCGCTCTATTTCGAGGCCGCCGCCGTCATCGTGACCCTGGTCCTCCTGGGCCAGGTGCTCGAGCTCCGCGCCCGATCGGCGACGAACAGCGCGATCCGGGCGCTCCTCGATCTTGCCCCGAAGGAGGCGCGGGTCGTGCGTCCGGACGGGCGCGAGGAGGATATCCTGCTCGACCAGGTTCAGGTCGGCGACGTTCTGCGCGTCCGCCCCGGCGAAAAGATTCCCGTCGACGGCGTCGTCCTCGAAGGCCGGAGCGCCGTCGACGAGTCGATGATCTCGGGCGAGCCGCTCCCGGCCGAGAAGGAACCGGGATCCAAGGTCACGGGCGCCACGGTGAACGGGACCGGGAGCTTCACGATGCGGGCCGAGCGGGTCGGCCGCGACACGCTCCTGGCGCAGATCGTCGAGATGGTCGCCGAGGCGCAGCGTTCCCGCGCGCCGATCCAGAGCCTCGTCGATACGATCTCGGCCTGGTTCGTGCCGGCCGTCATTTTCGTCGCCGCTGCGGCCTTCGTCGTCTGGTCGATCTTCGGACCGCCGCCGGCGATGGGGTTCGGCCTCGTCAATGCGGTGGCCGTCCTCATCATCGCATGCCCCTGCGCACTCGGGCTCGCGACGCCGATGTCGATCATGGTCGGCACCGGCCGCGGCGCCCGTGCCGGCGTCCTCGTCAAGAATGCCGAGGCGCTGGAGCTCATGGAGAAGGTCGACACGCTCGTGGTCGACAAGACGGGGACGCTCACCGAGGGCAAGCCGGCGCTCGTCGGCGTCGTTGCCGCCGGGGACGTCACCGAGGATGAGCTGCTTCGCCTCGTCGCGAGCCTCGAGCGCAGCAGCGAGCACCCGCTCGCGGCCGCGATCGTGAAAGGCGCGGAGGCAAAGGGCATCCGGCTCTCACCCGCAACAAACTTCGAGTCCGTGACGGGCAAGGGCGTCGTCGGCAGGGTCGACGGGAGGCGCGTCGCAATCGGGAACAAGGCCCTGCTCGAGGGGCTGGGGATCGCCCCTGGCGACCTGCCGTCGAGGGCGGACGAGCTGCGGAAGGACGGTCAGGGCGTGATGCTCGTCGGGGTCGACGGGCGCGCCGCCGGTCTCGTCGCCGTCGCGGACCCGATCAAGGAAAGCGCGAAAGGTGCGATCGAGGCGCTGCGGCAGGAGGGAATCCACGTCGTGATGCTTACCGGCGACAGCTGCACGACGGCCAACGCGGTCGCCCGGAAGCTCGGCATCGACGAGGTTGTCGCCGAGGTACTGCCCGATCAGAAGGCGACTGCGGTGAAGGACTTCCAGACCAAGGGCCGCTTCGTCGCGATGGCCGGGGACGGGATCAACGACGCGCCCGCGCTGGCGCTGGCGCAGGTCGGAATCGCGATGGGCACAGGCACCGACGTCGCGATGGAGAGCGCTGCGGTGACGCTTGTAAAAGGCGACCTGCTCGGCATCGTCCGGGCGCGGCGCCTCAGCCAGGCGACGATGCGGAACATCCGGCAGAATCTCTTCTTCGCCTTCATCTTCAACGCGCTCGCCGTGCCGATCGCGGCCGGGGTGCTCTATCCGTCGTTCGGAATCCTTCTCAGCCCGATCGTCGCCAGCGCTGCGATGAGCGTGAGCTCCGTCCTCGTCATCGGCAACGCGCTGCGCTTGCGCACCGTGCGCCTCTGAGGATCGCGAAAGCCATGTCCGCCGCCGAGCGCATTTTCGGTGAGCGGGACAAGCAAACTGTTACGTCAAGCTCCGCGCGAGCGTCGCCTTCAAAGTCGCTGCATCCCCGGCCAGCAGCGCATCGATTGCGCGGCGGATCTCGCTGCACCGTGCGGCACCGATCCGGGGCGACGCGATCGTCAGGAACTTCTTGCTGAGCTCGTCCCAGCTCATCGGATTTGTGGGCTCTCCTTTGGGCGCGAGCACAGTCCGCTCGAAGATGCCGCGACCTGTCGTCACGCGGACCCTTCCCGGAACGGCCGCGGGAAACATCGCGTCGAACTCGGCATCGAGCCTCATCCGAACGCGCTTCGAGACCTCGAGCGCAGCCGTGTCGCGCAGCATTTCCTCCTGAAGCGGCAGCAGGCCCCCTGCGCCGCGGGTCGCTGCCACGCCGAGGCAGAACGGGAGGCTGTATTGGGCGCCTTCGAAAGAGGCGGGCTCGACCTCGTTGCCTAATGTGAAGGTGCGGCCGAACGTGTCGACGTCGATGGCGACGATCTCGCCAGCCGCGATGCCGTGCTCCGACATCAAGCCCAGCAAGGCATCGACAGGCGCGTGGAGCCATCGGCAGCAGCTGTAGGGCTTGAAGTACGTGGTGTCGATGGTCCAGCTGGTGCCGGGCCCATCGAGGAGCCGCGCGGGATCGTAGCGGCCGGGCTCGTCGAAAATGTCGACCGGCCCCGTGAAGCCGGTCCGGGCGAGCTCGACCGCGAGCAGCCCGTTCGCAGCGCCCCACGGGATGCCCTCCTTGACGCTGTTGCCGCGAAATCGGGTGTATGGCGTTGCCGATTGGCTCGGCGCCGTCGTGCCGGCGATGGCGATCGCGTGCGCAAGCTGGGCGGGCGTCAAACCGCGCAGCCAGCCGACCGCGGCCGCGACCGCCTGGCCGCACCAAAGCCCGGTGTTCGTCGTCGGCACCTTCCGCAAGTCGCGCGCGCCAGAGATGCGGACGCCGACCTCGTAGCCGAGCGCGATCGCGGTGAGGGCGCGTTCGGCCCCCGCGTCATCGATGTCGAGTGCCGCGAACACGGCCGGGATCACCGCCGCGCCCGGGTGCCCGGCGGCGGCGCGGTGGCCGTCGTCGAGGTCGAGCGCGCACGCCGCTGCGGCATTGGCGAACGCCGCGCCGGCTGCGGTCGACCGTTGGTCAGTGAACCAGATTGCCGCGGGCCCGCTGCCCCAGACGGCGCCCGCGACCCTGCGGACCGAGGTTGCGTTGGCCGTGTCGTAGCCGGCGATCGCAGCGCTTACGAGGTCGAGAACGCATCGCGCCGCGCTTGCCCGGGCGGCCTGCGGAATCTCGCGCGTGGCGCAGAGAAATGCGGCAATGCGTTCGGCAATCGTCGTCATTGCGATTCCTGTTTTGGCCGGCGGATCGTACGAAGCCGTTCCGCATATCGTCAAAGTCGCATTATTGTTGCCGTCATTCACTGAGGTTATGGATGCGCCGTCAGCTGAATCTCCGGCAAGTCGAAGCGTTCAAGGCTGTCATCGAGTACGGCACGGTGAGCCGCGCGGCGACCGCGCTCAACATCTCGCAGCCGGCGATGAGCAAGCTCATCGCGCATTTCGAGGCGGATACCGGTCTCGCCCTGTTCGACCGCGTCAAGGGGCGGCTCGCGCCCACGGAGCGCGGCATGCGGCTCTACGAGGAGATCGACCGGATCTTCTCGGGTGTGCGCCAGCTCGAGAACGCGATCGACGCGATCCGGCGCGAGGAACAGGGACAGCTCCTCATCGGCGTGATGCCGGCGCTCTCCGGCTCCTTCATCCAGCAGGCGGTGAAGAGTTTCCTCGAGGCGAGGCCGAACGTGTTCTGTTCCGTTCATTCGCGGAGCTCGCAGTGGATCGCGGATTGGCTGGTCACGCGGAAGCTCGATGTCGGCCTCATCAGCTCGCGCATCGATAATCCCTACATCGCAAGCGAGGCACTGATCGAGCACCCGCTCGTCTGCATCATGCCCCGCGAGCACCCGTTGGCACGCAAGCGGCGGGTAAGGCCGCAAGACCTCGATCGCGTGCCTTTCATCTCCTTCGCTCCGGACAGCTACACGGGCCGGCGCCTTGCGCCGGTCTTCGAGGCGTACAAGGTTCGGCCCTCGGTCGTGCTGGTGGCCAACATCGCGCCGACGTTGTGCGAGTTCGTCGCTGCGGGACTTGGCATTTCGCTCGTTCACCCTCTCATGGTCAGCGGCATGCAGGACCGCGTCGCCGTCAGGCGCTTCGAGCCGGCGGTGCCGTTCGACTTTCAGCTCTCGCGCATGCGCGACAGCCGCAACGCGGGTCTCGTCGAGGCGTTCGTACGGGAAACACGCGCGACCGCCGAGCGCATCTCGCGCGAACTCCTCCGCCACGCCTGATGCCGCCTCCTCGATAGGCGAGCGAGCCGAGATGGTATAGCCACAGGTTATAAAGCACGAAAAACTACGACTTTGATTTATACCCGAGCGTCCGTACTCTGAGCCAAACGATCGGAAGGAGGGGGGAGTGCGGATCGCTCTGCTCGGAATGACGGTTGCCCTGGCGATTGCCGCCACGGCGGCGAAAGCTGAGGAAAAGCTGTTGCGGGTCGGGATGGATATCGTCGACATCGCGACGCTCGATCCCCACCGCACGTCGTCGACCGGCGAAAAAGCCGTCATCAGTTGGATGTTCGGCGGGCTGGTCCGATTCCCGCCCGGCAGCGCCGATCCCGCAGCGATCGAGGGGGACTTGGCGGAAAGTTGGGAGCACTCGCCAGACGGTCTCGTGTGGACATTCAAGCTGCGCCCCGGCGTGCGCTTCCACGGCGACTGGGGCGAAGCGACCTCGGCGGATGTCGTCTACAGCCTGACGCGCGCCGCCGATCCCAAGCGATCATCGTTCTCGAGCACCTTCGCGTCGATCGACAAGGTCGAGGCGCCCGACCCGCTGACCGTGCGGATCACGCTCAAGGAGCCGGTGCCCAGCCTTCTCGGCCTGGTTTCGAACTATCACGGAGGGATGATCGTCAGCGCCAAGGCCGACCAGGCCCTGGGCGAGGGATTCAAGCTGAAGCCGGTCGGGTTCGGCCCCTTCGCCTTCGCCGAGCACAAGACGCAGAGCGAGGTGCGCCTCAAGGCGCATGACGGCTACTACCGCGGGAAGCCGAAGCTCGACGGCATCGTCTACCGCTTCATCAAGTCGGACAGCAGTCGCGAGCTGGCGTACGCCTCAGGGGAGCTCGATCTCTTCAGCGGCAAGCGCGAGCAGCGCTGGGTCGAGCGGATGCGGCAGCAGCCGAACACGGTGGTCGACGTTTTCGGGCCCGGCGAATTCCGCACGGTGCACATCAATATGCGGATCAAGCCGCTCGACGATCGGCGCGTCCGCGAGGCGCTGTATCGTGCAATCGACGTGGCGCAGCTCATCAAGTTTGTCGGCGCCGACGTGACCACGCCCGGAAACTCCGCCGTGCCGCCGGGATATCTCGGAGAGATCGAGATCGCGCGGCCCGCGCCGGACATCGCCAAGGCCAAGGCGCTGCTGGCCGAGGCAGGCTTTCCGCAGGGGCTGACGCTGAAGATGGTCTCGTCGAGCATCTCCGCTCACCTTCCGGTGATGGAGGTCATTCAGAGCCAGCTCAAACGGGCGGGCATCACCCTCGAAATGGATGTCGTCGACCATACGACGTATCACGCGCAGATCCGCAAGGACATCAGTGCCCTCGTGTTCTACGGCGCCGCGCGATTCCCGGTCGCCGACAGCTATCTGTCGGAGTTTTACCACTCGCGCGCCCAGATCGGAGCGCCGCAGCAGGCCACGAACTTCTCGCATTGCAGCGTCGCCGACGCCGAAATCGACGCCGCGCGCCGCGAGCCGGATCCCGCGAAGCAGAAGGCGCTTTGGCGAGCGGCTCAGGAAAAGATCGCCGCCGAAATCTGCTCGGTTCCGCTCTTCGACTTGCGTCAGGTGTGGGTGCGGCGGGCGTCGCTCCACTATGGCTACAAGCTCGAAGGTGCGCTGAACCTCGCTCCGCCGATCACCGAGGCGACGACGCTCGAATGAGGACCTACGACGCCGTCGTTATCGGCGGGGGCATCGTCGGCGCGGCGATCGGCTACGGCCTTGCGAAGCGGCGCGTGAACGTTGCCGTGCTCGACGAGGGCGACACCGCGCTGCGTGCCGCGCGTGCCAATTTCGGCCTCGTTTGGCTGCAGAGCAAAGGCGACGGCATGCCGGCCTACGGCCACTGGACGCGGCGCTCGACCGAACTCTGGCCGGACTTTGCCGCCGAACTCGCCGATGCGACGGGGATCCGGACCGAATACGAGAAGCGCGGCGGTCTCGTGATCTGCCTTGGCGAGGCGGAGCTCGAGAGCCGCCGCCAACTGGCGCTGCGGCTGCACAACCAGGCTGCCGTCTACGATACCGAGGTGCTCGACCGCGCCGCCCTCCAAGCCCTCGTGCCGAAGATGCGTCTCGGCGCCGAGGTGACGGGCGCCAGCTACTGCCCTCACGACGGTCACGCCAACCCGCTGCTGTTGCTGAAGGCGCTCCATGCCGCGCTCAAGTCGCACGTCGCCGCCTATCTGCCGGACGCGCCGGCGCGCGCCATCGCTTATCGCGGCGGCAGCTTCACCGTCGAGACGCCGGCCGGGCCGATCGCCGCCGCCCGGGTGGTGCTCGCGGCAGGGCACGGAAGCGCCGCGCTCGCGCCCGCGCTCGGGCTATCGGCGCCGATCCGTCCTGAAAGGGGGCAGATTCTGATCACCGAGCGCCTGGATCACTTTCTGCCGCTACCGGCGAGCGGGCTGCGGCAGACGGCCGACGGCACCGTCATGATCGGCGCTACGCACGACAATCCAGGCTTCGACGTCTCGACCACCGCCGACGCGAGCGCCAAGCTCGCGCATCGCGCGGTGCGGATCGCGCCTGACCTCGCCCGCGCGCGGCTCGTGCGGACCTGGGCCGGGCTGCGCGTCCTGACGCCAGATGGCTGCCCGATCTACATGGAGTCGGCGACCTGTCCCGGCGCCTTTCTCGCGATCTGTCACTCCGGTGTCACCCTCGCAGCCGTGCATGCAGTCGACCTTGCCGGTGCGATCGCCGACGGTGCGCTGCCGGCGCGGCTCGCGCCATTCCATCCCGGAAGGTTCGATGTTTCGAAGGCTGCCTGAGGACGCACGCGCTCTCGTCACCGTGGAAGTCGAGGGTCGAACGGTCGCGGTGCCCGCCGGCTCGAGCGCGGCCGCGGCGGCTCTGATCGCGAAGCTGGGCTACACGCGAACCTCGCCCGCGACCGGCGAGAAGCGCGCCGGATACTGCTTCATGGGGGTCTGCTTCGACTGTCTCATGGTGATTGACGGAGAACCGTCGCAACAGGCCTGCCTCGTGACCGTGCGCGAGGGAATGCGCATCGAGCGGCAGCTGGGGGCGCGGCGGCTCGGATGAGTGCCGTCGATCTTGCCGTGATCGGCGCCGGGCCCGCCGGTCTTGCTGCAGCGACCGAGGCGGTCGCGCTCGGATTGAGCGTCGCCGTCCTCGATGAGCAGGCGGAGCCGGGCGGGCAGATTTATCGCGGCGTCGAGCGCGCCGAGACCACCGGTGCAACGGCTGCGCTCGGCCCTGACTACCGCCACGGCCTGGCGCTCATCGCGGCGTTCCGCGCCAGCGGCGCTTCCTATCTCCCGCGGCATCGCGTCTGGCAGCTGGAGCGGGACGGGCGCATCTTCGCGAGCGACGGAGAACGCAGTGTAGAGCTCAGGGCACACCGCATTCTGGTCGCGATCGGCGCTCTCGAGCGGCCGGTTCCGGTGCGCGGCTGGACGTTGCCCGGGGTCATGACCGTAGGGGCGGCGCAGATCCTG
>JADGGZ010000329.1 GCA_019689675.1 Rhodospirillales bacterium | reverse complement strand
TTCGGGTTCGGCTTCACCGACGTGGTGAAGCGCGCCTCCGACAGCGCCGCCGAGGTGACGATCGAAGAGTTCGAGCGCGGGGTCCCGCTCCTCCTCGCCAAGCTCGAGGCCGTGCGGCCGCGCGTCGTCTGCTTCAATGGGCTCACGGCCGCTCGCGCGGTGCTGGGGCACGATGCCGTGCTAGGGTTCGACGAGCGGAGGCTCGTTGGCGCACGCGTCTTCGTCGCGCCGAGCCCGAGCGGGCGCAACCCGCTCTCGAACCGGCTCGCCGAATGGTACGACCGTCTTGCCGAGTGTCTCGATGAAGGCCGTCCAATGTCGCGGCCGCAGGCTGATCAAAGAAAGGAATAGGGATCGACGTCGACCTGAACGCGGACCGTGCGCGGCACCTTGACGCGGCCGAGCCACTCGCGCAGCGCCGGCTGAACCCTGATGTCGCGACGCGCCTTCACGAGAAAGCGGCGCCGATGCCGCCCGCGCAGCAGCGCGAGCGGCGCCGGCGCAGGGCCGAGGACAGTCAGGCCGGGCATCTGGGGCGCCGCGCGCGAGAAAGCAGCGGCGACGAAGTCGGCCTCGTCCGCGTCAGGAGACGAAATGATGAGCGCCGCGAGCCGGCCGTAGGGCGGCATGCCGTGCCGCCGCCGTGCCTCGGCCTCGACGGCGAGAAAACGGTCGCGGTCCTGCGCTACCAGCGCCGCGATCACCGGGTTCTCCGGGAGATAGGTCTGGACGAAAACGGTTCCGGGACGGTCTGCGCGGCCCGCCCTGCCGGACACTTGGCTGAGAAGCTGCCAGGTCCGCTCCGCGGCGCGAAGGTCGCCGCCCGAGAGCCCCAGATCGGCATCCACCACGCCGACCAGCGTCAGAAGCGGGAAGTGATGGCCCTTCGCCATCACCTGCGTTCCGATGAGGATATCGACCGCGCGCTCCTCGACCGCCGTGATCATCTCGGCGATCGCGCGCGGCCCGGTCAGCGTGTCGCTCGCCATGATCGCGACGCGGGCCGCGGGAAAGCGCTCGACCGTCTCCTCCGCGATACGCTCGATTCCCGGTCCGCAGGCGGCGAAGCTTCCGGTCGCGCCGCATTCGACGCAGAACGCCGGCGGCGATTCCGCGTGCCCGCAGTAATGGCACCGCAGGAGCCCTCGAAAGCGGTGCTCGACCAGCCATGCGGTGCAGTTGGGACATTGCAGCCGGTGCCCGCAGTTGCGGCAGAGCGTCAGCGGTGCGTAGCCGCGCCGATTGAGGAACAGCATCGCCTGCTCGCCGGAGGCGAGCGCCTCGCCGAGCGCCGCGACCAGGGGCGGCGCGAGAAAGCGCCGCGGCTCGAGGCGCTGGCGCCGCATGTCGACGATGCGGATCTCGGGCAAGCGGGCGCCGCCGTGCCGGGCCGGCAGCTCGAGATGCGCGTACCGGCCCCGCGCGACATTGTCGAGCGTTTCGAGCGATGGCGTCGCCGACGCCAGTATCGCCGCGGCGCCGCAGAAGCGGGCGCGCACCACCGCCATGTCCCGCGCGTGATAGACGACCCCGTCCTCCTGCTTGAACGAGGGATCATGCTCCTCGTCGACGACGATGAGCCCCAGATTCCGGAACGGCAGGAACAAGGCGGAGCGTGCGCCGACCACCACGGAAGCGGAGCCTTCGGCGACACGGCGCCACGCGATGCGTCGCTCTCGGTGAGGGACGTCCGAATGCCAGACCGTCGGCTCCACGCCGAAGCGCTTCTCGAAGCGCCGCAGGAATTGCGTGCCGAGCGCAATCTCCGGCAGCAGCACGAGCACCTGACGGCCGGCCGCGAGCGCCGCTGCAATCGCCTCGAAATAGACCTCGGTCTTGCCCGACCCGGTGACACCTTCGAGCAGCGTCACCGAGAAGCCGCCGCGCGCCCTCGCGGAAAGCTCCTCGGCCGCGCGCCTCTGCTCGGGCGAAAAGGCCGGGCCCGGCCGCTTCCAGTCGGGCTCGGGAGGGCGCGAGAAACTCGTCTCGATCCATTCCGCGAAGCCGCCCTCGATGAGCCCTTTGACGACCCCGCTGCCGCACCCGGCCGCGCGCGCGAGCTCGATCATGCTGCGCGGCGGGCCATCGGCGAGCTCGGCGAGGCACCGTCGCCGCTGAGGCGAAAGTCGGACGCCTTCTGGAGACCGTGCGAGCATGTCGAGCACGGCCCGGCCGTGCTCGGTGATGGCGACCGCGCGCAAAGGCTGCGGCGGCTCAAGCGCGTCGGTGACACTCATCGCCATCCGCAGCACGGCTCCGACCGGCGCCAGCGTATACGCGGCGACCCACTCGATGAACCGCCGGAGCTCTTCTTCGAGAGGCGGCGCGTCGAGCACCTCTTCGACATCGCGAAGCTTCGCTTCGTCGACCTCGCCGGCGGCGCAGTCCCAGACCACGCCGGGGACGAGTCGGGGGCCCAAGGGGACGGCAACGAACGAGCCGGCGCGGAGTTCCATTGCAGCCGGAACGCGATAGTCGTAAGCACCGCTCAAGGGGAGCGGCAGGAGAACCGGAACTCGGCGGGCCGCGGCGTTGGCATCCGCTGCCGGCATCCGCTACACTCTCCTGCGCATGAAGTTCTTCATCGATACCGCCGACATCGCCGAAATCCGCGACCTCGCCGCGACTGGCCTCGTCGACGGAGTTACCACGAATCCCTCGCTCGTCGCCAAGACCGGGCGCAACTTCTTCGACGTGGTGCGCGAGATTTGCGAGCTCGTCCCAGGGCCGGTTTCGGCCGAGGTGACGGCGACGGACCACGCGACCATGCTCGCCGAAGGCCGGCGACTCGCAAAGCTCGCGAAGAACGTCGCCGTGAAGGTGCCGCTGACGCCGGACGGCCTGAAGACCTGCCGCGCCCTCGCGGCGGAAGGGACGATGGTCAACGTCACTCTGTGCTTCTCGGCGGCGCAGGCGATCCTCGCCGCCAAGGCGGGGGCAACATTCGTCTCGCCTTTCGTCGGGCGGCTCGACGACATCGGCGCGACCGGCATGGATCTCATCCGCGAGATCGTCGCGATTTATCGGAATTATCCTGCGATCAAGACCGAGGTGCTGGTCGCCTCGGTGCGCAACCCGCTGCACGTGGTCGAGGCGGCCAAGCTCGGCGCGCAAGTGGCAACCCTGCCGCCGACGGTCCTGCGGCAGATGTTCGTCCATCCGCTGACCGACAAGGGACTCGCCGCGTTCCTCGCGGACTGGGCGAAGACCGGCCAATCGATTCTCGAGCAGCG
>JADGGZ010000328.1 GCA_019689675.1 Rhodospirillales bacterium | reverse complement strand
GCCGCTTGCCGCGGCGGACGGAGCACAAGGCTTCCGCCTACTTGGCGGGTCTCGGCGGAACCGGGTTCGAGCCCACGAAGATCCGGCCGTCTTCGACCTTGACCGGGAAGACCTCGAGGTCCTTCGTCACCGGGGGGCACATGGCGCGCCCGGTCGGAATGTGGAAGACGCCCTGATGCAGCGGGCATTCGATCGTGTCGTCCTGCACGTACCCGTCCGCGAGGAAGGCGTGCGCATGGGTGCAGATGCCCGAGGTCGCGTAGTAGACGCCGCCCACGTTGAAGAGGGCGACGCACTTGCCGCCCGCATCGACCTGAAGGACGTCGTCCTCGGAAACGTCGCCCACGCGGGCGACCTCGTGCCAAGCCTCATCCTCTGCCATTTCGCTCCTGCGACTCCCTGTCGGTTCGAACTCCGGTTCAGCGACGCTCCTCGAGGCCTGCCGGCGTGGCGCGGAATCCGGTGAGCGTGCGGTCGGCGTGCTCGAGCCGCCAGCTCAGCATCTTCTGCGCATGGGCGAGCATGACGGCGGTGAGCGCCGCATCGCCGGAGCGGTCGCGCGTCTCGTGCGGATCGTCGTCGAGATCGAAGAAGAGCGGCGGCAGAGCCGCGAAGTGGACGTACTTGTAGCGCTCGCCGCGGACCGCGGCGAGGCAGGCCGCGTCCATCGGCACGCCGAGCGCGCTCTCGGCCTTCACGTACCAGAGATCGCGGAAGTCGAACTCGAAATGGGCTTCCGTCCGCCAGTTCTCGGCGTGCCCGCGCCGCGTCCAGGGAAGAAGCGAGCGCCCGTTGCAGGCCCGCGGCACCGGCGCGCCGAGAAACTCGAGGATGGTGGGCATGAGGTCGACGCTCTCGGTGAACGCGCCGCAGCGCCGCCCGGAAGCCTCGCGCGCCTCAGGGTCGCGGACGATCAGCGGAATGTGGAAGATCGGCTCGAAATAGCCGGACTTCCCGAACTGATAGTGGTCGCCCAGCATCTCGCCGTGGTCGCTGGTGAAGACGACGAGCGTGTCGTCCCACTGCCCCGTCGCGGCGAGGAACTCGAAGACGCGGCCGATCTGGTCGTCCACTTCCTCGATGAGGCCGCAATAGGTGGCGCGCGCCTGAAGCACCGACGCCGTGTCGAGCGCGCTCGCGCGTCCGGGCGCGCGGTGGAAGTAGGAGCTGGCACGCGTCTCGTCGATGTAGAAGCGGAGGAGCGGATGCTGCGCCCCCTCCTCTTCGGGGGTCGCGGCGCGCACCGGCGGCGGCATCGATCCGGCGTCGTAGCGGGCGTTGTACGGCTCCGGCGCGATGAAGGGCGGGTGGGGCCGCCAGTAGCAGAGATGGAGGAACCACGGCCGCTCGCCCCTCTCGCGCAGGTACTCGAGCGCGACGTCCGTGACCCACGCCGTGTCGGAGAGCGAGGCGGGGATGCGCGAGGGCGCGGCGCTCGGACCCGGCGGGCCCGAGCGCGGCAGCCAGATGTCGTGCGGCTCCGAAGGCACCTCGCCGCCGCGCGCCCGCACCCAGTCGAAGTAGTCCTCCATCTTCGGATAGGGGTCGAGATTCGCGAGCACGTGGAAGCCGTCCATCATGTCGCCGAGGACGGTGAAGCGCGGGTCGCCGGGGTCGGTGGTGCGCGGGTCGGGCGTCGTCGTCGTGTAGCCGACGATCGCCGGCTCGTAGCCGTGCCGCGCGACTTCCTTGGCGAGGTTGGTGTGGCGGGCGTCGAGCGGGATCGTGTTCTGCACCGCGCGGTGGTTGAGCGCGTAGAGCCCGGTGAGGAGGCTGGCGCGCGCCGGCCCGCAGGGCGAGGTGACGCTGTAGTGGCGGTCGAAGACGACGCCCTCCCGCGCGAGCCGGGCGAGGTTGGGGATGCGCAGGAAAGGCGTCGCGCGCCAGGGGAGGAAATCGCCGCGCCACTGATCCGCGGTGATGAAGAGGACGTTCCTTCTGGGTGATCTCATCGTTCGAAGTCTCGTTCGCCGCCGGTCACTTGTCGGTGTCGACCAGCCCCTTGATGAACCATCGCTGCATGAAGATCACGACCAGAATCGGCGGCAGCATGGCGAGCACCGCGGTCGCCATCACGACCGGCCAGTCGATCGAATCGTCGCCGACGGCGAGCAGCCTGTAGACGCCGACGACCACCGTCTCGAGCTCCTTCGTCACCAGGAGCGGCCAGAGGTACTGGTTCCAGCCGTAGATGAAGAGCACGACGAAGAGCGCCGCGATGTTGGTCGCGGAGAGCGGCACGAGAACGTCCCAGAAGAAGCGCAGCGGCCCCGCGCCGTCGATCCGCGCGGCCTCGGCGAGCTCGTGCGGCACGGTCATGAAGAACTGGCGGAAGAGGAAGGTCGCCGTCGCCGAGGCGATCAGCGGCACGATGAGGCCGCCGTAGGAATCGAGGAGGCCGAGACCGGCGACCACCTCGAAGGTCGGCAGGATGCGGACCTCCACCGGCAGCATCAGCGTCACGAAGATCGTCCAGAAGAAGAGCATCCGCAGCGGGAAGCGGAAATAGACGATGGCGAAGGCGGAGAGGATCGAGATGACGATCTTGCCGACCGCGATGGCGACCGCCATGACGAGGCTGTTCCACATCATCCATCCGACCGGCGTCTGCTGCGACATCCGGCCGCCGCCCTCGGTGAGCACGCCCCAGTAGTTCTCGATCGCGCGCGTCCCCGGCCAGAGCGGCATCGGCACCGAGCGGATCTCCGCGAGCGAGAGCGTCGAGCCGACGAACGCCATCCAGACCGGGAACGCCACGACGAAGACGCCGACGAGGAGGACGCCGTGCCGGAAAAGCGCGCGGCGCGCGCGTGCGACGGCGCTGCCCTTGATGCGTGACGGACGCGACGCAAGATCCTTCATGCGTAGTGGACGCGACGCTCGATGACGCGGAACTGCACGACCGTCAGCACGGTCACGATCAGCATCAGGATCACCGACTGGGCCGCGGACGCGCCGAGATCGAGGTTGAGGAACGCGTCGCGGTAGACCTTGTAGACGAGGATGCTCGTCGCGCCCGGGCTGCCGGGGCCGCCGCCCGTCACGGCATGCACCAGCCCGAACGTGTCGAAGAAGGCGTAGATCGTGTTGACGACGAGGAGGAAGAAGGTCGTCGGCGAGAGGAGCGGGAAGATCACCGTCCAGAAGCGCCGGACGGGGCCCGCGCCGTCGATGCTCGCGGCCTCCAGCACCGAGCGCGGCACCGCCTGAAGGCCGGCGAGGAAGAAGATGAAGTTGTA
>JADGGZ010000062.1 GCA_019689675.1 Rhodospirillales bacterium | reverse complement strand
TCCGGGGCCGGCCGGCCAACCTCACCCCGGGTCCCCCCGGGGCTCCTGGGGGGGCGGGGGCGGAACGTGGTTAACGGCGGCTACCCAGCGCTTTTCGCGGCGCGGAAACCGCGTCGGCGAACGGCGTTTAATTGATTGTAAACGCTCAGGTTTCCGCGCTTCGGCGTTGTAATAATCTGTAACAAAGAGTGATTTTACCCTTTCTGGACCGAATGTTAACTCCGAGGCTCGAAAGCGCATTCGTCAGGTAGGTTGATGGTGTTATCGGACCACGCCGCGCAGAAGACCTTGAAGGCTGCGATCGGTTGCCGTGGCGTCGGCCTTCACTCGGGAGCGAAGGTCGGCATGCAGCTTCTTCCCGCCGCACCCGATACGGGGATCGTTTTCCGGCGCGACGGCGCCGAAATTCCGGCGCTCTGGACCAACGTCGTCGATTCCACCCTCAACACGACGCTGTCGAACGGCGAAGGCGTGCGGATCGGCACGATCGAGCACCTCCTCGCCGCGCTTTCCGGCTGCGAGGTCGACAATGCGGTGGTGGAGCTCGACGGGCCCGAGGTCCCGATCATGGACGGCAGCGCCGAGCCCTTCGTCTTCCTCATCGAGTGCGCAGGGCTCGTCCAGCAGGACGCGCCGCGCCGCGCGATCAAGGTGCTCCGCCCCATCACGGTCGCCGAAGGCTCGAAGAGCGCCTCGCTCCTGCCCCAGGACGGGTTCTCGATGACGGTCGAGATCGACTTCGACAGCCGGGCGATCAGGCGCCAGAACATCGACCTCGTCCTCGACGCCGCGACGTTCAAGGCCGAGATCGCACGCGCCCGCACCTTCGGCTTCCTGCACGAGGTCGACCGGATGCGGGCCGCCGGGCTCGCCCGCGGCGGCTCGCTCGAGAACGCGGTCGTGGTCTCGGGCGACACCGTGCTCAACGAGGGCGGCCTGCGCTACGCGGACGAGTTCGTGCGCCACAAGGTGCTCGACGCGATCGGCGATCTCGCGCTCGCCGGCGCCCCGATCATCGGTCATTTCCGCGGCGTGCGCTCGGGCCACGCGCTCAATCGGCGCGTGCTCGAAGCGCTCTTCGCCACGCCGGACGCCTGGTGCTGGACGACCATGGGAGCGGCCCCCGCTGCCGAGACCTGGGCCCCATCCGAACTCCGCGCCTCCGCCTAGAATCGGCCGGGTTGCGATTGGGCGACCTGACGCCGCGTGGTATAAGCGGCGCCGGAATGTCGTGCCGTAAATTCGTCCTGATCATCGCCGCCGCCTCGGCTCTCGCCGCCTGCGGCAGCACGCCCGACGACGCTTATGTCGAGCGTCCTGTCGAGGAGCTCTACAACAAGGCCATGGACGACATGGTCGACGGGAACTACCGGATGGCCGCGCGCGGCTTCGAGGAGGTCGACCGGCAGCATCCCTACTCGGTCTGGGCGACGAAGGCACAGCTCATGGCGGCCTACGCCTACTACGAGGCGGGCAGATACGACGAGGCGATCCAGGCGGCCGACCGCTTCATCCAGGTCCACCCGGGCAACCGCGACGTCGCCTACGCCTACTACCTCAAGGCGCTCAGCTACTACATCCAGATCACCGACGTCGGACGCGACCAGCGCACGACCGACCGGGCCATGAAGGCGCTCGAGGAGGTCATCCGGCGCTTCCCGGACAGCCGCTACGCGCGTGACGCGCAGTTGAAGCTCGACCTCACGCACGACCATCTCGCGGGGAAGGAGATGGACATCGGGCGCTACTACGAACGGCAGGGGCAGTATCTCGCCGCGATCGGCCGCTTCAAGCGCGTCGTCGACAACTATCAGCGCACGAGCCACGTCCCCGAGGCCCTGCACCGGCTCACCGAGTGCTACCTCGCGCTCGGCGTCGTCGACGAAGCCCGCAAGACGGCCGCGGTTCTGGGCTACAACTATCCCGGCAGCGAGTGGTACCGCGACAGCTACGCGCTTCTCACCACGGGCGAGCCGGTCGACAAGCCCAAGGGCTGGGTCGGACGCGTCATCGGGTCGCTGTTCTAAGAGCCGCCGGAGGCCAGAGCGTGCCGTCGCGCCCATGCTCACCGGCCTGACGATCCGCGACGTCGTCCTCGTCGACCGGCTCGAGCTCTCGCCGCTGCCCGGGCTCGGCGTGCTCACCGGCGAAACCGGCGCCGGGAAATCGATCCTTCTCGACGCCCTCGGCCTCGCGCTCGGCGCGCGCGCGGACGCCGCGCTGGTGCGGGCGGGCGCGTCTCAGGCGGTGGTGGCGGCGGAGTTCACGCCGCCGGCGCGGCATCCCGCATGGGGCCTTCTCGACGAACACGGCATCGCGCACGAGGGCACGATCGTACTTCGCCGCGTCCTCGGGGCCGACGGGAGGAGCCGCGCCTTTGTCAACGACCAGCCGGTCGGCGTCGCGCTCCTGAAGCAGATCGGCGACACGCTGGTCGAGATCCAGGGCCAGTTCGAACAGCGCGGTCTCCTAGACGCGGCAAGCCACCGTGCGCTGCTCGACGCCTTCGGGGGGCACGCGGCCGAGCTCGCCGCGGTCGGCGAGGCGTGGCGGCGCTGGCAGGTCGCGGCGGCGGCGCGACGCGAGGCGGAAGACGAGCTCGCGCGGGCTCGCGCCGAGGAGGACTGGCTGCGCCACACGGTCGAGGAGCTTTCGGCGCTCGATCCGCAGGAGGGCGAGGAGGAGGCGCTCGCCGAGCAGCGAGCGCTCCTCGCCGGCCGCGAGAAGCTGCTGGAGGCGGCGAGCGCGGCCGCAGGCGACATCGCGGCCGCCGAGCGCGCGCTCGCCGGCGCCGCGCGGCAGCTCGAACGCGCCGAGGGCCGCTCGCCCGGCCTCCTCGGCAAGGCTCTTGCCGCCGCCGAGCGGGCGCTCGTCGAAGCGCGCGAGGCGGCGGCACAGATCGAGGCGGCCAACCGCGCGATCGATCTCGACCCGCGCGCGCTCGAGAAGGTGGAGGACCGGCTCTACGCGCTGCGCGGGCTCGCGAGGAAGCACAACGTGCCGGTCGACGGGCTGAAGCCGCTCGCGCAGCGTCTCGCCGAACGCCTCGCCGCGCTCGACAGCGGCGGCGCCGAGCTCGCGCGCCTCGCCCGCGAGGAAGCGGCGGCACGGCAGGCCTATCTCGCCGCGGCCGAGGAGCTTTCGGCGCGGCGTCTCGCCGCCGCCGCCGCGCTCGATGCGGCGGTCGCGCGGGAGCTGCCGCCTTTGAAGCTCGAGAAGGCCCGCTTCCGCACCGACGTCGCGACGCTGGACGAAAGCGAATGGGGCGAAGCCGGACGCGAGCGCGTGCGCTTCGAGGTCGCGACCAATCCTGGCGCCGCGCCCGGCCCCCTCCACAAGATCGCCTCCGGCGGCGAGCTCGCGCGCTTCCTCCTCGCGCTCAAGGTGGTGCTCGCGAAGGACCAGCGCCTCCCCACCCTCGTCTTCGACGAGGTCGATTCCGGAATCGGCGGCGCAGTGGCGTCGGCGGTCGGCGACCGGCTGGCCCGGCTCGCGCGAAAGGTTCAGGTTCTCGCCGTCACCCATTCGCCGCAGGTCGCGGCCAAAGCCGCCTGGCACTGGCGCGTCGCGAAGGAGACGCGCGGGGGAACGACCGTCGCGCGGGTCGAGGTGCTAGATCCCGACGCGCGGCAGGAGGAGATCGCACGAATGCTCGCAGGCACGAAGGTCACGGCGGCAGCACGAGCCGCCGCAGCGAGCCTGATGGCGGGAACATGAAGATCGTATCCGGAAAGCTCGCCGGGATCGCCGGCCATCGCCACGCTCGCCCCCTCCCCGATCGGAAGACGGCGCTGCCGCGATGAGCACGATTCCGGTCGAGCAGCTGACGGAAGAGGAGGCGAAGGCGGAGCTCGCGCGGCTCGCGAAGGAAATCGCCCGCCACGACGAGCTCTACTACCAGAAGGACGCGCCCGAGATCTCGGACGCCGAATACGACGCGCTGGTACAGCGCAACCGCGCCATCGAGGCGCGTTTCCCCGAGCTCATACGCGCCGACAGCCCGTCGCAGAGAGTCGGCGCCGCGCCGGCAGGCGCGTTCAAGAAGGTGAAGCATCTCCGCCCGATGCTGAGCCTCGAGAACGCGTTCGACGACGAGGACGTGCGCGGCTTCTTCGCCGGCGTCCGCAACTTCATCAAGGAGCTGCGCGACGATCCGTCGATCCCGATCGAGGTCGTCGCCGAGCCGAAGATCGACGGGCTGTCGATCTCGCTTCTCTACGAGAACGGCGAGTTCGTGCGCGGCGCGACGCGCGGCGACGGCGCCGTCGGCGAAGACGTCACCGAGAATCTCCGCACCGTGCAGCTCTTGCCGAAGCGGCTCGACGGAAAGGCGCCTGCTTTGATCGAGGTGCGCGGCGAGGTCTACATGGAGAAGGCGGCCTTCCTCGCCATGAACGAGGCCCGCGCTGCGCGGGGCGAGGCGGTCTTCGCCAATCCGCGCAACGCGGCCGCGGGCTCCTTGCGTCAGCTCGACCCGCGGATCACCGCCGAACGGCCCCTCAAGCTCTTCGCCTATGCGCTCGGCGAGGCGAGCGAGGAAGTGGCCGAAACGCACTGGGAGTTCCTCGACCAGCTCCGCCGCTGGGGCTTCCCCGTCAACCCGGAGTCGCGGCTTTGCGGCAGCATCGAGGAGGCGCTCGCCTTCCATCACCAGATCGCCGAGACGCGCGCCCGGCTGCCTTACGACATCGACGGCGTCGTCTACAAGATCAACCGCTTCGACTGGCAGAAGCGGCTCGGCATGGTGAGCCGCGCGCCGCGTTGGGCGCTCGCGCACAAGTTCCCCGCCGAGCGCGCCGTGACGGTGCTGAAATCGATCGAGATCTCGGTCGGCCGGACCGGCGTTCTGACGCCGTGGGCGAATTTGGAGCCGGTGAACGTCGGGGGCGTCGTCGTGGCACGCGCGACGCTCCACAACGAGGACGAGATCGCACGCAAGGACTTCCGCGACGGCGACACGGTCGTGATCCAGCGCGCGGGCGACGTCATTCCGCAGGTCGTCTCGGTGGTGCTCGAACGTCGCCCCCGCGGCTCGAAGCCGTTCTCGATGGCCGCGAAGCTGACGCCGCCGGGGCAGCACGAGCCCGTGTGCCCGATCTGCGGCAGCAAGGCGGTGCGCGAGGAGGGGCAGGCGCATTGGCGATGCACCGGTACGCTGGTGTGTCCCGCACAAGCCGTCGAACGGATGATCCATTTCTGCTCGCGCCTCGCGTTCGACATTGAAGGGATGGGCGAGAAGAACGCCGCCGCGTTCTGGAGCGACGGGCTGATCCGGACCCCGGCCGACCTCTTCCGGCTCCATCGCCGTGCGGCGGAGATCGAGGCGCGCGAAGGCTGGGGTGCGGTATCGACCCGGAAGCTCCTCGACGCGATCGAGCGGCGGCGGCGTATCCCGCTCGACCGCTTCATCTACGCGCTCGGGATCCGGCAGGTCGGAGAGGCGACCGCGAAGCTCCTGGCGCGCCACTACCGTTCGATCGGAGCCTGGAAGCAGGCGATGGAGGAAATCGTCCGGCACCCCGACGGCGAGGCCTATCACGAGCTCACGAACATCAGCCAGATCGGGCCGAGCGTCGCCGACGACATCCGCCGGTTCTTCGCCGAGGAGCACAATCGAGAGGCGCTCGAGGACCTTCTGACGGAAGTCACGGTCGAGGATTTCACCCGCCCGGCAGCGGCGGCATCGCCGATCGCCGGCAAAACCGTGGTCTTCACGGGCACGCTCGAGAAGATGACGCGGCAGGAGGCGAAATCGCGCGCCGAAGCGCTCGGTGCCAACGTCGCCGGCTCCGTCTCGAAGAAGACGGACTACGTCGTCGTCGGCGCCGACGCGGGCTCGAAGGCCGCAAAGGCGAAGGACCTCGGCGTGACGATGCTGACCGAGGAGGAATGGCTCGCGCTCATCGGCGGGGCGTAAGCGCTCAGCCGGCGCCGCCGATCCAGAACCCGACGAGAATCGCGGCGGCGACCAGTACCAGCAAGCCGTTGACGAGAACGAGCAACAGACGCGGCAGCCGGCGCGCCTCGGGTCGTGGTCTCGGCGGGCCGGCGTAGATCTCGCGCCAGACCGCGGCGACGAAGCAGAAGACGCTGTAGGCGACGAGGACCGTAATGAGAGCCGCGAGCACCCAATGCGGCACCATTCCGAGAAGGAGCTTCTGCGCCCCGACGCCGCTCGCGAGCGCGGCGAGCCCGGTGCGGACCCAGGCGGCATAGGTTCGCTCGGCCGCGAACACGGTGCGATCCGCCGCGAGCTCGTTGCGCGGATCGGTCCCGCTCCCGCCGCCGGTAGCCGGCGACTGGGCGCCCTCCTTCCCCATCCCGCCTCCCTTCCGGCGAAGTAAACGCCAAATGGGCGTCCCCTTGCGCCCGGCTCAGACGAAGTCGCCCGCCCGCCAGCTTTCGAGCCGGCGACGCATTCGATGCACGTGACCGCCGACCCAGTAGAGGCGGTCGCATTGCGGGCAATGGTTGATGGTTTCGGTGGTGGCGCGCACCGTCTCCGGCAGGCGATTCAGCGCCAGCGGCGGCGCCGGCCGCAGGACGACGTTGCAGAGGAGGCAGCGCGAGAACGGCGCGGCGAGCCAGTCGATCCCGAGCGGCGCCGTGATCTGGGCCGCCTGAGCCGGAAGCCGATCGTGCCGCAGGAGGAGCGCCAGCCGCGAGGCGCCACGGATCTCGCAAAGCCGACGGTCGCGCGTCAGAAGAAACCGGCCGTCCGCGAGCGCGCGCGTGACGAGCGCAGGATCTCCGGTCCGGCGCGCGGCGATCAGCGTGTCGTGACCCGCCGCCCGGAGCCAATGGCCGAGCTGGCCGAGCATCGCATCGCAGAGGAGGCGCGGCACAAGCGCTCCGGCCCCGGCCGGACGGAGTCAGCCGAGTGGCGCGGTCGCCGCCTCGAGCCAGCGCGCCGCCTCGGCGTCGAGTTGGGAGGACAGTTCCTCGCGAACGCGGCCGTGATAGTCATCGACCCACGCCCGCTCCTCGGGCGAGAGGAGCCCGGGCTCGATGAGCGCACGGTCGATCGGTGCCAACGTCAGCGTCTCGAAGCCGAGCATCTCCCGCTCGGCTCCCGGAATCTCGACCGGCTGAACCAGCAGGAGATTCTCGATCCTGATGCCGTAGCCCCCAGCCTTGTAATAGCCGGGCTCGTCCGAGACGATCATGCCCGGCAGCAGCGGCTGGGTGTTCGGGACTTTCGAGATGCGCTGCGGGCCCTCGTGGACGGAAAGATAGCTGCCCACCCCGTGGCCCGTCCCATGATCGAAATCGAGGCCCGCCTGCCAGAGCGCGTAGCGCGCGAGGCTGTCGAGCTGGGAGCCTGTGGTGCCTTTCGGAAACCGGCAGCGCGCGATCGCGATGTGCCCTTTCAGCACGCGCGTGAAGCGGTCGCGCATCTCCGCCGTCGGCGAGCCGATCGCGACCGTCCGGGTGATGTCGGTCGTGCCGTCGAGATACTGGGCGCCGGAATCGACGAGATAGAGCGAGCCCGGCTCGAGCCGCCTCTCGCTCGCCCGGGTCGCCCGGTAATGGACGATGGCCCCGTTCGGCCCCGCCCCTGATATCGTCGGAAAGGAAAGATCCCGGAAACGCTCGCCTTCGCGCCGAAACGCCTCGAGCCGGTCGGACGCCGCGATCTCGCCGATCCCGCTCTGCCGCGAGAGCCAGGCGAGGAACCGAACGACCGCGACGCCGTCGCGGCGGTGGGCGCGACGCGCGCCTTCGATCTCGACCGCGTTCTTGCACGCCTTCGGGAGAAGGCACGGGTCCTGTCCGCGCCGCACCTCGGCCTTGGCCGCCTCCAGGCGCTCGAAGACCCATGCCGCCGCGCTCGCCGGATCGACGAGCACGCGCTGGCCGGCGAGACGGTCGAGCGCCGGCCCGAAGGCTTCGGGCGGGGCGACGGAGACGGCGTTGCCGAGATGGGCGTCGAGCCCCGGCGAGAGCTTCCTCGGCTCGATGAAGAGCTCGACCGTGCGATCCCGCCGAACGATGGCGAAGGACAGCGGCAGCGGCGTGTGCTCGACGTCGCCGCCGCGGATGTTGAGGAGCCAGGCGATGGAGTCGGGCTGGGTGAGGACGGCGGCGGCGACGCCTGCCTTCTCGAGGCTTTCCGCGATACGGGTCCGCTTCGCCTCCGCGCTCTCGCCGGCGAACGCGAGGTCGTGGCTTTCGACCGGCGCCATCGGCGGGCCGGGCCGATCGGTCCAGACCGCGTCGACGGGATTGCTGTCGAGCGGGACGAGCCTGCCGCCCGCCTTCTCGGCGGCCGCGCGGAAGCGCTCGAGCTCCGGCAGCGTGTGGAGCCAGGGATCGTAGGCGAGCGCTTCGCCAGGGGCGAGGTTCGCCGCGATCCAGTCGGCCGGGGGCTCTTCGGTTAGGTGCCGGTGCTGATAGAAGGCGGAGTCGACCTGGCCGGCGGCCTGCAGCGTGTAGCGGCCATCGACGAAGATTGCCGCCTTGTCGCGAAGCACGATCGCGAGCCCGGCCGACCCGGTGAAGCCCGTGAGCCATGCGAGCCGCTGCGCGCACGGCGGCACGTACTCGCCCTGATGCTCGTCGGCCCGCGGCACGATGAACCCGGCTACGCCGCGGCGGGCGAGTTCCGACCGGAGCGCCTCGAGGCGCCCCTCGGTCGCCGAACGTGCAGTTCCGTCCATGGGGCGAAGCTAGGATTGCGGCAGATCGAGGGCAAGACCGGTTCGCCGCTGCGGCAGCCATGCGCCGGCCTTATTGCTGCAATGCAGCATTTCCTGTCTTACGGCGCGAAATAATCACCATCTCTTAAGCGTTCACGACGAGGATGCCGCAACGCAAAGTAGAAGGAGCACGCAACATGTTCGGGTCGATTCTCTCCGCGTTCAAGGCTGCGATCTCGGCAGTCGCCGAGTGGCGCCGTCGCGAGATCGCCCGGGCGGAGCTCGAGGCCCTCGACGACCGCACCCTCGCGGACATCGGATTGAGCCGCGCCGACATCCCGTTGGCGATCAGCGGACGGCTCCGGCCTCGCGATCCGGTGTTCGGCGAGCCGGTTTCGAGGCCGCGCTTCGCCGCGAACGTCAACGACGCGGCCCGCACCGCCGCCTGAGCGGCGGCGCCGCCGCTTCCCCCGAGCCTTCCGACGGATCCGAACGCACCCCTGTCCTGTCCCCAGCCTCGACAGGGTCGCGTCTCGATGGACGGCGGTTCCGGTCTTCCGGAGCCGCCGTCAGCCTTTCCGGAGCACGAGCGTGTGCCAGCCCTCGATGGCGATCCGCCGCTCGAGGAAGAGCCCTTGCGCGCGGTGGGCGGCAAGGACGAACGGCTCCTGCCGCGCGAGAAGGCCCGAAAGAACGGCGGTGCCGTCCGGCGCGAGCGCTTGCGCAAGCTGCGGCGCCATGAGCGCGAGCGGCCGCGCCAGGATATTCGCGAAAACGAGGTCGAAGGGCGCGGCCCGGGCGATGCGCCGGTCCCGGTAGCCGTCGCTTTCGATGGCTTCGACGCGCGCCGCGACGCCGTTGCGGCGCAGGTTCACCCGCGCCACCCGCACGGAGCCGGGATCGATATCGGCCGCCAGGACCCGGCGGGCGCCGGCGCGCGCGGCCGCGATCGCGAGGATCCCGGTTCCTGTCCCCATGTCGAGGACGTGCCGCGGCCGGAGATGCCGAAGGGCCGCAAGACAGCCGCGTGTCGTCGCGTGCTCGCCGGTCCCGAACGCGGTCGTCGCATCGACGAGGATCGGCCACGCACCGGCTGGGGGCGGCGCGGTGACATGGGCGCCGTGGACATAGAAGCGCCCGACGCGCAGCGGCGGGAAGCTCGCCTGGTTCTCCGCCAGCCAGTCGCGCTCTGCGAGGCGCTCGACCTGGACGGGCCCGGCGAGCGCCTCGAGGAGCGCGACCGAGGCGCCATCCGGCAAGGTCTCGGCGAAGCCTTCCACGCGCCAAACGCCCCCGGGCGTCGTCTCGAACGCGGCGATGGCCGCCGCGAGGGTTTCGAGCGCCTCGGCGGCGCGCCCGGCCGCGGCCTCGTCCCTCGCCTCGATCAGGATGCGCCAAGTCATTGGAGAGCCGTACCCGAACGCAGGCCCCGTGGCTAGGCGTCGGCGATATTCGCGCGCTTGACCCCACACCTTCGGATCAGCAGCATGGGGCCCTGCGCCGCCGGCGCGGACCAATAAATCCAAAGGGAGAAAGGCTCACCTCCGATGACGAGACGTATCGCGCTCACCCTCGCGGCCGCACTGGCGCTGCCCGGAGTCGCCGTCGCGCAGACCAAATGGGACATGCCGACGCCGTACCCGCCGGCGAATTTCCACACCGAGAACATCGTGAAGTTCGCGGACGACGTGAAGGCGGCGACCGGCGGCAAGCTCGTGATCACGGTCCATCCCGCCGGCTCGCTCTTCAAGCTGCCCGAGATCAAGCGCGCGGTGCAGACGGGTCAGGCCCAGATCGGCGAGACGCTGATCTCCGCCATGGAGAACGAAGACCCGATCTACGGCGCGGACGCGGTGCCGTTCATCGCGACCAGCTACGCCGCCGCGAAGAAGCTCGCCGACGCGCAGCGGCCGATGCTCGACAAGCGCTTCGGCGCACAGGGCATGAAGGTCCTCTACATGGTTCCGTGGCCGCCTCAGGGGCTCTATTCGCCGAAGCCTCTGCAGAAGATCGAGGACATGCAGGGCCTCAAGTTCCGCGCCTACAACCCGGCGACCTCGAAGATCGCCGAGCTCGTCGGCGCGCAGCCGGTCACGATCCAGGCCGCCGAGCTCGGCCAGGCCTTCGCCACCGGCCGCGTCAACTCCTTCATCTCCTCGGGATCGACCGGGTACGACGTCAAGGTCTGGGAGTTCATCAAGCACTTCTACGACACGCAGGCCTGGCTGCCGAAGAACGTCGTCTTCGTCAACGCCGACGCGTTCGGAAAGCTCGCCAAGGCCGAGCAGGACGCCGTGCTGAAGGCTGCCGCCGACGCCGAGAAGCGCGGCTGGGCGGAAAGCGAGAAGCAGGCGAACTTCTATCTCGAAGAGTTCAAGAAGCACGGCATGATCGTCGAGAAGCCGAGCCAGGCGCTCGCGGACGGCTTCAAGAAGATCGGCGAGCAGCTCGCGGCCGACTGGGCGAAGCGGGCGGGCGAGGACGGACAGAACCTTCTCGCCGCGTTGAAATAGGGAGTAGAGAGGCCGGCCCCGGGGCCGGCCTCTCCTTTTGTCTGGGAGACTTCGTTGCGGCGTCTGCTCGACGCGCTCTACCGTGGCTGCGCCTTTCTTGCCGGCGTCTTCATGGTTGCGCTCCTCGTCGCGATCTGCCTTCAGATCGCCGGCGGACTCTTCGGCTTCTACCTGCGCGGCACCGACGCCTTCGCCGGCTACTTCATGGCCGCCGCGATCTTCCTCGCCCTGCCCTACACGCTGAAGGCGGGCGACCACATCCGCGTGACGCTCGTTCTGCAGCAGCTCGAGGGAAAGGCCGCGCGACGCTGGCTCGAGCTCTTCTGTCTCGTTCTCGCCGTGCTGCTCACCGGGTTCTTCGCCTGGTACTCGGTCCGGCAGTGCTGGTGGTCCTACCAGTTCAACGACATCTCCCAAGCCGACGACCGTACGCCGCTCTGGATACCGCAGATCGGCATGGCGGTAGGCACGGTCATGCTGTTCGTCGCCTTCGTCGAGGCGCTCGTCGACGAGCTGCTCGGCCGCACGCCGAGCGCGACCCTTCAATCCGACGAACCCGCGCGCGTGGAGTAGCGCATGGGAGATCTCGGCCTCAGCCTCTTCCTGATCTTCGTTCTCTTTTTCCTCCTCGGCGCTGGAGTCTGGATCGGGCTCGCTCTCCTCGGGGTCGGCTGGGTGGCGATGGCGCTCTTCACCACGCGCCCCATCGGCGACGCGATGGCGACGACGATCTGGGGCTCGAGCTCGAGCTGGACGCTCACCGCTCTGCCGCTCTTCCTCTGGATGGGCGAGATCCTCTTCCGCTCGCGGCTCTCGGACGACATGTTCCGCGGCCTCGCGCCGTGGATGAACCGCCTTCCCGGCCGCCTCCTTCACGTCAACATCGCCGGGTGCACCATCTTCGCCGCGGTCTCCGGCTCCTCGGCCGCGACCGTGGCGACGATCGGAAAGATCACGATCCCGGAGCTCCGCAAGCGCGGCTACCCGGACGAGCTGACGATCGGCACGCTGGCGGGCGCGGGCACGCTGGGGCTGCTGATCCCGCCCTCGATCATCATGATCGTCTACGGCGTCACGGCGAACGTTTCGATCGCGCAGCTCTTCATCGGCGGGGTCATCCCGGGGCTTGCGCTCGCGGCCATGTTCAGCGGCTACATCGCCGTCTGGGCCTTGCTCAATCCCGAGAAGGTGCCGTCGGCGGAAGCCGAGGTCTCGCTGCTCGCGAAGATCTGGACCTCGCGCCACCTCATCCCGGTCGTGGTGCTGATCGCGCTCGTGCTCGGCTCGATCTACGGCGGGATCGCGACCGCGACCGAGGCGGCGGCCTTCGGCGTCGTCGGGTCGCTCGTCATCTGCCTCGTCCAGCGCACCCTCACGTGGCGGATGTTCCTTGAGAGCATTCTCGGGGCGGTGAAGCTCAACTGCATGATCGGCCTCATCCTCGCCGGGGCGTCGTTCCTCACCCTGGCGATGGGCTTTACCGGCATGCCGCGCCACCTCGCCGAGTGGATCGACCAGCTCCACCTCAGCCCCTACGCCCTCATCGCGGCGCTCACGGTCTTCTACATCATTCTCGGCTGCTTCCTCGACGGCATCTCGATGGTGGTGCTGACGATGGCGGTCGTGCTGCCGGCGATCGAGCGCGCCCAGATCGACCTTCTCTGGTTCGGCATCTTCATCGTGCTCGTGGTGGAAATGGCGCAGATCACGCCGCCCGTGGGCTTCAACCTCTTCGTCCTGCAGGGCATGACGAAGTATCAGATCACCTGGATCGCCCGCGCCTCGCTGCCGCTCTTTTTCCTGATGATCGCCGCCGTCGTGCTGATCGTCGTCTTTCCGGAGCTCGTGACGTACCTGCCGAAGAAGATGATCGGGGGATGAGAAGCTCTTAGCTGTTAGCTGTTGGCCGTTAGCTGTACGGAGTGCGCTAACAGCTAACAGCTAAGAGCCAACAGCTAGAATTCGTATTTCTCGATGATCCAGGGCTCGTTCGTCGCTGCGGTGACGTATTCCTGCACGGCAGGATGCGCCCAGACGGCGTCCGCGTAAGCCTGCGACTCCGCCTCCAGCTCGATCTTGTAGGTACGGAACCGGCTCACCACGGGCGCGAACATGCAATCGGCGGCACCGAACTCGCCGAAGAGGAACGGCCCCTCGCCGCCGAAGCGCCGCCGACAGTCGTGCCAGATCGCCTGGATGCGGAGAATGTCCGCCTGGACCTCGGGCGTGACGCCGCGATTGGAGTAGCTCGCGCGGACGTTCATCGGCAGATGCGAGCGCAGCGCGGCGAAGCCCGCGTGCATCTCGGCCGACACCGAACGCGCGATCGCGCGGGCGTTCTTCTCCGCCGGCCAGAGCCGCGCCTCCGGAAACGTCTCCGCGAGATACTCGCAGATCGCGAGGGAGTCCCAGACGACGAGATCGCGATGCTTGAGCGCCGGCACGCGGCCCGACGGCGAGTGCTTCAGGATCGCCGCCTTCGTGGTCGGCTCGTCGAGCGGAATCACTTCCTCGTCGAAAGCCTGGCCCGTCGCCTTCAGCGCGACCCAGGCGCGCATCGACCACGAGGAGTAGTTCTTGTTGCCGACGATGAGCGTCAGCTCGGCCATGGGATCCTCTCGTCGTGGTTTTCCGCGCGGCAATCTGGCGGAGCGCTTCCCGCATTGCAACAGTCCGAGACGAACCGCATGTTAGGTGCCATGAGCGACCTCGCCCCTCTCGTCGAGCCCGGCCCGGCGGCCGTTCCGATCACGCCGGTGAAGAAATCCGCCTTCGAGTCGCTGGGCGAGGTCGAGCGGCGCTGGGCGGAGGCCGCCGGGTACACCGGGGAGAGCGGGAAGCATCTTCTCGTGCCGGATGCCGAGGGGCGGCTCGCGCGGGTCCTCGTCGGCGTCGACGACGAGCCTCGGACCTGGGCTTTCGCGGCACTGCCCCAAGCGTTGCCGCAGGGCACCTATCGCATAGATGCAACGCTCGCACCGGAGGCAGCGACGCGCGCCGCGCTCGGCTGGGCATTGGGCGGCTATCGCTTCGACCGCTACAAGAAGCGCGACCGGAAGCTGCCGCGCCTCGTCTGGCCGGAAGGCGCGGACCGGGGCGAGGCGATGCGCCTCGCGCGGGGCATCGCCTTCGCGCGCGACCTCGTCAACACGCCGGCCGAGGACATGGGCCCCGCCGAGCTCGCCGATGCGGCGCGCAGCATCGCCGAGCGCCGCGGCGCGCGCTGTCGGGAGATCGTCGGCGAGGCGCTTCTCGCCGAGAACTACCCGGCCATTCACGCGGTCGGGCGCGCCAGCGCGCGGCCGCCGCGGCTCATCGACTTCACCTGGGGTCCCGAGGACGCGCCGAAGGTCACGCTGGTGGGCAAGGGCGTCTGCTTCGACTCGGGCGGTCTCGACCTCAAGCCCTCCTCCAACATGCGGCTCATGAAGAAGGACATGGGCGGCGCCGCGACCGTGCTCGGGCTCGCCGATGCGGTCATGGACGCCGGGCTCCGCCTGCGCCTGCGCGTTCTCATCCCGGCGGTCGAGAACGCCGTTTCCGCGAACAGCTTCCGCCCGCTCGACGTGATCCGCACCAGGAAGGGCCTCGCCGTTGAGGTCGGCAACACCGATGCCGAAGGACGGCTCATCCTCTGCGACGCGCTCGCCGAAGCGGATTCGGAGAAGCCTTCCCTTCTCGTCGACTGCGCGACCCTGACGGGCGCCGCCCGCGTCGCGCTCGGCCCGGACCTGCCGGCGCTCTTCTGCAACGACGACGCGCTCGCCGACGAGCTCCTCGCGGCCGGGCGCCGCGTCGAGGATCCGCTCTGGCGCCTGCCTCTATGGCAGCCCTACCGCAAGCTCCTCGACAGCAAGGTCGCCGACCTCAACAATGTGGGCGAGTCGAGCTTCGCCGGCGCCATCCTCGCCGCGCTCTACCTCGAGGCCTTCGTGTCAAAAGAGACGCCTTGGGCGCATCTCGATCTCTTCGCGTGGAACCCCCGCGCCAGGCCGGGCCGTCCCGAAGGAGGCGAGGCGTACGCCCTGCGTGCGCTCTACGCGGCGTTGCGCGCCCGATTTGCCTGAGAGACGAAGCCGGGCATCGGGACCGCGAACTCGAGGACGGCCATGACGGCGTTCACCGCCTCGTCGTCGCCGAGCGGCATGAGCATGTCCTGCGCGCTGACCACAGACCCGGAGCGGGCGATATAGGGCGCCTCGACGAAGTGCGGGCGCTTCTCGCGCACGACCGTCGCCCAGTTCTCGAGGACGCGCGCCATCGCCGGATGTTCGGTCATCCGCCTCCCCGCAAGGTCGGTCTGAAGCCAATGGCGAACTGCCGCGCCCACGAAGTCGAAACGGAAGTCCGTCGGCTCCGGGACGAGCTCCGCGATGACGAGGTGGCCGACGAGGCGGGGCACCTCCGCGAGGCGGATATCGGCACGGCTCGGGAAGGGCCGCCCACCGCGCTTCCTCTCCCAATACCGGAGTGCCGTCGTGAGGCGTGGCGAGGCGGTGGCGGGAAGATCGGACATGGCGCCCGACGTTGCGCCGCCCTGGATAAAAAAGCCGTTAGCGGCGCGCCCTTAGCGGACCGTTAACCCTGTCCGCGACAAAGCGCGGGGGCGCTCAGTAGCCGCGCGCCGGATCGACGACGTCCCGGATGGGCTCGCCGGCCCGTGCGCGGCGGATATTGTCGGCGACGACGAGGGAAGCGGTGGCGGGATTGGTCGCCGCGGCGACATGCGGCGTCACGACGATCCGCTCGTGCCGCCAGAACGGGTGCGTCAGCGGCAGCGGCTCGGTCCGGAAGACGTCGAGAACGGCAGCGGAGAGCTGACCGGAGTCGAGCGCCGGAATGAGATCCTCCTCGACGAGGTGAGCGCCGCGCCCGGCGTTCACTATCGCCGCGCCCCGCGGCATCCGGGCGAACAACGCGGCCGAGAGGATGCCCTCCGTCTCGGGCGTCAGCGGCAGGAGACAGACGAGAACGTCCGTCCGCGCGAGGAGTGCGTCGAGCCCGTCGGCGCCGTGGAAGCAGGCGATTCCCGGCAGGTGCTTCTCCGTGCGGCTCCAGCCGGCGACGTCGAATCCGAGCGCGGCGAGCTTCCGAGCCGCATCGCTCCCGAACATGCCGAGGCCGAGAAAGGAGACGCGCCGCTCGCCCGCGTTCGGCTGCAGGTGCTCGGTCCATTCGCCGCGGCGCTGCTGCGCCATGTAGAGGACGTCCTGGCGGTGAAGCCGCATCACCTGGAGCAGTATGTACTCGCTCATCGCCTCGACCATGTGCGGGTCGACGAGCCGCGCGACAGGCACCGCCGGGAGCTTGGGATCGGCGAAGATGTGATCGACCCCGGCCCCCAGCGAAAGGACGAGCTCGAGGTTCGGCAGCGAGGCGAGCAGGCCCTCGGGCGGCCTCCATACGAGCGCGTATCTGATCTCCCGCGCGTCGCCGATCTCCGGCCAGACGCGCACATCGAGCTCCGGAATTGCGGTAGCGAGCGCCGCCTTCCAGCGGCTCGCGGAGTCGGAGGTCGAGTAGAAAAGGAGGGCCATGGCGGTTTATCGTCAGCTCTCAACTACTAGGTGTAGCCGACCGCTGCCGCCTCGGGCCAGCGGTAAGATAGCGGCAAGCCGCACCCCGGTCGGGAGCCGCGGATCGACGGCTACGTCCTGACGACCCCGCTCTCCTCGGCCTTCATCTCGAACGCGGCCGCCATGAGGGCGCGCGTGTACTCGTGCTGCGGCGCCTCGAAGATGCGGTCGGCCGGGCCGCTTTCGACCACCTTCCCGTCCTTCATGACGACGACGTGCGAGGCGAGCGCGCGCACGACCTTGAGGTCGTGGCTGATGAAGAGGTAGGCGAGCCCGTGCCTCTCCTGCAGCTCGCGGAGGAGATCGACGATCTGCGCCTGGACCGACATGTCGAGCGCCGAGGTCGGCTCGTCGAGGACGAGAAATTTCGGCTTCAGGACCAGGGCGCGGGCGATCGCGATGCGCTGCCGCTGGCCGCCGGAAAATTCATGCGGATACCGGTCGACGGAATCGGCGTCGAGCCCGACCTCGCGCAAGGCTTCCTCGATCATGCGCCGGCGCTCCTCTTTCGAAGCGCCGATGCGGTGCACCTTCAGCCCCTCCCCGACGATCTGCCCGACCGAGAGGCGCGGCGAAAGACTGGAGAACGGATCCTGGAAGACGATCTGCAACTCGCGCCGGAGCGGACGCATCGCGCTTGCCGACAGCGCGTCGAGGCGCTTGCCGTCGTAGGCGATCCTGCCCTCGCTTTCGAGAAGGCGAAGGATGGCGAGGCCGAGCGTCGTCTTGCCGGAACCGGATTCGCCGACGACGCCGAGCGTCTCGCCGGCCCGAACCACGACGTCGACGCCGTCGACCGCCTTCACGTAACCGACGGTCCGACGCAGGATCCCGCGCTTGATCGGAAACCAGACCTTGAGCGCCTCGGTGGAGAGGACGACCGGCGGCTCCTTGGCGGGGCGTACGGGGCGCCCTTTCGGCTCGGCCGCGAGAAGGCGCTGCGTGTAGCGGTGGCGAGGGCGGCTGAAGACCTCGGCCACAGGGCCCGATTCGACGATCTCGCCTCGGGTCATCACACAGACGCGATCGGCGATGCGCCGGACGATGCCGAGATCGTGGGTGATGAACAGGATCGCCATCCCGAAGCGCGCCTGCAGGTCCTTAAGAAGCTTCAGGATCTGCGCCTGGATCGTGACGTCGAGCGCCGTGGTCGGCTCGTCCGCGATGAGGATGTCGGGCTCGTTCGCGAGCGCCATCGCGATCATGACGCGCTGGCGCTGCCCGCCCGAGAGCTGGTGCGGATAGGCGCCGAGCCTCTCCTCCGGGTTTGGCAAGCCGACGAGCCGGAGAAGCTCGAGCGTCCGCGCCCGGGCGGCAGGGCCGCCGAGCCGCTTGTGGAGGAACAGCGTCTCCCCGATCTGCTTTTCGATGGTGTGCAGCGGGTTGAGGGAGGTCATCGGCTCCTGGAACACCATCGCGATGCGATCGCCGCGGATCGCCTGGAGCACGCCGGGCGGCGCTCCGACGAGCTGCCGCCCGTCGAACACGATGCTGCTCTCCGACGTGTGCGCCGCGATCGGGTAAGGAAGGAGCTGCATGATCGAGAGCGCGGTCACGCTCTTGCCGGAGCCGCTTTCGCCGACCAGCGCCAGCGTTTCCCCTCGGTCCAGCTCGAAGGAGACGCCACGAACGGCCTCGACGCTGCGGGATCCGCTGCGGAAGGTGACGCTGAGATCGCGGACGGAGAGGAGGGGCAT
>JADGGZ010000327.1 GCA_019689675.1 Rhodospirillales bacterium | reverse complement strand
CCCTCGGTCGGGAAGATGCCGGGCGCGATCGCGTTGAGCCGGATGCCGTAGCGGCCCCATTCGATCGCCAGCGACTTCGTCATCGCCTCGACGCCCGACTTCGCCATCGCCGAGGGGATGACGAAGGGCGACCCTGTCCGCACGAACGGGGCGACGATCGAGAGCACCGTGCCCTTCTCCTTGTTCGCGATCCAGCGCTTGCCGACCGCGTTCGTGACGTAGAAGGTGCCGCGCAGGACGATGTCGGAGACGGCGTTGAAGCCGCGCGGCGAGAGATCCTCCGTCCTGCTGATGAAGTTGCCGGCCGCGTTGTTGACGAGGCCGGTGAGCGGCCGGCCGCTCTGCCACAGCTCGTCGACCATGGCATCGACCGCTTCGGCGTCGCGGATGTCGAGGGCCCGGGTCACGACGGTTCCGCCGTGGCGCGCCATGAGCGCGTTCGCGGTCTCCTCGAGCACCGCCCCGCGGCGGCCGCAGATCACGATCTCGGCGCCGAGCTCCAGAAAGCGCGTCGCCATCTCCCTGCCGAGGCCGGTTCCGCCGCCGGTCACCAGAATCCGCTGGCCGCGAAGCACGTCGGGAAGAAACATCCGTCGATCCTCTAGAGAATGCTGCGCCCGATGGCGACGATCTCGGTGGCGATCTGCGTCACCCGCTTGGGGTCGTGCTGGCCGCTGAACATGGTCGCGCTGCAGCACATGTTGACCTCGCCGGTCTTCGTGAGGACCGGGGCCGAGACGGTGAGGGTGCCGCGATGGTAGTAGCCGTCGTCGATCGCCCAGCCGGATTGCCGCGTCTCCTCGACCTGCTCGAGGAAGGACTCGAAATCGATCGGCCGGTGCCAGCGGAGCGCGTTGAAGCGACGCCGCAGCTCCTCCTCGGGGAGCTCGATGTTCGCCGCCATCACCCGGCCCATCGCGCCGAGAAGGAGCGGGACCCGGGTTCCGATCGTCAGGCTGATGCGGGTCGCCGCGTCGCTCTCGGCGGCCGTCACCAGCATCATGCGGTCATCGGAGATCCGGCGCCACAGCGTCACGGTGACGGCGTGCGCCTGCGCGACCTGCTTCATCTGCGGCTCGAGAATGCGGAGCTCGCTGCTCTGCGCGAGCGCGCGCTTCGCCAGCTCGATGACGCCGAGGCTGATCGCGTAGGTCTTGGTGCGCGGATCGAGCTCGACGAGATCCTCGTGCACCAGCGTCTTCAGGATGTTGAAGCATGTGCTGGGGTTGAGGCGCAGCTCGCGCGCGAGCTGGACGACGCCGATCGGCGCCGGCGCGGTGCTGAGATGGCGCAGGATCTTGGTCGCGGCGGCGACAGCGCCGACGAGCTTCACCTCCTTCGCCGGAGCCGGGCGCGCGGTTTCTCCCGCGGCGGCGGGTCGCGCCGCATGGTCGCGCTTCGCGCGCTTGCGCCGCGCGGGCGTGACGGTCGACGGGCTCGCTCCAGTGCTCATGGGAAATCCGTTTCGCTGGTCGTGAAGGCGCGTTCGCTCGGCACTCGATCGCGCCGGCACTCGAACGGAAGCGTACACGCCCGCCGGCGTTCTCGCCAAGAAATTAACGTTCTCGATACCGAATAATGTGGCATGTCGGTTCGGAGCCTCCTATCATCGCGCAGCCTTCAGCGCGCCTCGCGCGCCTCAGTATCCCTAGGGAGCGAGCAACGAGATGAGTGCCACAAATCGGCCGCGACCGCAGCCGACGCCGGAAACCGAGCATTTCTGGGAGGGCACGCGCGCAGGCGAGCTGCGCCTGCAGCGCTGCACCGAGTGCGGCGGCAAGCCGTATTTCCCGCCGCGGCCGTTCTGCCCGCATTGCGGCTCGCGCGCGGTCGAGGTGTTCCGCGCCAGCGGCCGCGCGCGGCTCTACAGCTACGTCATTCATCATCGTCCGGTGCCCGGATTCGAGCCGCCCTACGCGATCGCCGTGGTCGAGCTCGAGGAAGGCCCGCGCATGATGACCAACATCGTCGACTGCCCGCAAACGCCGGAGGCGCTGCAGCTCGACATGCCGCTCGAGGTCGCTTTCATGAAGCTCGACGACGAGATCACCCTGCCGCTCTTCCGCCCGGCCACGGAGGCGCCGCGATGATAAAGCCGGGGTCCATCGCCATCGTCGGCGCGGCCGAGACGACCGAGCTCGGCAAGATTCCGCATCTCTCCGAGATCGGCCTCCACGCCGACGCGGCGCTCAACGCGATGAAGGACGCGGGGCTCAAGCCGAAGGACATCGACGGCATCGCCTGCGTCGGCGTCTCGCGGCCGCAGATGATCTCGCACTATCTCGGCCTCACCCCGAAATGGGTCGACGGGACCGGCATCGGCGGCTGCTCGTTCATGCTGCATGTGCGCCACGCCGCCGCCGCGATCCATGCCGGGTACTGCTCCACGGTGCTGATCACGCACGGCGAGAGCGGACGCTCGCGCGTCGCCGCGATGCCGCGCCCGCCGGAGCCGGGCACGCTCGCCGGCCAGTTCGAGGTGCCGTTCGGCCCCTTCGGCCCGCCGACGCTCTTCCCGATGCCGGTGCTCCGGTACATGAAGACCTACGGCGTCACGCACGAGCAGCTCGCCATGGTGCCGGTGATCCAGCGCGAATGGGCGGCGAAGAATCCGCGCGCGCTCTTCCGCGACCCGATCACGGTCGAGGACGTGCTGAACTCGCGTATGATCGCCTACCCGTTCCGGATCCTGCAGTGCTGCCCGGTGACCGACGGCGGCGGCGCGCTCATCCTCACGAGCGCCGAGCGGGCGAAGGACTTCCCGCAGCGGCCGGTCTACATCCTCGGCAGCGGCGAGAGCGTCGAATCGCCGATGGTGAGCCAGATGGAGGACTACACCTCCTCGCGCGCGTTCCGCGTCGCGGGTCCCGAGGCCTTCCGCATGGCCGGGATCAAGCACGCCGACGTCGATCACCTGATGATCTACGACGCCTTCGCCCACCTGCCGCTCTTCGGGCTCGAGGATCTCGGCTTCGTCGAGCGCGGCGAGGCGGCGCAGTTCATCTCGGAGCGCAACACCGCCCCGGGCGGCAAGCTGCCGCTCAACACCAACGGCGGCGGGCTCTCCTACACGCACACGGGCATGTACGGCATGTTCGCGCTGCAGGAGAGCGTGCGCCAGCTGCGCGGCACCGCCCCGGCGCAGGTGCCGGGCGTCGAGGTGTCGGTCTGTCACGGCGTCGGCGGCATGTTCGCCGCGAGCGGCACCGTGATCATGTCGAACGAGAGGCCGTAAGGGCCGGAAGCGGCGCGGCGCCGCCGGGCGGGCGGGGGCCGGCCCGGCGGCGCG
>JADGGZ010000326.1 GCA_019689675.1 Rhodospirillales bacterium | reverse complement strand
CGGGCGAAAAAACGACGGCAATCCGATCCTCGATGAGGATCGGGGTCGTAATTCGCCGAATTCGGAACGTGCCGTTGCTCACAAGACGAAAATTAAGGCCGCCGGCGCCACCCGTCAATGAGGGTCGCGCCCTGCGGCAGAGGAGCGAGGACCGGCCGGCGACGCGGGATACGGACCGGGACCGGCTTCACGGGCGCATAGATCTGCTTCGAGGCCTCGAGAAGCGCGACCCCAGCGAAACGCGTGAACCAGCGCTCGCCCACGCTCTCCCAGGCGCTGGCCGCCCGCAGGATCATGCGCGAGCCGGTCGGCGGCACGAAAAGCGCGGCCGCCGAGCGCTCCGGGGTGAAACGCTCGTCGCGCAGAAGGCGGGAGAGCTGGGCCGGGGTATAGGGGTGGCCGTGCCCGAAGGGCGTGCGGTCGACCCGCGCCCAGATCCCGCGCCGGTTCGGCACGACGACGAGGAGCCGTCCGCCGCCCGCGAGCACGCGCCAGACCTCCTTCAAGAGATTGCGGACCTGTTCGGATCCCTCGAGGGCGTGGACGAGAAGAACCCGGTCGATCGAGTTGTCGGCGAGCGGCAATTCCGCCTCGTCGGCGAGCGCGACGAGGTTCGGCCCGTCCGGCGGCCAGCTGAGGACCCCCTGGGATGCCGGCATCAGCGCGAGCACGCGCTCCGCCTCGCCTTGGAAGAGCCGCAGATAGGGGGTCGCATAGCCGATGCCGAGCACGCGCAGGTTGCCAACATCCGGCCAGAGCAGGCGAAGCCGCCGCCGGATCATGCGACGCGCTACCTGCCCGAGGCTGGTCGCGTAGAAATCCCGGAGATCGACGACGTCGTCGTGCATCCGCAAAAGACTAGCACAGCCGGGCGTCCGCCCTCCTGTCCGAACCGCGTCTTGTCGACGAGCTGCGCCCAGCGACCGCTCGGTTCGCCTTCCGACAGAGTCCTGCCCCTGCCGCACGCGATGCGTTGGGAACGGACTTCTGCACGAGAGAGAAAGCGGCGGCGCTTGCCGCTCTTGCCTGAGCGGCCTAACGTCCGCTCCATGTCGGCGCTCGAAATCGTTCGCATCCCGGCGCTTCGGGACAATTATCTCTGGCTCGCCCATGACACCGCGACGAAGGCGACAGCGGTGGTCGATCCCGCCGAGGCGGAGCCGGTCCTGGCCGCTCTCGGCGCGCGCGGCTGGCGGCTCACGCATATCCTCAACACCCACCACCATCCGGACCATGTCGGCGGCAACACGGCGCTGAAGAACGCGACCGGCTGCACGATCGTCGGACCGCGCGCCGACGCCGCGCGCATTCCGGGAATCGACGTGCAGGTCGGCGAGGGCGACACCTACCGGTTCGGCGACGCCGAGGCGCAGGTCTTCGACGTGCCCGGCCACACGCGAGGGCATATCGCGTACTGGTTTCCCGAGAGCCGAGCGCTTTTCTGCGGCGACACGATCTTCGCGCTCGGCTGCGGCCGGCTCTTCGAGGGAACACCGGCCCAAATGTGGGCATCGATCTCGAAGCTGCGCCGCCTGCCGCCCGAGACGCGCGTCTTCTGCGCGCACGAATATACGCAGTCGAACGCCCGCTTCGCTCTCAGCGTGGAGCCTACCAACGCCGCGCTTCAGGCGCGCGCCAGAGCCATCGACGAGATGCGCGCGCGCGGCGAGGCGACGGTGCCCTCGACACTCGGCGAGGAGATCGCAACCAATCCGTTCCTCCGTGCGGACCGCCCGGAGTTCCTCGCTGCCGCCGGGCTCGAAGGGCTCGATCCCGTCGCCGCCTTCGGCGAGGTGCGACGGCGCAAGGACAATTTCTGATCAGATCAGAGGAGACGAGACGTGAAACTGCGCTACTCCGCCGCCAGCCCGTTCGTCCGAAAGGTGATGGTCGTCGCGCTCGAGACCGGCCTCGCGCCGCGCATCGAGCGCGTCCCCACCACCGTCGCGCCGATCCAGGAGAACCCCGACTACCAGCGCGAGCACCCGCTCATCAAGGTGCCGGCGCTCGTCACCGACGAAGGCGCGGTGCTCTACGATTCGCGGGTCATCTGCGAGTATCTCGACTCCCTTCACCAGGGCCCGAAGCTCTTCCCCGCGGCAGGCGAGGCACGGTGGACGGCGCTGCGCCGCCAGGCGCTCGGCGACGGGCTCTGCGACGCCGCGGTGCTCACGCGCTACGAAACCTTCCTGCGCCCGGAGGAGAAGCGCTGGGAGCAGTGGATCGACGGGCAGATGCGCAAGGTCCGCGGCGCGCTCGACGCGCTCGAGGCGGACGCGCCCAACTTCGGCAACGGGATCGATATCGGCCTCATCGCGATCGGCTGCGCGCTCGGCTATCTCGACTTCCGCTACGAGAGCGAGCATTGGCGCAGCTCCCGCCCGAAGCTCGCGGCCTGGTACGAGAAGTTCGCCGCGCGCGCCTCGATGCTGGAGACGCAACCGAAGTGAACGGCGCAGAAAGCCTCGTCCGCACTCTCCTCGCCGGCGGCGTCGAGGTGTGCTTCTCCAATCCGGGCACCTCCGAGATGCATTTCGTGGCGGCGCTCGACCGCGTCGAAGGAATGCGCGGCGTGCTCGCGCTCTTCGAGGGCGTCGCGACCGGCGCGGCCGACGGCTATGCGCGCATGGCCGGGAAGCCCGCCGCGACCCTCCTCCATCTCGGGCCCGGCCTAGCGAACGGCCTCGCGAACCTTCACAACGCGATGAAGGCCAGGACGCCCATCGTCAACATCGTCGGCGAGCACGCGACGTATCACATCGCGCACGACGCGCCGCTGACCGCCGACATCGAAGGCGCCGCCCGCCCTTTTTCGGGCTGGGTCAGGACCTCGCCTGACGCCTCGCGCGTCGCGGCCGACGCCGCAGATGCGATCGTCGCGGCGCAGACGCCGCCGGGTCAGGTCGCGACCCTCATTCTTCCCGGCGACACCGCCTGGAACGAAGGGTCCGGGCCGGTCGAGGTGCCGCCCGTCCCGGCGCGGCGACCCGTCGGCGAAGACGCCGTTCGCGAAGCGGCGCGCGCGCTCCGCTCGGGCGAGCCGGCGCTTCTTCTCGTCACGGGCCCGGCGCTTCAGCCGGAAGGCCTCGAGACCGCCAGCAAGATCGCCAAGAAGACCGGGGCGCGCCTCATGGCGCAGACGTTCAACGCGCGCGCCGAGCGGGGCGCCGGGCGCGTCTCGATCGAGCGCATCCCCTATCCGGTCGATCTCGCGGTCAAGACTCTCGCGGGCCTGAAGCACATCGTTCTCGTCGGCGCCAAGGTGCCGGTCGCGTTCTTCGCGTATCCCGACAAGCCGAGCGTCCTCGCGCC
>JADGGZ010000325.1 GCA_019689675.1 Rhodospirillales bacterium | reverse complement strand
CGGACGATCTTCTGGAGCTCGGCCATCAGCCCCGCCTTGTTGTGAAGGCGGCCGGCGGTATCGATGAGGAGCACGTCGGCGTTCTGCTCGCGCGCCGCCACCAGGGCGTCGTAGGCGAGGCCGGCGGCGTCGGCGCCCTCGCCGCGCGCCACGACCGGACACCCGGTCCGCGCGCCCCAGATCTTGAGCTGCTCGACCGCCGCCGCGCGGAACGTGTCGCCGGCGGCGAGGATCACCGACTTTCCCTGCTCCTTCCACTGCTGGGCAAGCTTCGCGATTGTCGTGGTCTTGCCCGAGCCGTTGACGCCGACGACGAGCACGACGTGCGGCTTCAGCGCCGGATCGAGCTTCAGCGGCTTGGCGACCGGCTCGAGGAGTCGCGCGACCTCCTCGGCGAGCGTCGCCTTGACCTCCTGCGGCGCCACCTCCTGGCCGAAGCGGGCCTTGCGCAGCTTACCGGTCACCTCCTCCGCGATGCCGACGCTCATGTCGGAGGCGATGAGGAGCTCGTCGAGCTCCTCGAGCGCCGCGGCGTCGAGCTTTCGCCGCTGGAAGATCTGGGTGATCCCCTGCGTCAGCTGGGCCGAGGAGCGCTGCAGCCCCTGTTTGAGGCGCTGAAGCCAGCTCATGCGCGGTCTCCGGAATCGGGAATGGGAACGAGCGCCGTGCCGTCGCTCGCGGCGATGCGGACCCGCCGGATCTCGCCCGGCCTGCCGGAAAGCCGCACCGGCGCCCAGTGCTCGCTGCGGCCGAACCCGTCCTTCTCGACGAGCACCTCGGCCGTGCTTCCGACGCGCGACGCGAGACTGCGCGCAAGCGCGGCCTCGCCCTCGGCGCGCAGACGCGCCGCACGCTCGCGGACGACGCCGCCGTCGAGCTGCGGCATGCGCGCGGCGGGGGTCCCCGGGCGGGCGCTGTACGGGAAGACGTGGAGGTAGTCGAGCCCCGCCTCGCCGACGAGATCGAGCGTCCTCTGGAACATCGCCTCGGTCTCGGTCGGGAAGCCCGCGATGAGATCGGCGCCGATCGCGATCCCCGGCCGCAGCTCTTGTGCCCGCCGGCAGGCGGCGAGCGCGTCTGCCCGCGAATGCCGCCGCTTCATCCGCTTCAGGGTGAGATCGTCGCCGGCCTGAATCGAGAGATGGAGATGCGGCATGAGGCGCTCCTCCTCGGCGAGAAGGCGCCAGAGCGTCTCGTCGATCTCGACCGGGTCGAGCGAGGACAGGCGAAGCCGCTTCAGCTCCGGCACCAGCGCGAGGAGGCGCCTCACGAGCTGGCCGAGCGTGGGCTTGCCGGGCAAGTCGCCGCCCCATGCCGTCAGATCGACGCCGGTCAGCACGAGCTCGGGATAGCCGTTCGCCGCGAGGCGCCGCGCCTCGTCCACCACCGCGCCGGCCGGCACCGAGCGCGAATTGCCGCGCCCGTACGGGATGACGCAGAAGGTGCAGCGGTGGTCGCAGCCCTGCTGCACCTGGACGAAGGCGCGCGCCCGGCCCTCGAAGCCTTCGACGAGATGGCTCGCGGTCTCGCGTACCGCCATCACGTCGCCGACGACGATGCGATCAGGAAGGCCCCAGCTCTCCCTTCGCAGCTTCTCGGCGTTGCCGAGAACCTGGCTCACCTCCGGCATCGCCGCCCAGCGCGCGGGGTCGATCTGCGCCGCGCAGCCGGTCACGATGAGCCGTGCCGAAGGACGCTCGCGCCGCAGTCGCCGCACGGCCTGGCGCGCCTGCCGCTCGGCCTCGGCGGTGACCGCGCAGGTGTTGACGATGACTGCGTCGACGAGCCCCGCCTCGGCGGCGAGGCGCCGCATCGCCTCCGATTCGTAGGCGTTGAGGCGGCAGCCGAACGTGACGATCTCAGGACCCACGAGACCGCTCAGGCGAAGACCGCGGGGTCGAAGCTGCCGGTGAAGCTGATCGCCGTCGGGCCCGTCATCATCACCCGGCCGTCGCCGCGCCACTCGATCTCCAGCCGGCCGCCGTCGAGAATCACTTCGGCGCGCCGCTCGGCAAGGTTGCGCCGCGCCGCAGCGACGAGCGCGGCGCAGGCGCCCGTGCCGCAGGCGCGGGTCACTCCGGCGCCCCGCTCCCAAACGCGGAAGCGCAGGCTCGTCGGCGACAGCACCTGGACGACACCGATATTCGCCCGCTCGGGGAAGATCGGATCGTGCTCCAGAACCGGGCCCCAGCGCTCGATCTCGACAGACTCGACGTCGCGCACGAAGAAAGTGGCGTGCGGGTTGCCGAGATTGGTCGCGACGGCGTCGTGCAGCGGCCCTGCGCCGATCGGAAGGTGCAGCGTGTCGGCCTCGCGCGCGAGCGGTATCTCTCGCCAGTGGGTGCGCGCCTCGCCCATGTCCACGGTTACCAAGCCGCCCGGAGCGCGGCGCGCCTCGAGAAGCCCGGCCACGGTCTCCACCACGACGCGGTCCCTCCCGAGTTCCTCCATGACGCGCGCCGCCACGCATCGCGTGCCGTTGCCGCAGGCCTCGACCTCGCCTCCTTCGGCATTGCGGATGCGCATGAAGACATCGGCCCCGGCGCTGCGCGGCGGCTCCATCACGAGGATCTGGTCGCAGCCGATCCCGGTCCGCCTGTCGGCGATGGCGCGCGCCAGCCGGGCGTCGAGCGAGATCGGCACCCGGCGCGCATCGAGCACGACGAAGTCGTTGCCGAGCCCGTGCATTTTCAGGAACGGCGTTGCGGCCATCGCCGGATATATGGCCGGATGCCGCCGGGCTTGCAATCAGCCCGTCGGCCCCTCAGATTGCGGGAGTCGGCGTCAACAACGGAAAGGAGGTGATCCTGTGTCTCGCTTCGAACTTCGGTCGGAAGAGGCCGTGACCGGGATCCTCCGTCGGGAAAGCCTCGGCTGAGCCACGGTCCTGCGGCCGTCTTTCGGCCGGAACGGTTCCAAGCGGAAGGGCCGCCCCTCGGGGCGGCCCTTCTTTATTCTTTCGGGAGAGCGCACGCCTCTTTCGGGTGATGCGGCCCCGACGGAACGATTGCAGATGCCGGGTGCCGCCTTAAGGTGGCATGCTCTCGGGCCGGGGGAGAACCCGATTGCGTCTCCGGACCTACACGATAGCGCTCGCCGCGGCGACGTTTCCTGTTCTCATTTTCGTCGCCGCCCTGCTGATGCGCGTTGCCGACGATGAGCGGCACGCGCTCGAGACCTCGGCCCGCATCCAGGTCGAGCGGCTCGGGCGCAATCTCGATCGCGAGATTTACGGCCAGATCAAGGCGGTCGAGGTCCTCGCCGGCAGCGACGCGTTGAGGCACGACGACTTCGCCGGATTCTACGAGGACGCCGCCCGATTCGACCGGGC
>JADGGZ010000324.1 GCA_019689675.1 Rhodospirillales bacterium | reverse complement strand
TCCAGCGGCGTCGCACGGTAGCGGCAGCTGGTGATCTTCACTGCGGTCGCCAGGGCGTCGACATGCTCGATCGCCTGCTGCGCATTCTGGAAGTGCCTCGTCTGCCAGGATCGGGTGAGCCAACTGACCTCGACCTTCGCATTGCCGAAGGTTTCCCGGCGCGACTTCAGCCCGGAGAGGGCGCCCGAAGCGACCTGGTCGGGGTGAAAGCGCACGCGGACGCTCGTCGGCGTCGTCCAGGTCACCTGGATGAACCCGAGGTTCTTGACGGCGAATGTGGTCAGGTCGAAATCGGGATCGTCGTAGCCGACGCGAATCTCGACCTCCTTCGACCCCGACTCCAGCCAGTCGCCTTCGGCTGTGATCAGGAAGTCCATCGGCGGCTTCGATCGTCTCCGTGCGCGTTGCGCGTCAAGATCAGCCGAGATTTCGCGCGATAGAACCGCTGTGCTCGCGAGCATTCACCCTCGTCTCATGCGGCTACCGTCCGTCCCCTCAGCCGGCTTTCACCAAAGTTGCTCACAGATTTTTCCCCAACCCTGATTAACAAGATCTTGCAAATCATGGTTAACGCGCGAATGGGCGGCCGTTCTCGCTAGGCGGAATAGCCGACCGTCCTCCGTGTCCTCGAAGCGACGATGGAGACAGGAGGTCGACGGCGGCGTCGTAGAAGAAGCAGAAGCGCCCGAAAATTGCCCCGCGCCGTCGCGAAATCGAATGGGGTCCCCGCCCGTTGCCGACAAACAACAACGGAGTTCTGGGGGTGAACCTGATCGCGCCGCGTCACGACATTTCGTCTTTTTCCGTCATCGAGCGAAGCGAGTTCGGCCGAATGATCGAGGCCGAACTTCCAGGGCTGCGCCGTTACGCGGCAGCGCTCCTGCATTCGGGTCCGGACGCCGACGATCTCGTCCAGGAAACCGTCGCCCGGGCGCTCGACAAGCGCGCTCTCTGGCAGCCGGGGACGAACCTGCGCGCCTGGCTTTTTACGATGATGCACAACCTGCGCATCAATCGTGCGCGCACCTCGCGTCGCGAAGGCCTCGCGGTTCCGCCGGATGCGGCGACGGGGCTCTCGGTTTCGGCGAACCAGTCCGCAACGATCGCGCTCCGCGATCTCCGAAGGGCGCTCGATGCGCTCGAGGAGGGACAACGCGCCGTCGTCCTGCTCGTCGGGCTCGAGGGCCTCACCTACGAGGAGGTCGCAGACGTCCTCGCGCTGCCGCTCGGCACGGTACGCTCGCGCCTTTCTCGGGCGCGGGCACGTCTCCGCCGTCTGCTCGACGGCGAGGAAGAGGCGGCTTAGCTCAGCCGGCCAGCCGAACGACCGCCGGCAGCCACGCGATCATGACCTCGAGCCGGACCGGCACGAGCCGTCCGTCATCGGTGAGCTCTATCCGTACCTCGCGGGGGCTGTTCTCCGGATCCTCGTCCTCGTCGGGCCGGTCGTCGCCGAAACCGGCGATCGGCTTCAGGAGGAGGCTCACATGGATGCGGCCGTCGCGGCGCGCCGCGGTGCCCTCGGCATCGAAGCGGCGCGACCCGTCGAAGACCGGAAGGACGAACCGCCCGCCGGGGTCGAGCCGTCCGGTGAGGATGCGGTGCCGAACGGCGACGAGCGCGCTCAAGGGGTCGATGACGCCGCGTCTGAAGTCCTCCGCGATCGGGGGCTTCTTGCTGGTGTCGCCGGGACCGCGCTCGGCGACCAGCGCTCCGGCTTTCGGGACGAAGCGGAGCGAATTCAGCTTGTCCTTCCGCTTGCGCAGATCGTAGTGGGCATCGTAGCGCCGCGGACGCGCGGTGCCGTCCGGAGCGAACCGCCCTTCGCTGACGACCGTCCCTTTGAACCGGGTGAGCCAGCGCGGAAGCCCCTCGGTCCGAATGTCGAGCCGCCCCCGATAATCGGCGCCGTCGTCGTCGATGCGCATCTCGATCTCGCCCGCGGGAAGGCCGGCCCAGGACGCGACGTACCGCCCCTCGATCGTCCCGGCGTGCGACGGGGGGGCCAGCAGGAGGAAAACGGCAAAAGCGGCGAGAACCCGCATCGGCTTCAAAACGGCGGGGGCGCCGTTCTACTCCGCCGGAAGCACCAGCTCGGCGGTGACGGGAAAATGATCCGATCCGACGTCCGGACCCACGCGTCGCGCCCGCACGCCGATATCAGGGCTGACGAGAACGTGATCGATCGGAAGCCCGATGAACGGAATGGAGCTCAGCCATGTCGGGACGACGCCGCGTCCGAGAGCGGAATCGCGAAGGCTCGACGTATCGACAAGGCGGCTGAAGGCGGGCGACCATGGCGTCAGGTTGAGATCGCCGACGAGGACGGCCGGCCCCTTCCGCTCCGCGGCAAGCCGTGCGGCGAGCGCGAGCTGCGCCGAGCGCCACACGCCGCGGTCGCGGAGCGGGCGCGCCGCATGGAGCGCGACGACGTCGAGGCATGTCTCGCGGCAAAGCCTGACATGGCTCACCGGGAATCGCGGGCCAACGCTCCGGTCGACCTCATACGCCTCCGGCCGCCAACGGGTGAGCAAGAGGACCTCGAACGCACCGCGGCGCTCACCGCCGAGCGTTGTCGGAAGCAGATCGCGAACCCGCTCGATCAGTGGCGCCGACCGAGGGCCGAACTCGGTCAGCGCGACCAGGTCGGGACGCTCCCGCTCGATGAGAGCGGCCACGGACTCGTAATCGGCGCTGTCATTGTGAAGATTGACCGTCAGGACGCGGAAGACGGCTCCCTGGTCGGCAGCAGCGGCCGTGCCGCCGAGATACGGAATCAGCGGAGCAACATTGGCGAGGAGGCAAGCCGCGCCCGCGAGCGCCGCGAGCCGCGCCCGCAAGACCATCGCGAGAGCTATGACGACGAGCGCCGCCGCCGCGAGATGCGGTCGGAAATGGGTCGTGAGCTCGCCGAGCCACGTCGCGGTCCCCAGAAAGGAGAAAAGCGTGACCGCGACGAGCCCGAGCGCTGCCGCCAGAGCCGCCACTCAGCCTGTCATCAGGCGACCGAGCCGCGGCGGTCGGCGTGAACGTAGAGCGGCTTCGCGCGGCCCTCGACGGCGTCGCGCCCGACCAGCACCTGCTCGATTCCGCTCATGCCCGGGAGATCGAACATCGGCTCGAGGAGGATCGCCTCCATGATCGAGCGCAGGCCCCGCGCGCCGGTCTTGCGGGCGATCGCGCGCTTGGCGACGGCCTCGAGCGCATCCGGCTGAAACTCGAGCCGGATCCCTTCCATCTCGAAGAGGCGCTGGTACTGCTTCACGAGCGCGTTCTTCGGCTTGGTCAGGATCTCGATGAGCGCCTTCTCGTCGAGGTCCTCGAGGGTCGCG
>JADGGZ010000061.1 GCA_019689675.1 Rhodospirillales bacterium | reverse complement strand
GTGAGGCGCATCAGGACCGCGTCGGCGGCTCCGCCGCGCCAGCCGGCGACGAGGCCGATCGTGGTGCCGATCGCGGCCGCCGTGAGCGCGCCGACGAGGCCGACGAAAAGGGAGACCTGGCCGCCCTCGAGGAGGCGGAGGAGCAGGTCGCGGCCGAGCTCGTCGGTGCCGAGCGGATGGCGCCAGCTCGGCGGGGCGTTCCGCGCGAGGAGGTCGACCGCCTCCGAATCGGTGCCGAGCAGCATCGCCACGAGGGGCGCGGCGGCCGCGAGGGCCGCGAGGAGGACGAGGACGGCGAGGCTCGCGACCGCGAGCCGGTGAGCGACGAAGCGGCGCCAGAGCCCGGTGCTCACGCGAGGCTGATGCGCGGGTCGAGCCCGGCATAGGCGATGTCGGCAGCGAGATTCGAAAGCAGCGTCACCAGCGTCGCGAAGAGAAGCCCCGCGAGAGCGAGGTTGTAGTCGTTCCCCATGACCGCGTCGTAGATGAGCTTTCCCATGCCCGGATAGGCGAACATCGTCTCGGTGATGAGCGCGCCCGAGAAGAGGCTGCCGAACGAGAGCGCCACCACCGTGACGACGGGGTTGAGCGCGTTCCGCAGCGCATGCCGCAGCAGCACCCGCCGCTCGGAGTTCCCTTTGGCGCGCGCGGTGCGGATGTAGTCCTGGCGCATCGCCTCGATGAGCGCGGCGCGGAGGAAGCGCGTGTAGCCGGCGAGGCTCGCGATGGTGAGCGTCGCCATCGGCAGGACGAGGTGCCGTGCCCGGTCGGCGAGGCTGCCGTCGCCGACCGTCGCCACGCCGCTCGCGGGCAGCCAGCCGAGCGTCACGGCGAAGAGGAGCATGAGGAGGAGCGCGAGCCAGAAGGGCGGCACCGAGACGCCGGCGAAGCAGGCGAGATTGATCGCCCTATCGGCGAGGGAGCCCGGCCGCCGCGCGGCGGCGATGCCGATCGGGAAGGCGAGGGCGAGGGCGAGGACGAAGCTCGTGCCCATGAGGAGCGCGGTGTTCCCGAGCGGCCTCGCAAGGGCGGCGAGCGTCGGCTGGGCGAAGAGGCGCGAATATCCGAAATCGCCCGAGAGCGCCGCCGCAGCCCATGCCGCATAGCGCGCGAGGAGCGGTCGGTCGAGCCCGTAGAGGGATTTGAGCCGCGCGACGTCCTCCGAGGTGAGGCGCGGGTCGGCGCTGATCATGAGGTCGATCGGATCGCCCGGCATCAGTCCCATGAGGGCGTAGATGACGAACGACATGAGGGCGAGGACGACGAGCGCCTCGGCGAGCCGGCGGAGGACGAAGCGGGTCATGTCCGCTTCTCGCGCCTTTGAACGAGAGGGAAGGGAGCGCGCGGCGGGCGGGCTCCTCGGTGCGTGGCGGCGGTGCCCTTCCTCTCGCGCTCGCCCAGGATCGTCCCCTCTCCCGCATCGGGGAGAGGAGCCTTCACTCGCTGCGCCACGTCTCGATCCAGAGCGTGCTCGGCATCTGGTGCCCGGTCGGGGTCACGCCTTTCAGCCATTTCGGAAGAACGTAGCTGTCGGCGCGGAAGTAGAGCGGCAGGACCGGCAGCTCCTCCGCATAGATCGCCTGCAGCTCCTTCCAGAGCGCCGCGCGCCGGTCGCGGTCGAGCTCGATCTCGATCGCGTCGATCAGCGCATCGACCCTCTCGTTGCGGAAGCCCGTGAAGTTCTGCCCGGACCAGTTGTTCTCCGCGCTCGGGATCTCGCCCGAGTGGAGCGTCGTGCGCGGCACCCCCTCGGGGGCGCTGATCCAGGCGAACATCGCCGCCTCGAACTTGCGCTTCGTGACGGTCTCGCCGAAGAGGACCCGGGGCGGCTCGTTGCGGATCCTCACGTCGATTCCGAGCCGGCGCCATTGGCTCTGGATCACCTGCTGAACGAGCTCGCGCGAGCGGTTGCCCGCTGTCGTATTGAGCTCGAGCGAGAGCCGCTCGCCGGCGGCGTTGTGACGCACGCCGCCGCGCATCACGTTCCAGCCGGCGGCGTCGAGGAGGCTTTTCGCCTTCGCCGGGTCGTAGCGGTACTGCGCCACGTCCTCGGTGTGGATCCAGTCGAGCGGATTGACGAACGTGTCGGCGACCTCCTGCCGTCCGGCGAAGAGCTGATCGACGAGCGCCTTGCGGTCCAGCCCCCAGAGCAGCGCCTGACGCACGCGCCGGTCGGCGAGCTTCGGGTTGTCGAGGTTGAGGTCGATATGCTCGTAGACGAGCCCGGGCTTGTAGATGATGTTGAAGCGGTCGCCGTGCCGCTTCTCGAAGGCGAGCGCCTGGTCGAGGCTGAGCCCGAGCTCGCCGGCGATCATGTCGATGCCGCCGGAAAGGAGGTTCGCCTCGAGCGCGGCGGTGTTCTCGATCGTGCGCACGACGATGCGGCGGAAGGCGGGCTTCGGCCCGTTCCAGGCCGGGTTCGGCTCGAGCGCGATATGGGCGCCGGGCGAGACCTCGGTGATCCGGTAGGGGCCGTTGTAGAGTCCCGGGTTGGTCGGATCGGTGTCGTATTTCGTCCGCGTGCGGTACTGGCTCGGCTCGGCGAAGGCGGCGCGCTCGAGATGCGCCGGCAGAGGGCTGAACAGCTGCGCCGCGAACTCGAACGTCAGCTTGTCGAGCTCGATCGTGTAGGTCTTGGCGTCCTTCGCCTCGATCTTCCGGACGCGCCGGTACACCTCCTGCGCGGTGACGCCGCTCATCTTGTGCCGCCCGACCTCGTAGGCGAAAAGCACGTCGTCGGTCGTCACCGGCGTGCCGTCGCCCCAGCTCGCGTCCGGCCTGATCGTCACCGTCATCCTGACGCCGCGCCTGCCGTCGCCGAGATCGATCGGTTCGGCAAGCCCGTTCTCGATCGTCGGCAGCTCGGTGCAGAGCATGCAGACGAGCTTCCAGTCCGCGTCGTAGGTGACGATCGGCCGCAGCGTCATCCCGAGGACGTAGCTCTTTGCGAGCATCGCCTCGATCACAGGGTTGAGCGTGGCGGGATACTGGGTGATCCCGATGACCAGCTCGTCCTTGGCGCGGGCCGGCAGCGCGGCGGCGAGGAGAGCGAGGATCAGAGCGAGAAGGCGCCGCATCCCGGCCACTCTACACGAAGCCTCCGGAGCCGCGGAACGGCAGGCGCGGCGCCGCCCCGCGCCGAACGGCCCTCGCCGCGACGGAAGAGGGCGCCGGCGCGCTCGATTGCTGGTTGACGCTGGGGAGGGCGGGGCGGCGCCTGCCGTTCAAGGGAAAGGAAGCTCTCTCGAGCGTGGAGGAGATCCTCGAATGAAGATCAACGAGGTCATGACCGTCGACGTGGAGGTCGCCAACCCCGACGACACGCTGCGCACGGCGGCGACGATGATGGCGGATCTCGACATCGGCGTTCTGCCGATAGGAGAGAACGATCGCCTCGTCGGCATGGTCACCGATCGCGACATCGCCATACGCGGCGTCGCTGGCGGCGGCGACATCGAGACGATGAAGCTGCGCGACGTGATGACGGAGGCGGTCCGCTACTGCTTCGAGGACGAGGATACCGGCGAGGTCGCCCGGAAAATGGCCGAGTGGCAGGTGCGGCGTCTTCCGGTGCTGGACCGCGAAAAGCGCCTCGTCGGGATCGTCTCGCTCGGCGATCTCGCGATCGGCGACCAGGGCGAGGCGCCCCACATGGCGCTGAAGGGAGTCTCCGAAAGCGCCCACGCCGGCGACAAGCCCGGACTCGACCCGAAGGATCTCGAGAAGGGCGGGTTCTAGCTCTCGAAGAGAGACGGTCGCGGGGGCCCGCGACGCGTGTCGACAGCGCAGGGTCGGCCGCGGCAGAATTCGCCCTCGTGTCCGACAGCCACGTTCTCGATGCCGCCCGGCTCGCCCGGGGGGTCTGCCGCGCTTTCGATCAGCGCGGATATGCCAGCCTTCTCGAGTTCCCGCTCGCGAACGGCCGCCGCGCCGATGTGATCGCCCTCCATCGCGGCGGCGAGCTGGCGATCGTCGAGATCAAGTCCTCCGTCGCCGATTTCCGCGCCGACCAGAAATGGCCCGAGTACCGCGACTGGTGCGACCGGCTCTATTTCGCGGTCGCCAACGGCTTTCCGGCCGAGCTCATCCCGGGCGACTGCGGCCTCATCATCGCCGACGCGTTCGGCGCCGAGCTGGTGCGCGAGGCACCATGTGTCCCGCTGCCGGCGGCGCGGCGCAAGGCGGTGACCCTCCGCTTCGCGTTCGCGGGCGCCGGGCGGCTCCGCCGCCTCGTCGATCCGGGGGCAGGTGACCCCGAGCTCCTCTGCTAGGTCTCGTCCCGCCGGCGCGGCGCCCTTGCCTCGAGGAAGCGTTTGACGCGCTTGCAAGCGCCGCCGACCCGCGCTTAAGGTGCTGCCCGTCAGAGAACAACGACGGGCTTACCGGCGCCCGACCATCTAGGGGGCTTTCCAACTACAGTGGAATACTTCGTCCAGCAGCTCATCAACGGGCTGACGCTCGGGGCGATTTACGGTCTCATCGCCATCGGCTACACGATGGTCTACGGGATCATCGGCATGATCAATTTCGCCCACGGCGAGATCTACATGATCGGGGCCTTCGTCTCGATCATCGGGTTTCTCGTCATGGGCCTCGCCGGGATCACCTGGGTCCCCTTGGCGCTGCTCATCGTCCTCGTCTGCACGATGGTCGTGACGGCGCTCTACGGATGGACCGTGGAGCGGCTCGCCTACCGGCCGTTGCGAGGGTCGTTCCGCCTCGCGCCGCTCATCTCGGCGATCGGCATGTCGATCTTCCTCCAGAACTACGTCCAGCTGACGCAGGGCGCGCGGGTGAAGCCGCTGCAGCCGATCGTGACCGGGGTCCTGCCGCTCTTCACCAGCCCCGGCGGCTTCACGGTCCAGATCAGCTATCTGCAGATCTTCATCATCCTGCTGACGGTCGTGCTCATGGCCGTCTTCACCTACATGATCGCCGCGACCCCGCTCGGGCGCTCGCAGCGCGCCTGCCAGCAGGACCTCGGCATGGCGGCGCTGGTCGGAGTCGATGTCGACCGCACGATTTCGCTCACCTTCGTGACCGGCGCCGCGCTCGCCGCCGTCGCCGGCTTCATGGTGACGCTCTATTACGGCGTCATCGATTTCTACATCGGGTTCCTCGCGGGCATCAAAGCCTTCACCGCCGCGGTCCTCGGCGGCATCGGCTCCCTGCCGGGCGCGATGCTGGGCGGGCTTCTGATCGGCCTCATCGAGGCGTTCTTCTCCGGCTACTTCTCGGTCGAGTACAAGGACGTCGCGGTGTTCATCATGCTCGTCCTCGTGCTCATCTTCCTCCCGACCGGCCTCCTCGGGCGGCCGGAAGTCGAGAAGGTCTGATGGCCGCGATCGCAGAAACGGCGACGTCGCGGCTTCAGCTGGGGCCGATCTTCCGGGATGCCGTCCTCGCCGCGCTCGTCGCGCTCGTGCTGTCCGGGCCGATCATGGGGCTGCAGACCGCCGACGCCTCCGGCGGGCAGGGGCTGGTGCTCAACTTCCGCCCGGCCTGGGTGCTCTGGACGGTCGGTGTCGTCTTCGTCGGCCGGCTGCTGCTCGGCTTCTGGTGGGCGCACCGCGCCGGCCGCGCGGTCGAGACCCCACGGGCGCTGAAGGCCCTGGGCGCATTTCTCGCGAGGATCGAGACTCCGCTCGGCTACGCCGGCGTCGGTTTCGCGATCGCGCTGCCGTTCCTCTGGTTCGCCGACCGGTACGTCATCGACGTCGCGACCACGGTCCTCATCTACGTGATGCTCGGCTGGGGCCTCAACGTCGTCGTCGGGCTCGCCGGGCTCCTCGACCTCGGCTACGTCGCCTTCTACGCCGTCGGCGCCTATTCCTTCGCGCTTCTGGCGCACCATTTCCAGTTCACCTTCTGGGAGGCGCTGCCGCTGGCGGGGGCGTTCGCGGCCTTCTTCGGCATCGTTCTCGGCTTCCCGGTGCTGCGCCTGCGCGGCGATTATCTCGCGATCGTGACGCTCGGCTTCGGCGAGATCATCCGCATCGTGCTCATCAACTGGTGGCATGTGACCGGCGGTCCGAACGGCATCTCGAACATCCCGCGCCCCTCCTTCTTCGGCATGCCGTTCCAGCGCAACGCGCCGGAGGGCGTCACGACCTTCCACCAGTTCTTCGGGCTGGAGTTCTCGCCCGAGCACCGGATCATCTTTCTCTACTTCGTGATCCTCGCGCTGGCGCTCATCACGAACCTGTTCACGTTGCGCCTGCGGCGGCTGCCGATCGGCCGCGCCTGGGAGGCGCTGCGCGAGGACGAGATCGCCTGCCGCGCGCTCGGCATCAACCCCACCAACACGAAGCTCTCCGCCTTCGCGATCGGCGCCATGCTCGGCGGCTTCGCGGGCGCCTTCTTCGCGACGCGCCAGGGATTCATCAGCCCGGAAAGCTTCACCTTCATCGAGTCCGCGATCATCCTCGCGATCGTCGTGCTGGGCGGCATGGGCAGCCAGACGGGCGTCGTCCTCGCGGCGCTGGTCCTCGTCACCCTGCCGGAGTTCGGGCGCCAGTTCGCCGAGTTCCGCATGCTGCTGTTCGGCGCCGCGATGGTGGCGATCATGGTCTGGCGCCCGCGCGGGCTTCTCGCCTACCGCGAGCCCTCGATCCGGCTCCATCGGAAGGGGAGCGGCGCATGAGCGCGCGCAAGCCTCTGCTCGAGGTCGAGCACCTCGTCATGCGCTTCGGCGGCCTGGTCGCGGTCGCCGACCTTTCGCTCACCGCCTACCAGCGCGAGATCACCGCGATCATCGGCCCGAACGGCGCCGGGAAGACCACGGTCTTCAACTGCCTCACCGGCTTCTACAAGCCGACCTCGGGGCGCCTTTCGCTGCATCATCCCGACGCGATCTACCTCCTCGAGCAGATGGAGGGGTTCCGCATCGCCAGCCAGGCCGGGGTCGCGCGCACGTTCCAGAACATCCGGCTCTTCCCCGGGATGACCGCGCTCGAGAACCTCATCGTCGCGCAGCACAACCGCCTGATGCGCGCGAGCGGCTTCTCCGTGGCCGGGCTCCTCGGCCTTCCGGTCTACCGCAATGCCGAGCGCGCGGCGGTCGACAAGGCGCGCCACTGGCTGCAGCGCGTCGGGCTCGAGGAGCGGGCGGACTGGGAGGCCGGCAACCTTCCCTACGGCGCGCAGCGTCGGCTCGAGATCGCGCGCGCCATGTGCACCGACCCGATCCTCCTCTGCCTCGACGAGCCGGCCGCCGGGCTCAACCCGCGCGAATCAGCCGAGCTCAACGCGCTTCTGCTCTCGATCCGCGACGAGGCGGGGATCGGCATCATGCTGATCGAGCACGACATGAGCGTCGTCATGGGCATTTCCGACCACGTCATCGTCCTCGACTACGGCCGCAAGATCGCCGACGGCACGCCCGACGAGGTGCGGCGCGACCCGAACGTCATCAAGGCCTATCTCGGCGAGGAGGAAACCGAGGAGTTGCCGCCGGAGGTCGCGGCCGACATCCCCGAGCTGCGAGAGTGATGCCCGCATGCTGACGGTTTCCGGCGTTCACACCTTCTACGGCAATATCGAGGCGCTCAAAGGCGTCGACATCGAGGTCGGCGTCGGCGAGATCGTCACCATCATCGGGGCGAACGGCGCCGGCAAGTCGACCCTCCTCATGACGATCTGCGGCCGGCCGCGCGCGGCGCGCGGGCGCATCGTCTTCGAGGGGCGCGACATCACGCACATGCCGACCTTCGAGATCGTCCGGCTCGGCATCGCGCAGTCGCCGGAGGGGCGCCGCATCTTCCCCCGCATGACCGTGCTCGAGAACCTGCAGATGGGCGCCACGGTCGCCGACCCGTCCCGCTTCGCCGACGACCTCGAGCGCGTCTTCACCCTGTTCCCGATCCTGCGTCAGCGGCAGAACCAGCGGGGCGGCACGCTCTCGGGCGGCGAGCAGCAGATGCTCGCGATCGGGCGCGCGCTCATGGCGCGGCCGCGGCTTCTTCTCCTCGACGAGCCGTCGCTCGGGCTCGCGCCGCTGGTCGTCAAGCAGATCTTCGAGGTGATTCGCGAGATCAACGAGCAGCAGAAGGTGACCGTGTTCCTCGTCGAGCAGAATGCGTTCCACGCCCTGAAGCTCGCGCATCGCGGCTACGTCATGCAGACGGGCCGCATCACGCTCGCCGGCACCGGCCGCGAGCTCCTGGCCAACAAGGAGGTGCGCGCCGCTTATCTGGAGGGAGGCCACGCGTGATCGAGGAGGTCCTCGGCGTCTCCTGGGGCGTCTTCATCGGGGTCGTGGTCGTGCTGTTCGGCTTCGCCGCGCTCATGACCGGGCAGGCGCTGGCCCAGACGTGGCGCCCTTACTGGCACGCGATACCGTATACCGCGCTTCTCGCCGCCGGCGCGCAGTTCGTCGGCTACGCGCTTTTCGAGGGGAACCTTCTCGCCCTCGGCTGGCTGATCGATTTCGTCGTGCTGCTGGCGATCGCCAGCTTGGCCTATCGCATCACGCTCGTGCACAAGATGGTAAACCAGTATCCCTGGCTCTACGAGCGCGCCGGGCTTTTCGGCTGGCGGCCGAAGACTCCTTGAGACAAACGCTATTTTGCCGGTTCGGGCGGCGTGCTACCGTGCCGCCCATGCTGATCCGTCGGATCTGCACGCATCTATTCGCAACAGGGAGAAGAGACCGATGACAAGGTTCGCACGGCCCTTGCTGGCGGCTGCGGCCGCGCTCGCCCTGATGGGCGGCGTGGCAAGCGCCCAGGATATCGTGGTCGCCACTGCCGGGCCGATGACGGGGCAGTACGCCGCCTTCGGCGAGCAGATGAAACGGGGTGCCGAGCTGGCGGTGCAGCACATCAATGCCGCCGGCGGCGTCCTCGGCAAGAAGCTCGTCCTCGAGGTCGGCGACGACGCGTGCGACCCGCGCCAGGCGGTCGCCGTCGCCAACCAGATGGCGTCGAAGAAGGTCGTGTTCATGGCCGGGCATTTCTGCTCTTCGAGCTCGATCCCTGCCTCGGCCGTCTACAACGAGGCGGGCATCCTGCAGATGAGCCCGGCCTCGACCAACCCGGCGCTGACCGAGGACGCGGCCAAGAAGGGCTGGAACAACGTCTTCCGCGTCTGCGGCCGTGACGACGCGCAGGGCGTCGTCGCCGGCAAGTACCTCGCCGAGAAGTACAAGGGCAAGGCGGTCGCGATCATCCACGACAAGTCGGCCTACGGCAAAGGCCTCGCCGACGAGACCAAGAAGGCGATGAACGCCGCCGGGCTCAAGGAGGCAATGTACGAGGCGATCACGCAGGGCGACAAGGACTTCTCGGCGCTCATCTCCAAGATGAAGCAGGCGAACGTCGAGGCCATGTATCTCGGCGGCTATCACACCGAGGCCGGCCTCCTCGTCCGTCAGGCGCGCGAGCAGGGCCTCAACGCGGTGCTGATCTCCGGCGACGCGCTCGTCACCGACGAGTTCTGGAAGATCACCGGCAAGGCGGGCGAGGGCACGCTCATGACCTTCGCGCCCGACCCGCGCAAGCTCCCGTCGGCGAAGGCCGTGGTCGAGGAGTTCAAGAAGCAGAACTACGACCCGGAGGGCTACACCCTCTACACCTACGCCGCGATGCAGGCGTTCAAGCAGGCGGCCGAGGCGGCGAAGTCGGTGAAGGTCGACGATCTCGCCAAGGCGTTCCGCAGCCAGACCTTCAAGACCGTGCTGGGCGACCTCAAGTTCAACGAGAAGGGCGACGTCACCGAGCCCAAGTACGTCTTCTACGTCTGGAAGGACGGCAAGTACGACGAGGCGAACCTCTAGGCGCCGATGCGCTCCTCCCTCCCCCGTCCGCGGGGGAGGGAGGACGCGGCCTCGAGGCCCTTGAAACGAGAACGCCGCCCCGTCGGGGCGGCGTTCGCTTTTTCCGGCGTCGCGTCTCGGGCTACTGCGCCTTGCGCCGTCCGGAGCCGCGGCCGAGGCCGATCTTCTTGGCGAAGGCCGAGCGCTGCTGCGCGTAGTTCGGCGCCACCATCGGGTAGTCCGGCGGCAGCGACCATTTCGCCCGGTACTCGTCGGGCGTCATGTTGTAGGTCGAGCGAAGATGGCGCTTCAGCATCTTCAGCTTCTTCCCGTCTTCGAGACAGATGAGATAGTCCGGGTGGATCGACTTCCGGATCGGGACCGCCGGCTTCTGCGGTTCGGGTTTGCCCTCGGCGGCGTTTCCGTCGAGCTGCTTCAGCGACGAGTAGACCGCGTTGATGACCTCCGGAAGCTGTGCCGTCGTCAGAGCATTGTTTCCGACATAGGCGGCGACCACTTCGGTCGTCATCCGCAAGAGTTCCCCCTCTGCAACCCTTGTTGCGCCTGGCTCGACCATTTCTATTGGGCCTCGATGATTTGTTAACGAGCGTTGTTGGCGGGCGCATAATCTCAGAGCGATTTCCGGGTGTCAATGGAAACCCCAGGTTTAATGAGTAAAACAGGCCGAGTGCCGCGGGCCGGCACAGTAGTCGTGGCGTGAAACCAAGCAAAACTGCGGCCTTCCGGGGCCTCGACGCGGACCCATTTGCGGCATTGCCGACCAGTTGTGGCCGGCTGGCGGGGGTCGCCGACATATGGTAGGAAATCCGCCTCTCGAGCGGGGCGAGCCGGGCAGGCGAATGGCAGAGAAAGTGGCGATCGCATCGGATCACGCGGGCTACGGGCTCAAGACTGCGCTCATTCCGGTGCTGGAGCGCTTGGGCTTCGAAGTCCTCGATCTCGGAACGACAGGAATCGAATCGGTCGACTATCCCGATTTCGCGAACGCTCTCGCCGCCGCCTTCCGGGCCGGCAACGCGCGCCGCGGCGTGCTCATCTGCGGCACCGGGATCGGCATCTCGATCGCCGCGAACCGCCATCCCGAGCTGCGCGCGGCGCTCTGCCACGACGGGCTGACCGCCGAGCTGGCCCGCCGGCACAACGACGCCAACGTCCTTTGCCTGGGCGCGCGCGTGATCGGCCCGGAGACGGCGCGCGACTGCGTCGAGACCTTCTTCACCACCGAATTCGAGGGCGGGCGGCACGCGGCCCGCGTCGCCAAGCTCTCGCAGCCGGTTTGCAAGTAACGGAGTGCCTGTGTCTTCTTCCAGTGCCGCGCGTGCGGCAAGCCCCGCCGATACGTTCTTCTCCGCCGCCCTCGCCGAGGTCGATCCGGCGCTCGCACGCGCGATCGCCGACGAGCTCGGGCGACAGCAGAACCAGATCGAGCTGATCGCGTCGGAGAACATCGTCTCCCGCGCCGTCCTCGAGGCGCAGGGCTCGGTGCTCACGAACAAGTATGCCGAGGGTTATCCCGGGCGCCGCTACTACGGCGGCTGCGAGTTCGTCGACATCGTGGAGCGGCTCGCGATCGAGCGCGCCACGTCCCTCTTCCAGTGCGGTTTCGCGAACGTGCAGCCGCATTCGGGTGCGCAGGCGAACGCGGCGGTCTACTTCGCTCTCATGCAGCCGGGCGACACGATTCTGGGGTTGAGCCTTGCCGCGGGCGGCCACCTCACGCACGGCGCCGCCCCCAACATCTCCGGCAAGTGGTTCAAGGCGGTGGGCTACGGCGTCCGCCGCGAGGACGCGCTCATCGACTACGACGAGGTCGAGCGTCTCGCCCGCGAGCACCGGCCGAAGATCATCGTCGCCGGCGGATCGGCCTACCCGCGCACGATCGACTTCGCGCGCTTCCGCCGCATCGCCGACGCGGTCGGCGCCTTCTTCATGGTCGACATGGCGCATTTCGCCGGTCTCGTCGCCGGAGGGGCTTATCCGTCGCCGATGCCGCACGCCCATGTCGTGACCACGACGACGCACAAGACCCTGCGCGGGCCGCGCGGCGGCATGATCCTCACGAACGACGAGGAGATCGCGAAGAAGATCAACAGCGCGATCTTTCCAGGCACGCAGGGCGGGCCGCTGATGCACGTGATCGCGGGGAAGGCGGTGGCGCTCGGCGAAGCGCTGCGCCCGGAGTTCCGTGCCTATGCGCGCGCGGTCGTCGAGAACGCCAAGGTGCTCGCCGCGACGCTCGAGGGAGCCGGGCTCGACATCGTCTCCGGCGGAACCGACTCGCATCTGATGCTGGTCGACCTCCGTCCGAAGAAGCTCACCGGCAAGGCGGCCGAGGCTTCGCTCGAGCGTGCCGGGATCACCTGCAACAAGAACGCGATCCCGTTCGATCCGGAGAAGCCGACCGTGACGTCGGGCATCCGGCTCGGCACGCCGGCAGCCACGACGCGCGGCTTCGGCCAGGCCGAGTTCCGCCAGGTCGGCGAGCTCATCGCCGAGGTGCTCGACGCGCCGGAATCGGACGTGGTCGCCAAACGGGTTCGCAGCAAGGTCGAGGAGCTCTGCCGCCGCTTCCCGATCTACCAATCGGCCTGACGGCGGCAGGCGGGGAGGGGAGATGCGCTGTCCATTCTGCGGGTCCGAGGATACCCAGGTAAAGGATTCGCGCCCGACCGACGATCGGAGCGCGATCCGGCGTCGCCGCTTCTGTCCCAACTGCGCCGCTCGCTTCACCACCTTCGAGCGCGTGCAGCTGCGCGAGCTCACCGTCGTCAAGAAGAACGGCCAGCGCGAGCCGTTCGACCGCGACAAGCTCGCCCGCTCGATCTACACCGCTCTCCGCAAGCGGCCGGTCGAGCCCGAGAAGGTCGAGCGCGTCATCAACTCGCTCGTGCGGCAGCTCGAAAGCTCCGGCGAGAGCGAGATCCCGACCGACTATATCGGCGGGCTCGTGATGGAGGCGCTCGCGAGCCTCGACCAGGTCGCCTATGTCCGCTTCGCCTCGGTCTACAGGAATTTCCGCGAGGCGAAGGATTTCGGCGAGTTCGTCGGCCGCATCAGCGCCGAGAACGACTGAGAGCGGCGCGCCCGCTTTCTGAGTTCCTCCGCCGGTCGCGGGGAGGGAGGGAACGTTCGCCCCGAGACGCTCGAGCCGCGAGGCTTGGGGAGCGCCGGGGATGCTGCCGGCTCTGAACCGTCGATTGACAAGCTCGGCGCTTCGCTTCTAGCGTTCGAGGCGATGGCGATCGTCCGCAACGCCTGCAAAAGCCGAAAGTCCCTCGTCTCGACGGGGCCGGAGGGTATTGCTGTGCGCTGACGCGGTCGTCGCAGAAGCAGTCTCGAGAAAGGCCCCGCCGGGAACGGACGGGGCCTTTCTCTTTCGTCCTCTTCCCGCCGGGGCCGCAGCCAGGAGGAGGGAATTCGCATGGGAAGCAGGAATGGCGCCGCCCGGATGCGGCTCGAAGGGGTGTGGCTTCCGCTCGTGACGCCGTTCCGGGACGGCGCGCTCGACGTGGCGGCTTTCGCGGCACTCGTCCGTCACTACGCCGCGCAGCCGATCGACGGGTTCGTGCTCGCCGCGACGACCGGCGAGGGTCTGACGCTGGACGAGGGCGAGACAGAGCGTCTCGTCGAGATCGCCGCCGAGGCTACCGGAGGCGCGCGGCCGATCTTGCTCGGCGTCTGCGGGAGCGACACGCGCATGGTCCTGAAGACGCTGGCGCGGACCCGTCGCTGGGCGATCGACGGCTATCTCGTCGCCTGTCCCTATTACACGAGACCCTCCCAGGAAGGGCTGCGCCGGCATTTCACCGCCCTCGCCGAGCGCATCGACAAGCCGATCGTCGTCTACAACATCCCCTACCGCACCGGCGTCAACATGACGAACGAGACGCTGCTGCGCCTCGCCGAGCTCGATGCCGTGGTCGGGGTCAAGGATTGCTGCGGCGACCCGCAGCAGAGCTTCGAGCTGCTGCGCGACCGGCCGCCCGGCTTCTCGGTCCTCACCGGCGAGGACGCGCAGTTCTACAGCGCGGTCGCCCAGGGCGCCGACGGCGGGATACTCGCCGCCGCCCATGTCGGGCCCGGTGCCTTCGCCGAGGTGCGCAACGCGCTCCTCGCCGGGCGGCGGCAGGCGGCGCTCGAGCGCTGGCGCGAGCTGGCGCCGATCGTGCGCCTCCTCTTCGCCGAGCCGAACCCGGCGCCGATCAAGCACTGGCTCTGGCGCGAGGGACGGCTGCCCTCGCCGGAGCTGCGCCTGCCGATGACGCCAGTGAGCGAAGCGCTCGCGGGCGAGATCGAGGCTGCGCTCGCCCGGCGCGGGCCGCGTCCGGCGGCGGGCGCGGCGCTCACTGTCGCCTGAGCGGGGCGCCGGGCGCGTCAGGAAGGCGCATGCCCACGTCGCGCTTGCGGGCGGGCGCCTCCTGAGGGCAGAAGCGGGGGCCATGCCCCCGCCTTCCGATTCCGCCGCGGCCGACCTCCGTCACATGCGGGCGGCGCTGTCGCTTGCGCGGCGCGGCCTCGGCAGCGTCTGGCCGAACCCCGCCGTCGGCTGCGTCATCGTCAAGGAAGGACGCGTCGTGGGGCGCGGCTGGACCCAGCCGGGCGGGCGCCCGCATGGCGAGACCGAGGCCCTCGCGCGTGCCGGGGAGGCCGCGCTGGGCGCGACCGCCTATGTCAGCCTCGAGCCGTGCTGTCATTGGGGGCGCACGCCGCCCTGCGCCGACGCCCTCGTCGAGGCGGGCATCGCCCGCGTCGTGGTGCCGCTCGAGGATCCCGACCCGCGCGTCTCGGGGGGCGGGCTCGCGCGACTGCGCGCCGCCGGGGTTTCGGTCGAGACCGGCCTTTGCGCCGAGGAGGCGGCGGCCCTCAATGCCGGCTTCTTCCGCCGCATCCGGGACGGGCGGCCGCTCGTCACGCTGAAGCTCGCGACGACGCTGGACGGCCGGCTCGCGACGCATGCCGGGGAGAGCCGCTGGATTACCGGCGAGACGGCGCGGGCGCGCGCCCATCTGCTGCGTGCCGAGAACGACGCGGTCATGGTCGGCAGCAACACCGTTCTCGTCGACGATCCGACCCTCGATTGCCGGCTGCCCGGTCTCGGCGCGCGCTCGCCGGTGCGGATCGTCGTCGACAGCCGGCTCCGCCTGCCGCTCACCGCGCGCATCGTCGCCGGCGCTGCGCGCGTGCCGACCTGGGTCGTGACGCTCGCCGAGGGCGATGAAGCACGCAAGGAGGCGTTTCTGGGCTGCGGCGTCGAGCTCGTCGAGGTCGGCGCCGACGCGGCGGGCGGCGTCGATCTCGCCGAAGCGCTCGCCGCCCTCGCCAAGCGCGGGCTCACCCGCGTCCTGGTCGAAGGGGGCGCCGCGCTCGCGGCGGGGCTGCTCCGAGCGGGTCTCGTCGACCGCCTCGCTTGGTTCCGCGCCGCCAAGATCATCGGCGGGGACGGCGTCCCGGCGGTCGCCGCCTTCGGGCTCGAGAAGCTCGCCGACGCGCCGCGCTTTCGCCGCCTCTCGGTCGAGACGGTCGGCGAGGACGTGCTGGAGGAGTTCACCCGCGATGGCGCGTGAGCCCACGACCCGGCAACTCGCTGCGTCGCTCGCCTCGGGAGCGCTGTCCGGCCGCGGCGCCATGGTTTCGTTGATGATCGATCCGGTCAAGACGCTTGCTGTCCAGATGCCCCGCCGCGCGCAGCCTTGTACCGGCTTCATCGCATCACGAAATGCTTAGCTCAAGCAGCGGTCAACATACAAAAAGGTGTTGACATAACCGATACGATAATGGACTGCTTTCGATCAGTCATCGGCGCCGGAAGGCGATCGGCTGGAGAATGGCTCGGACCTGTTTTTCACCTGTATTTTTGCGGCGAGGATCGGGGCGCTTCGTGGCGCCGGTCGCGGAGCCGTCCGGCCGCGCACGGCCGGAGGAGTCTGTTGCCGCCTTCTCCTTCGCGCGAGGGGAGGGTCGCGGCGGCGTGCCTCGGACCTGTTTTTCGCCTGTATTTTTCGTCGCAGGGTCGGCGCCGGCGCGCAGGCGCACGCCCGCCCGACCGCCGTCTCGCCTGTTTTTCTCCTGTTATTTCAGGAAGACGCCGGACCGCCCGACGGTCCGGAACGCCGCAGCCGGGCAACCTTCCCATGCCCCGTCCGAGCGCTTAGGTTAGGCCCGCCATGTTCACCGGCATCGTTACCGACGTCGGCCGTGTGCGCGAGGTCGTGCCGGGTGGCGACACCCGCTTCGTGATCGAGACGCGCTACGACACCGGCGCCATCGCGCTCGGCGCCTCGATCGCGTGCGCCGGCGTCTGCCTCACCGTCGTCGAGCGTGCTCCCGGGCGCTTCGCCGTCGATGTCTCCGGCGAGACGCTGTCGCGCACGACGCTCGGCTCCTGGCGCCCCGGCACGCGCGTCAATCTCGAGCGCCCGCTCGCGCTCGGCGACGAGCTCGGCGGCCACATCGTCCAGGGGCACGTGGACGCGGTCGCCCGCATCGTCGGGCGCCGCCCCGAGGGCGACAGCGTGCGCTTCCTCGTCGAGCTTCCCCCCGCCTATGCGCGCGCCGTCGCGCCCAAGGGCTCGGTCGCTCTCGACGGCGTCTCGCTGACGGTGAACGAGGTCGACGGCAACCGCTTCGGCGTCAACATCATCCCGCACACCCTGTCGGCCACGACCTTCCGCGAGGCCGAGGAGGGAACGCACGTCAATTTCGAGATGGACGTCCTGGCGCGCTACGTCGCCCGGCTCCTCGGGAAGGACCTTCCATGAGCTTTCACGAGATCATCTCGCCGATCGAGGACATCATCGAGGAGGCGAGGAACGGTCGCATGTTCGTCCTTGTCGACGACGAGGACCGCGAGAACGAGGGCGATCTCGTCATTCCGGCGCAGATGGCGACGCCGCAGGCGATCAACTTCATGGCGAAGCACGGCCGCGGCCTCATCTGCCTCGCGCTGACCCGGGCGCGCGTCGAGCAGCTCGGGCTCGAGCTCATGCCCCAGGCGAACGCCTCCCGCCTCAGGACGGCCTTCACCGTCTCGATCGAGGCCAAGGAGGGAGTGACCACCGGCATCTCCGCGCCGGACCGCGCCCGCACGATCGCGGTCGCGATCGACCCGACCAAGGGGCGCGACGACATCGTGACTCCCGGCCACATCTTCCCGCTGATGGCGCGCGACGGCGGCGTTCTCGTCCGCACCGGCCATACCGAGGCCGCGGTCGACATCGCGCGGCTCGCGGGGCTCAATCCCTCGGGCGTCATCTGCGAGATCATGAACGACGACGGCACGATGGCGCGCCGTCCCGATCTCGTCCGCTTCGCGCAGTTCCACGGTCTCAAGATCGCGACCATCGCCGATCTCATCGCCTATCGCCGCCGGCACGACCGCATCGTCGAGAAGCGGCTCGAGCTTCCGTTCGAAAGCACGGTGGGCGGCAGCTGGCGGCTCTGCATCTACGTCAATACGGCGGCCTATGTAGAGCACGTCGCGCTCGTCAAAGGAGATATCGCGGCGCCGGGGCCAGTGCTGGTGCGCATGCACGCGCTCAACGTCCTCGACGACGTACTGGGCGCCGCGAAGGACGGGCGCGGCGGCCTCCTCCAGTCTGCGATGCGCCAGATCGCCGAGGCCGGCCGCGGCGTCGTCGTCCTCCTGCGCGAGGCCACGCCGACGAGCCTTCTCGACCGGCTCGAGGGCCGCGTCGAGCGCGGCGTCCACGAGCTGCGCGACTACGGCGTCGGCGCCCAGATCCTGCACGATCTCGGCGTGCGCGAGATGATCCTTCTCTCCAACACCCAGCGCACCATCATCGCGCTCGAGGGGTACGGGCTTTCGGTGGCCGGTCAGAGGCCGATCCAATGACGCGCGTTCTCATCGTCGTCGCGCCCTATTACCGGCATATCGCGGACGAGCTTCTGGCGGGGGCGATCGAGACGCTCTCGGCGGCGGGCGCGACGCACGAGATCGTCGAGGTTCCGGGCGCCTTCGAGATTCCGGCTGCCATCAGGTTCGCGGGCCGCGCGCGTTACGACGGATACGTCGCGCTCGGCTGCGTCATCCGCGGCGAGACGACTCACTACGACTATGTCTGCGAGGAGAGCGCGCGCGGTCTCCAGAACCTCGCGCTCGAAGGGTACGCGATCGGTTACGGCATCCTTACGGTGGAGAACGAGAAGCAGGCGCTCGTCCGCGCCGCGCGCGACAAGAAGAACAAGGGCGGCGAGGCCGCCCGCGCGTGCCTGGCGATGATCGCGCTGAAGCGGCGTTACGAGGCGACATGACCCAGCCTGCCAATCAGACCCGCGCCAGCGGCGGCGGAAGACGCCGGAACGCGCGCCTCGCCGCCGTCCAGGCGCTCTATCAGATCGAGCTGTCCGAGACGCCCGCCGACGCGCCCGAGAGGATCAACCGGGTGATCCGCGACTTCGCCCGCTACCGCCTCGACCAGGACGTCGAGGGGGAGCGGATCGGCGAGGCCGACGAAGAGCTCTTCGCCGACATCGTTCGCGGCGCGACCGCGCGGCGGACCGAGATCGATGCCGTTCTCGCTCGCGGCCTCTCTCCCGAATGGCCGATCGAGCGTCTCGAGGCGATCCTTCGCGCGATCCTCCGTGCCGGCGGATACGAGCTCCTCGCTCGGCTCGACGTGCCGGCACGCGTCGTCATCAGCGAATATCTCGAGGTCGCGCACGCCTTCTTCGGGGGCAAGGAGCCGGCGCTCGTGAACGGCGTGCTCGACCGGGTGGCGCGGCAGCTGCGCGAGACCGAGTTCGCGCGGTGAAGCGGCTCGGCGAGTTCGAGCGCATCCGGCGGTATTTCGCGCCGCTTGCCGGGCCCGGCGCCGCGGGGCTCGCCGACGACGT
>JADGGZ010000323.1 GCA_019689675.1 Rhodospirillales bacterium | reverse complement strand
ATCATCAACGAAGCGAAGATCCCGGTGCTGATGGCGCACTAGGAACCGCTCCCCACCCGTCTTGTTTCCCTTCGGAGACTCGAATTCGGAGGAGAAGAATGGCGGGCAGGAACGAAGGCGAAGGCAACAAGACGGCGGCGCGGCACTACAACGAGAAGACCGAGCGTTTCGCCCAGTCGGGCCAGGTCGAAGAAAAGGCGCGCGAGGCCGAGTCGGCTCTCGAGGGCGACGAGGGGCAGGCGCTGGAGCGCGCTGAAGCCGCAGGCAAGAGCCGGTCGGCCGGCGAGGACCCGGCGGTCGAAGGAAAGAAGAAGAGCCACCGCTCGGCCTGAGGCCGAGCGATCAACATAAGCACGGATCAAAGGGCGCCGCCCGAAAGAGCGGCGCTCTTTCTTGTCGAGGATGGCAAATATGCTACAGGGCGCCGAAGTTCGCGCCCAGGTAGCTCAGCCAGCGTGCTTTTCTAGAAATTACTCAATAGAGTCTTCCCTAGAGAACATCCGCTGAGGGGGGGAGACTTCGATGAATCGTCGTGCGATGACGGCGGCACTCCTGGCCGCCGCATCGGTGTTCGCGCTCGACCGCCCGGTCAGCGCCTCCGGGTTCCAGCTCCGCGAGAACAGCGCCGCTTATCAAGGCACAGCCTTTGCCGGGCAGGCCTCCGGCAACCAGGACCTGTCGGTCATTTTCGCCAATCCCGCGACGATGACTCAGTTTTCCGGCACCCGGCTCGAGGCGGTCGGAAGCTTCATCGTCCCGCGTTCGGTATTCGACGGGACGGCGACGACCACGGGGCCCGGTTTCGCGCCGATCGCGGTGAGCGGGGACGGCTCGGACGAGAACGGCGGCGCGCCCGCCTTCGTGCCGGCGATCTACGGAACGACCAGCATCACGCCCGATTTCAAGGCGGGGATCGCGGTGACGACGCCGTTCGGCCTCGCGACCCGCTACGACAACGACTGGGTCGGTCGCTACAACGCGCTCCGCTCGGAGTTGCTGACGGTCAACGTCAACCCGAGCGTCGCCTACCGCGTTTCCCCGTGGCTTTCGCTCGGCGCCGGCGTCTCCTTCCAATATGCCGACGCGACTCTCACGCGCGCGCTCAACTTCGCTTTTCTGGGTGCGCCCGACGGCAACTTCAGAGTCGACGGCGACGACTGGGGGTTCGGCTTCAACGGCGGGGTGCTGATCGAGCCGCTCGAGGGAACCCGGATCGGGCTCGCCTACCGCTCGCAGATCCATCACCGGCTCGAGGGCAAGGCCGATTTCACCGTGCCGGCGGCCGCCGCCTTCGTGCTCGGCTCGGCGGTGGCCGATTCCGGCGCCTCCGCCGAGCTCCGCACGCCGGCGACCGCGACGTTCAGCGTGACGCAGCGAATCACGTCCGCGATCGACGTCATGCTCGACGTTCAGTGGACGAATTGGGAGACCTTCGAGACCCTCGTCATTCAGCGCGACAATACGGTTCCGCTCACGACCCAGCCCGAGAACTGGCGCAACACATGGTTCGGCGCCATCGGCGCCGCATGGCGCGTCGACGATCGGCTCACCCTGCGGGCCGGCGTCGCGTACGACCAGACCCCGGTCAAGGGCGGGTTCGTGACGGCGCGCCTGCCGGACCAGAACCGCATCTGGCTCTCCTTCGGCGCCGGGTACAAGATAAGCGACATGGTCTCCATCGACGCCGGCTACACGCACTTGTTCATCCGGGACCGATCGATCGACGAGACCTCGCCGGGGCCGGACGGAACCCCGACCCCGACGGGCGGTCGCCTCGTCGGCAAGTACGAAGCGGCGGTCGATATCCTCGCACTCTCGGCGAAGCTGCGGTTCTAGCGATGCGGGAGCCGGCGCGTCCCTGGCTAGCAGGCTACCCTGCGGGGATCGACTGGAACGCGCCGCTCCCCGAGCACCCGCTCTATCGCCTCCTCGACGACACGGTGGCGCGGTTCGCGCATCGTCCCGCCATCGACTTTCTCGGCAAGAAGACCAGCTACGGCGAGCTCGCCGACCTCGTGAACCGGGCCGCGAAGGGCTTCGCCGCGCTCGGCGTCGGCAAAGGCACCCGCGTCGGGCTCTTCCTTCCGAACACGCCCTACTACATCGTCGCCTACTACGGCGTGCTGAAGGCGGGCGGGACGGTGGTCAACTTCAACCCGCTCTACGCCGAGGCGGAGATCCGGCACCAGATCGACGATTCCGGCGTCTCCATGATGGTGACGCTCGATCTCGCCGCTCTCTATCCGAACGTCGCGAAGTTCCTCGGGAGCACGAGCGTCGAGCGGATCGTCGTCTGCCGCATGGCGGACATCCTGCCGTTTCCGAAGAACTATCTCTTCCAACTCTTCAAGCGGAAGGAGATCGCGACGATCCCGGACGACGCGCGGCATGTCCCTTTCGCGCGGCTCGTGGCGAACGACGGACGCTTCGCGCCGCCGCCGATCGATCCGCGCGAGGACGTCGCCGTGCTGCAGTACACGGGTGGCACGACCGGCACGCCGAAAGGCGCGATGCTGACGCACGCCAATCTCGTCGCCAACGCGGCACAATGCCATCTCTGGTTCCACATGGTCGAGACCGGGGAGGAGCGGGCGCTCGCGGTCATCCCGTTCTTTCACGTGTTCGCGATGACCTCGATCATGAACTTCTCGATCAAGACGGGCACCGAGATCGTGATGCTGCCCCGCTTCGAGCCGGTGCAACTCTTGGAGACGATCCAGCGCGCGAGACCGACGTTCTTTCCCTCGGTCCCGACGCTCTTCACCGCGATCAAGAACCGCCCCGACATCGGCAAGTACGACGTCCGCTCCATCCGGCGATGCATCTCCGGCGGCGCGCCGCTTCCGCTCGAGGTGAAGCACGACTTCGAGAAGCTCACCGGCTGCCAGATCGTGGAAGGATACGGGCTCACCGAGACCTCGCCCGTCGCCACCTGCAATCCGCTCGACACCGGTGGCAAGGACGGCTCGATCGGCATCCCGCTCCCCGGCACGACGGTCGAGATCGTCTCGCTCGAGGACGGAAAGACGCCGCTGCCTGCCGGGGAACGCGGCGAGATCGTCATCTCTGGACCGCAGGTGATGAAGGGCTACTGGAACAAGCCCGAGGAGACGGCGAAGGTGCTCCAGGACGGGCGCCTCCGCACCGGCGACGTCGGCTACATGGACGTGGACGGCTACATCTTCGTCGTCGACCGCATCAAGGATCTCATCATCGCCGGCGGGTTCAACATCTATCCGCGCAACGTCGAGGAGGCGATCTACCAGCACCCGGCGGTGCTCGAATGCTGCGTCGTCGGCGTTCCCGACGAGTATCGCGGCCAGACGGTGAAGGCGTACGT
>JADGGZ010000060.1 GCA_019689675.1 Rhodospirillales bacterium | reverse complement strand
TTTCGAAAAGTAACTTGGTCGGGTTTTTCTACTGCGAGCGCCGCGCCGCCCAGCGCAGGGTCCGGATTTCCGCGAGGATGCGGCAGGGAATCGTCGCCGCCTGGGTCCTCGTCGCGCTCTTGTTCGTGGCGATGATCTCGGCCTCGCATCTCACGGCCTCGCCGCCGCTTCCGCCGGGCGTCGAGATCCCGACCGCGTCCAAGCTGGGGGCGCCGGCGAAGGGCGACGGCTGCGCCGAGGACGCCGCGTTCGCCCCGGAGATCGCCTGCTGAAAAACGGATCGGCGGCCCCGAGGGGCCGCCGACCGGCTTTTCGAACCATCGCAGGGCAGCTCAGAGCGGCCCTGCGGTCGTTCGAGCGCGCGAGCGCCAGGCGCTCGCGCCTCCCTAGGCTCGGCTACTTCTTCTTGGCCGTCTTCTTCTTCGCGGCCGTCTTCTTCGCCGGAGCCTTCTTCGCCGACTTCGACTTCGTGGACTTCGTGGCCATAATTGCTCCTTCACGTTGCAACCGGCCACTCGTATGGCCGGCGAGCGTCACCTTATACCGATTTTCGGCAACAAGCGAATACATCCTGTGCAGCTCGCATCGCGCGACACCAAATCTGGGGACGAGTGTTGCACAGAAGTGACGCTGATGTCGGCTCGCCACGCCCGCGGGAATGACCCCGCGAGCGCGCGGACGCGAGCGAAGCGACTCTCGAGAGCATGCGCGCGCGAACTTCGGGATGTGCAGAAAAGCATTGCAAATTGGGCATTTCTCGCACGTCCTGCTCTCGACCCTCGCGTCTCGCGCGCCCCGCTCGTCGGTGCTCGCGGCGCGCTCGCGACGCTCGACGACCGCTCGCGCGGCGATGCGGGAGGCGCAGCCGAGCGCAGCGGCGTCGACACCGCGCGAAGCCGCTTCGAGCGCGTCAACGCTGCCCGAAGCAGCTCCCCGAGTCGCGAATCGGGGCCGGCGAAGCGGCGCGCGATTCGCGTCCGACGCCTAGGAGAAGACCGCGACGGCCTCGTGATCGATGTGGGCGACGGGGCTCAGCGCATGCGAAGGGAAGAAGGGTTCCGCCTTCGCGCCGAAGAAGACCGGCTTGAGGTCGGGCAGGCGGATATGCGCCTCGTGACGGCCGAGCCGTTCGAGAAGCGGCATGTGCTCGGCGCCGTCGAGCGTGAAGCGGTGATGCGACATCTCCGGGTTAATGCGCACGACGCGATTGGCGCCGAGGAGCGCGTTGGCGGTGACGATCGCAGCCGAGGACTGCGCCTTCATGAAGACGTCGGCGATCCGCGCCGCCCAGTAGCCGGCGCCCATCGAGATCCGCTTCTGCCACGAGAGCGCGAGGTGCTGCGAGGTGCAGCCGACGCTCAGCACCTCGATCTCCTCGCGCGGCCAGCCCAGAACGCCGATCGCCTCGACGACGGCGATGCCGAGCGGGTTGCGCGCCCAAAGGCTGCCGTCGACATAGGGCAGGCCCTCCTCGGAAAGATGGATCGGGAAGTAGCTCGGGGCCGAGACGGTGGCGAGCGCGACTTCGACCGCCTTCAGCTTGTAGTCGCGGACGAAATCCGGGTGATGGGAGGTGCGGTAGATGTGGACCCGCTCGGCGGCGAGGTCCATCGACGGGATGACGAGCCGGGTCCGGCTTTCGCCGAGCCGGCGGTCGCCGAAGGCGCGCTGCAGGACCTCGCGCAGCGGCGCGTTGCTGTAGCGCGCGCGCAGAAGGCCGCGGAGCTGCCGCGGCAGGCGGCGGCGCGGAAAGATCTGATGCCCGGTCTCGAGATAGAGCTGGAGGACGTCGCGCGCCGACATGCCGAGCCCGAGCGCGAGCGCGATGATCCCGCCGGTCGAGGTCCCGGCGACGAGATCGAAATGATCGACCACGGGCCGGCCGATCTCGTCCTCGATCGCGGCCAGGAACGCGGCGGGGAACACCCCTTTGATCCCGCCGCCGTCGATTGTCAGGATACGCCGCATGGCGGTCCTCCCCCGAACCGCCGAGCGTAATCGGGAAAGCTTAATCCAGGCTTTAGCAGCCTCGCCTCGGGCACGCGGGTCCGCCCCGCCCGTTCCCTCGCCGAGAGGCTAAGCGAGCGCCTGCTCGAGATCGGCGATGAGATCGTCGGCGTTCTCGATGCCGACCGAGATCCGGATCGTCGCCTCGGTGACGCCGATCTCTTCGCGAAGCGCTTTCGGCACGCCCGAATGGGTGGTCGAGGCGGGATGGCTGATGAGGGTCTCGGTTCCGCCGAGGCTCACTGCGAGCTTCAGCAGCACGAGCCTGTCGAGGAAGGCGAACGCCTCCTTCTCCCCGCCGTCGATATCGAAGGAGAAGGTCGAACCGGGCGCGGTGCACTGGCGGTCGAAGACGGCCCTGCGCCGGTCGCCGGGCTCGAGGAAGCCGAGGTAGTTCACCGTGCGAATGCGCGGGTGGGCGCGCAGCCATTCGGCCAGACGCTGCGCGTTCGCTGTCGCGCGGTCCGCCCGGATCTGCAGCGTCTCGAGCGAGCGGAGCAGCATCCAGCACGAGTTGGGATCGAGCTGCGTGCCGAGCGCGCCACGCATCAGGATCGTGCGCCCGACGAGCTCGGCGCTGCCGGTCGCGCCGCCGGCGATGAGGTCGCTGTGCCCGCCCGCGTACTTCGTCAGCGAATAGAGCGCGAGATCGGCGCCGTGACGGAGCGGCTGCTGGTACATCGGCCCCAGCATGGTGTTGTCGACCGCGACCGGCGGCCGACGCCCCTGCCGCTTGCCGAGCATGTCCGCGATCTCCGCCATGAGGCCGAGGTCGACGAGCCCGTTGGTGGGGTTGGCCGGGGTCTCGACGAGAACGAGCCCCACCGGGCCCCGCTCTGCGGCCGCCTCCGCTGCGCGCCGCACCCCGTCCGCGTCGATTCCGTCGGTGAAGCCGAGCGAGCCGATCCCGAACGCCGCGAGCGTGTTGCGAATGAGGGTCTCGGTGCCGCCGTAGAGCGGCCGCGAGTGGAGAACCACGTCGCCCGGCCGCAGGAACGTGAGCGCGGTCGTCGCAATCGCCGCCATGCCGCTCGAGAAGACGGCGCCGCGCTCGGCGTCGTCCCAGACCGCGAGACGGTCTTCGAGGATCTCGAAATTGGGATTGTTGAATCGCGAGTAGACGAGCCCGACCTCCTCCCCCTTCTTCGGCTTGCGGCGCCCGCTGGTCAGGTCGAAGAGGTCCTTGCCCGCCTGCGCGCTCTCGAACACGAAGGTCGAGGTGTGGAAGATCGGCGGCTTGAGCGCCCCTTCTGAAAGCCCGGGCGCGTAGCCGTAGCCCATCATCAGCGTCTCGGGACGCAGCATGCGCTTGCCGAGTTTCCGTCGCCGGTAATCCTTTTTCATGACGCCCCTTCGGTGTCGCCGCCCCGGCGCCGCGCCTCCCCGCGCTAAAGCCAGCGGCGGTACTTGAAATAGAGATAGGGCAGAACGCCCGCGGCGAGCATCAGGAGGAGGGCCAACGGGTAGCCGTACGCCCAGTGCAGCTCCGGCATGAACTCGAAATTCATGCCGTAGATGCTGGCGACCAGCGTCGGCGGCATGAAGATCACCGCGACCACGGAGAAGATCTTGATGGTCGCGTTCTGCTGAATGTTGATGAGCCCGAGGGTCGCGTCGAGGAGGAACTGGATCTTGTTGGTGAGCGAGACGGCATGCTCGCTCAAGGAGCGCACGTCGCGCGATGCCGTCTTGAGGCGCGGCTGCAGCTCCTCGGCGATGCGCTTGCCGCCGGTCTCGCCGAAGAAGATGAAGAGCCGCGCGAGCGACAGCAGGCTTTCGTGGATCTTGCCGACGAGGTCGTTGAGCTGGCCGATCCGCAGAATGAGCGCCTGGAGATCGGCCGGCCGGCGCGTCGACCGGCGCAGGCCGCGGCGACCGGTGTTCTCCGGCCTGAACACGCCTTCGGAAAGGCCGCCGAGATCCAGGTCGACGCGCTCCAGGAGATCCGCGGCGCGATCCACGATCGCCTCGACGAGGCCGATGAAGACGTGTTCGCCGGTCGTGACCTTCTCGCGCAGCTTGCCGCAGCGCGCGAGAAAGGTCCGGAACGGCTGCGGCTCGGCGTACCGCACCGTCACGAGGTGCTTCGGCGCGAGGATGAACGTCACCGGCGTGTTCGACGGCGCGTGGCTGTCCGCGCGCGAGATCACGAGCGCCGTCATGTAGAGCGCGCCGCCCTCTTCGTAGAGGCGGCTCGAGTGCTCGATCTCCTGCATCTCCTCCCGGCTCGGCAGCGCGATTCCGAGCCCGCGCGCGACTTGCTCGCCTTCCTCCGGCGCCGGATCGACGAGATCGATCCAGAGCGCGTCCTGGGGGAGCGCGTCGGCGGCAACCTCGACCGGTTGGAGCGCGCCGTTGCGGAGCGCGTAGACCTGGAGCATCGACCGGCCGAGTGTGGCCGGCCCTCCTCCGATTGTCACGCTCAGGCGATTCCTCGTGGATTCGCAAAAGGATGTGGAACTTTCTTCACCTGATATGTATATTAGGATCACGCGAAGAGTCTGAACGCCGTTCGCGCAGGGGGCATGTTGCGAGACGACGGGCAAGGACAGATCGGCAGGAGGGCAGCCATGCGGCTGACGGCGGGCGGCGCGCTGGCGCTGCTCGCCGGTTCTGCTGCGGCGCGTCCACGCCGCGAGCACGTGATCGTGCTCGACGCCGGGCACGGCGGCATCGATCCCGGCGCGATCGGGGTGAGCGGCGTCTACGAGAAGGACGTCGTGTTCGCGGTGACGCGCGAGGCGGCGCGCCTGCTCGACGCGCAGCGCGGCTTCAAGGTGGTCCTGACGCGCGACAGCGACGAGTTCGTCGCGCTCCGCGAGCGCGTCCGGCGCGCGCGTGCGGCCGGCGCCTCGCTCTTTCTCTCGATTCACGCCGACGCGCTTCCGAACGCCTCGATGCGCGGCGCGTCGGTCTTCACGCTCTCCGAAAAGGCTTCGGACAAGCTCGCCGAGGCGCTCGCCGCGCGCGAGAACAAGGTCGACCTCATCGCCGGAATCGACCTTTCCCAGCAGTCGCCGGAGGTCAGCTCGATCCTCATCGACCTCGCGCGCCGGCAGACCACGAACGATTCGATCCGGCTCGCGCGCACCCTCGTGCGCGAGCTCGGGCGCAACGTGCCGCTGCTGCGCGACGGGCTCCATTCCGCCGGGTTCGCCGTTCTGAAGGCTCCCGACGTCCCCTCGGCGCTCGTCGAGACCGGCTGCCTCAGCAACCGGCAGGAAGAGAAGCTTCTGCGCAGCCCCTCTTACCAGAGGAAGATCGCCGCCATCCTCGCCCGCGCGATCGAGGCGCATTTCGGACGGACGGCCTGAACGGCGCTGCTCCACGGCGCCAGACCGCTACGACATCACGTAGAAGCCGAAATTCGCCCGGATCTGCTTCTCGAGCTCGGCGTCGAGATCGGCCATGAGCGCTTCGGTCAGCTCGTACCAGATGCGCTCGCGGTCATTGGGGGTGATGTTCTCCGGCACCGTTCGCGACCGGAAGGCCTTTGCCGTGATCGAGCGCTCCGGAAACCCGCGCTCGCCCATGAGATCGACCGTCAGCTCCGCGGTCGCGTCGTAACGCTGCGCCTGATCGGTGGTGAAGGCGCCGCGCAGCCCCGGCGTCCTCGGAAGCTCGATCTCCTTCACCGAAGCGTCGAGGATCCGCACCCTTATCCGTCGCGTGGTGCCGACCGGCTGCAGCCGGTCGCGGGCCCACTGCTCCATCGCCTGCTCCGGCGAGACCGGAAAGAGATGCTCGACCTGGGGCGTCTGGAGCGTCGAGCGGAAGACGCGCTCGACATCGAGCGCGGCCGCATCGATGCGCAGCGGCGGCTTTCCCGTGAAGCGGATATCGGGGAAGACCGGTCGCGGCGGCGGGGTCGTCTCGCACCCCGCCAGGATCGCCGCCGATGCAACGAGGAAAATGCGTCGGTTCATGGCGTCGGAAAATTCGCACGGAGCGTTCAACTCGGCAACGTCTCTCCCTCGCTGCGCGAGTAGCGGCGCTCAGTGGCGCTGCTTCAGCGCCGAGACCTCCGCAGGCGGAAACACGTAACGCCGGCTGCAGAACTCGCACGTGACCTCGAGGCTTCCGTCCTCGCGGGCGAGATCGGAAAGCTCCTCCTCGGGCAGCGCGACGATGATCCGCTCGACCTTCTCGCGCGAGCAGCGGCAGCTCGCCGCGAGCGCGTGGGGCGCCCAGACGCGCACGCCGTCCTCGTGGAACAGGCGGAAGAGCAGCTCGTTCGGCGTCAGGCGCGCGTCGAGGAGCTCGTCGACCGTCGAGGAGCTCATGAGGATCATCGCACGACGCCAGCCCTCCTCCTGCGCCTCGGCCTCGGCCGGCGACGCGAGGCCGCCCTCGGTCGGCAGGCGCTGCAGCATGATGCCGCCGGCGCGCCAAGTGTCGCCGTCGTGCCTCACCGCGACCTTGATGCCGGCCTGTAGCTGCTCGGATTGCCGGAAGTAGTGGTGCGCGCACTCGGCGAGCGTGGCGCCCTGGAGCTCGACGATGCCTTGATAGCGGTCGGTCTTCTCGCCCTGGTCGACGGTGAACGCGATGTAGCCGGCGCCGAGGAGGCGGGGCACCGGCGCGCCGGTCGAGGCAGCGGCCTTCTCGAGCTTCGCCGCGTCGTACTGCGCGTAGCCGCGGACCTCGCCCGCCGTCGTCACGTCGGCGACGATGAGCCGGATCGGCCCGTCGCCCTTGGTCTGGAGCGTGAAGACGCCGTCGTACTTCAGCATGTCGGCGAGAATGACGGCGAGCGTCACCGCCTCGCCCAGCATCGACGCGACCGGCTCGGGATAGTCGTGCCGCTTCAGGATCCCGTCGACGAGCGGCCCCAGACGGACGAGCCGCCCCCGCAGAGCCGTCCGCTCGATCTGAAACGGCTGGACCAGATCGTCGGAAAGATGTCGCGCCTCGTCTTTCACTCCGCACCTACCCCGGGGGACGCCGCCGTCCCCTCCCGGGCATCACGCGGCCAGGCACCAGGCGAGGATGCCCTTCTGCGCGTGCAGGCGGTTTTCGGCCTCGTCCCACACTACCGAATGCGGGCCGTCGATGACGCCCGCGGTGACTTCCTCCCCGCGATGCGCAGGGAGACAGTGCATGAAGATCGCATCGGGCTTGGCCAGCGCCATGAGCCGCTCGTCGACGCGATAAGGCGCCAGCATGTTGTGGCGGTTGACGCTCGCTTCAACCCCCATCGAGACCCACACGTCGGTGACGACGCAGTCGGCGGCGGCGACGGCCTCCGCCGGGTCGTGCATGACGCGGATGCGGGCTCCCTCGCGCGCCGCCCAGTCGAGCAGCTTCGCCGGCGGCCGGAGCTGCTCCGGGCAGGCGATGCGGAGATCGAACTCGAAGCGCTGCGCGGCGTGAATCCAGCTCGCGAGCACGTTGTTCCCGTCGCCCGACCAGGCGACCACCTTGCCCTTGGCGCTGCCCTTCTTTTCTTCGAGGGTCATGACGTCGGCCATGAGCTGACAGGGATGGGAGGCGTCGGTGAGGCCGTTGATGACCGGGACCGTCGCGTGCTCCGCCAGCTCCTCGAGCTTCGCCGCCTGGGTGGTGCGGATCATGATCGCGTCGACATAGCGCGACAGCACACGCGCCGTGTCGGCGACGCTTTCGCCGCGGCCGAGCTGGCTCGATGCGGCGTCGAGCAGCACGACGTCGCCGCCGAGCTGCTTCATCGCGACCTCGAACGAGACGCGGGTGCGTGTCGACGGCTTTTCGAAGATCATCGCGAGGGTGCGCCCCGCGAGGGGCTTTCCGGCATCGCGGCCGTTCCTCTTCATGGCATGCCCCATGTCGAGGATGCGCCGCAGCTCGGCGGCGTCGACGCGATCGAGATCGAGGAAGTGCCGCGGTGTCACGCCTTTCCCCATTCCCGGCCGACCTTGTCGAGGATCACTTCGGCCGCGTCGATCTCGGCCTTGCCGATGATGAGCGGCGGCAGGAGCCGCACGACGTTGTCGCCGGCGCCAGCGGTCAGCATCCCCTCTTCCTGCAGCCGCTTCACGACCTCCGTGTTGGGCACGACGGTCTTTATGCCGAGAAGCAGGCCCTGCCCGCGCAGCTCGGCGTAAACGGAAGGATACTTCCCGACGACGAAGCGGAGCCGCTCCTGAAGCCGCGCCGCCTCGCGCTGCACCTTGTCGAGGAAGCCGGGCGCAAGGATCACGTCGAGCACGGCGTTCCCGACCGCCATTGCGAGCGGGTTGCCGCCGAAAGTCGAGCCGTGCGTGCCGGTGGTCATGCCCTTGGCGGCCTTCTCGGTCGCGAGACAGGCGCCCATCGGAAAGCCGCCGCCGATCCCCTTCGCGATCGCCATGATGTCGGGCGTGACGCCCGCCCATTCATGGGCGAAGAGCTTGCCGCTGCGCCCGGTGCCGGTCTGCACCTCGTCGAACACGAGAAGCAGCCCGAACTCGTCGGCGACGCTCCGCAATCCACGCAGGAACTCCGGATCGGCGGGGCGCACCCCGCCTTCGCCCTGGACGGGCTCGACGAGGATGCCGGCGGTCTCCTTCGTGATCGCCGCCCGCAGCTCGTTGAGATTGTTGAAGGCGACGTGGTCGAAGCCGTCGACCGGCGGGCCGAAGCCGGCGAGGTACTTCTCGTTGCCGGCCGCGGCGAGGGTCGCGAGCGTGCGGCCGTGGAACGAGCCGTTGAAGCCGATGATCCGGTACTTCTCCGGGTGGCCGTTCGCGCTGTGGTACTTGCGCGTCATCTTGATCGCGCATTCGAGCGCCTCGGCGCCGGAATTGCCGAAGAATACCGTGTCGGCGAAGGTGTTCGCGACGAGCCGCTCGGCCAGACGCTGCTGCCCCGGAATCTGGAAGAGATTGGAGCAGTGCCAAAGCTTCTTCGCCTGCTCCGTGAGCGCCGCGACGAGATGCGGATGCGCATGGCCGAGCGCCGTCACCGCGACTCCGGAGGCGAAGTCGAGATACTTGCGTCCGTCGGTGGCAAAGAGCCAGGCACCCTCGCCGCGGTCGAAAGCGATATCGGCCCGGGCGTAGGTCGGCAAAACTGCTGGAATCACGGGGAACACTCCTGCGCGAGGAATTGGGGACGGGTCAGGCGGTCGTGACGGCGCACGCTAGCTGCGTCGTCGTCGCAACACCCTCCTCGCCCGATGTCCGCGCATGGACCTCCTCCGAAAAAGGCGCGGATTATGGAGAGGCGCCGCCGCCGTGTCAACGAAACGGATACAAAGCCGTGCCGGGTACGCGCCGCGCGGGGCCGCCCGGGCTCAAAGGTCGAAGCGCCCCGCCGCCTCGGGTTGCCATATCACGTCCAGGACCGTGATTGCCCGCTCCGCCCCGTCGAGCGTGCGCCACGCGATGCGATCGCCGACCGAGAGGCCGATCATCGCACTCCCCTGCGGCGAAAGCACCGAAACACGGCCCAGCACCGAATCCTCGTCCCCCGGATAGACGAGCGTCGCCGTCAGCACCTCTCCAGTCGCCTCGTCGCGGTAGCGGACGCGGGAGCGCATCGTCACGACGCCGCGCGGCATTTCGTGCGGCTCGACGATGCGCGCCCGCTGCAGCTCTTCCAACAGGAACGCCACGAGGACGCCGTCGCCCTTGGCGCGGAAGACGTCGACGACCTGAAGCAGCCGGTCGCGATCGGCGCGGGTGAGGACGATGGGCGCGCGCCGCGTCATCGTCCTCCCCGCAGCGGCCGGACCGGCTTCCTCTCAGCCAGCGAAGAAGGGCTGGGTCCCGTGCGCCTCGATCGCCTGGGCGAGGCGCCCGAGCGCGTGCACGTAGGCGGCCGTCCGCATCTCCAGCCGCTTCTTCCGGGCGAGGTCCCAAACACTTCTGCCTTCTTCCTCCATCGTCTTCTTGAGGCGCTCGCGCACCTCGTCGAGCGTCCAATAATAGCCCTGACGGTTCTGCACCCACTCGAAATAGGAGACGGTGACTCCGCCGGCATTGGCGAGGATGTCGGGCAGCACCTGGATACGGCGCTGCTGGAGCGTCGCGTCCGCCTCGGGGGAGACCGGCCCGTTCGCGAGCTCGAGGACCACGCCCGCGCGGATGCGTCCGGCATTCTCGGCGGTGATCTGGTTCTCGAGCGCCGATGGGACGAGGAGCTCGCAGTCAGCCTCCAGCAGCTCGCGGTTGTCGATCGCCTTGCAGCCGCGCTGGCCGGCGAGCGCGACGACCGAGCCGTCGCGCTCCTTCGCCTCGAGGGCGATGGCGGGGTCGATCCCGTCGGGACAGAAGATGCCGCCCTTGGAGTCGGAAATCGCCACGATCTTGTAGCCGTCGGCGTGCAGAAGCCGCGCGATATGCGCCCCGGCGTTGCCGTAGCCCTGGATCGCGACCCGGCGCCGCCCGGCATCGAGGCCGAGCTCGGACTCGAGATGGCGGACGAGATAGTAGCCGCCGCGTGCCGTCGCGTCGTCGCGTCCGAGCGAGCCGCCGAGCGCGATGGGCTTTCCGGTGATCACGGCAGGGCACGACTGACGCACGATCGAGCTGTACTCGTCCGCCATCCAGCCCATCACCATCGCATTCGTGTAGACATCCGGCGCCGGGATGTCGCGGTCGGGCCCGATCATCCCCGCGAAGGCGTGAACGTAGGCGCGCGAGACGCGCTCGAGCTCGGCCTTCGACAGCTCGCGCGGATCGAGCTTCACCGCACCCTTCCCGCCGCCGAAGGGCAGATTCATGATCGCGCACTTGAAGGTCATCCAGAACGCGAGCGTCACCACTTCTTCCATGCTCGCGTCGGGATGGAACCGGATGCCGCCTTTCGTCGGTCCCCGCGTGTCGTCGTAGCGGCAGCGCCAAGCCATGAACGAGCGCCGCGAGCCGTCGTCCATTCGCACCATCAGGCGAACGCTGAGGACTTCCTTCGGGAATTTGAGCTTTTCGAGAACCTCGGGCGAGATGTCGAGGTGTTTGGCGGCGCTCTCGAGGCGGGTGAGCGCGCTGGTGAGCATGTTCTCGTTCATGGCAACCTGTCTCATGTCTATCGCGCGCGAGCGGGCGCGCGCGCATCCTCGCGCGCATGCGGCGCGAGGCTCATATCCGGGCGGTCGCAGCCTCTAGGGCCGCGGGAGCCGGGTCAGGAAGTAGGGCGGCAAGCCGGCGGCGGATCGGCGGAGGAACCGCCGAGTGCGCGATTGTGCGACTGCCCGCGCCCCGTCGGGCGGGCGAGGAGGCCGGCGTCTCGCATCGAAAAATTCGACGAACTCGGACCGTGGCGACGAGGCGGGTCGCCCAAAAGCATTCTCCTCATCGGAAAAGCTCCTTCTTGGAATGAGTGGACCGCACACAATCCGCAGCGGCGGCCCCTGAATCAATAGGCGGATACGCGCACCCCGACCGGAATCCGGGTCATTGTCCTCTCCCGCCCTTCGCCCAGGGGCCTGACGCGAGAAGGTGCGGCCCGCGGAGCCGGCCCGGCGAGGGCTGAAGCGGCAGCGCAGGACGGGTAGACTCCCCTAGCGAAGGGAGTGCGCCATGCCCGGAAGAGAAGACGTTTTCGCCGAGTTCAACCAGGCGCCGCCGCTGGTCGGTTACGACGCCTTCTCGGCCGATCGGGCGCTCGTCGAGGCGGTCGAGCGCCACGGCGCCTCGTGGGCGAAGCCCCAGTTGGGCGAGGTCGGCCGCCTCGTCGGCAGCGAGCGCGTCCAGACGCTGGCGCGTCAGGCGAACCGCTTCACGCCCGAGCTCCGCACCCATGACCGCTACGGGCGACGCATCGACTTGATCGAGTTTCATCCGGCCTGGCATGAGCTGATGGGCCTCGTCTGGGGTTCCGGCACCCACGCGCTCGGCTGGACTGCGGCACGGCCCGGTGCGCAGACCGCCCGCGCGGCGCTCTGCTATCTCTGGAACCAGGGCGAGAACGGAATCATGTGCCCGGTCGCGATGACGTTCGCCGGGGTGCCGGTCATTCGGCGCGAGCCGGCGGTCGCCGCCGCCTGGGAAGCGAAGATCCTCTCCACCGAGTACGACCCCCGGCCGCTTCCTGCCGAGGCGAAGAAGAGCGCGATCGTGGCGATGGCGCTGACCGAGAAGCAGGGCGGGTCCGATCTGCGCGCGATTTCCACCCGGGCCGAGAGAGCGGAGGACGGGCGCTGGCGGCTGTTCGGCCACAAATGGTTCTTCTCGGTGCCGCACGCGGACCTTTTCCTCTGCCTCGCGCGGACGGAGGCGGGCGTCTCCTGCTTCGCCGTCGCGGGCTGGCTGCCCGACGGCACGCGCAACGGCATCCGGCTGCAGCGGCTCAAGGACAAGCTCGGCAACCGCTCGAACGCCTCCTCCGAGGTCGAGTTCGACGGCGCCGTCGCCGACCTCGTCGGCGAGGAGGGGCGCGGCATCGCGACCGTCATCCAGATGGCGCACCTGACCCGGCTCGACTGCGCGGTGAGCTCGGCGGCGATGATGCGTCAGGCGCTCTCGCAGGCAATCCACCACTGCCGCCATCGCAGCGCCTTCCAGCGTCGCCTCGTGGATCAGCCGGCGATGCGGGCCGTGCTCGCCGATCTCGCGCTCGAGACCGAAGCGGCGACCGCGCTCGCCTTTCGCGTCGCAGCCGCGCTCGACGGCGAGTCGGACGAGGCCGAGCGGCTCCTCAACCGGATCGCGGCGCCGATCGCGAAATACTGGAACTGCAAGCGGGCGCCGGGGGCGATCGTCGAGGCGATGGAGTGCCACGGCGGCAACGGCTACGTCGAGGAGCTCAATCTGGCGCGGCTCTACCGCGATGCGCCGGTCAACGCGATCTGGGAAGGCAGCGGCAACGTCATTTGCCTCGACGTGCTGCGCGCGCTCGAGAAGTCGCCGGCGAGCGCCGAGGCGTTTCTCGCCGAGCTGCGGCGCGCGAAAGGCGCCGACCGCCGCCTCGACGCTCTCGCGGAAAGCCTCGCGCACGACCTCTCGCGCCGTCCGAGCGAGCGGGAAGCGCGCGCTCTCGTCGAACGCATGGCGCTCGCCCTCGAGGCGAGCCTCCTCGTGCGCCACGCCCCGCCGGTTGTCGCCGAGGCATTCTGCGCAAGCCGCCTCGAGGCGCGCGCCGGGCTTTACGGATGCCTCCCCGAGGGCATCGACGAGGCGGCGCTCATCGAGCGCGCGACGGTGGCCGCGGCCTGAGAAGAGCCGGCTCAGGCGAGCGTGGTGCGGATCTCGATTTTGCCGGTGAGCGTCTTGTGCACCGGGCAGAGCTCGGCGATCTGGAGAAGCCGCGCCCGCTGCTCCTCGTCGAGGGCGCCGACGAGCTCGATCGTGCGCGTGATGCGGTCGATCTTCGTCCCCTTCTCCTCGCAGTCGGCGCAATCCTCGGGATAAACCCTGCCGTGCGAGAGGCGCACGACGGCGCGCTCGAGCGGCCACTTCTTCCGGCGCGCGTACATCTCGAGCGTCATCGACGTGCAGGCGCCGAGCGCCATCAGCAGGAGCTCGTAGGGATTGGGTCCGGCATCGCGTCCGCCGACGGATTGGGGCTCGTCCGCGACGAGCACGTGACGCCCGTCGAGGAGCTTCTGCTCGTATCCCGCTCCCGTGCCCACGACCAGCACCGTACCGGGGGCGAGCGACGCCGCGAGGCGCGCAAGCTCGGCGCTCGGCTCGCCCGCGGCGCTCATCGGGACACGGCCCGGACCTCCGACGGGTCCTTCATCGAGTAGCCGCGCCCCCACACCGTCTCGATGCAGTGCTCGCCGGTCGCCGCCTCGAGCTTCTTGCGGATCTTGTGGACGAAGACGTCGATGATCTTCTGCTCGGGCTCCTCGTCGACGTCCGAGCTGTAGAGCTGCGCCATCAGCGTCTCCTTCGTGACGGTGGAGTTCTTGCGCAGCGCCAGCACCTCGACGATGGCGAACTCGCGCACAGTGAGCGGCACCACCTTGCCGTCGACCGTCGTCGCCCGCTTGTTGTCGATGTCGACGCGGAGCTTTCCCACCTCGATCACCGAGGCGGCATGGCCTTGGGCGCGGCGGGAGATCGCGCGGATCCGCGCCACCAGCTCGCGCATGTCCACCGGCTTCGGGACGAAATCGTCGGCGCCGTAGCCGAGCCCCTTGAGGCGCTGCTCGATCCCGCTGTCCCCCGACATGATGAGAACGGGAGTCTTGATGCGCGATTCCCGCATCCGGCGCAGGACCTCGTGCCCGCTGACGTCGGGCAGGTTGAGATCGAGGATGATGATGTCGTGGTCGTAGAGCTTGCCGATCTCGAGCCCGTCCTCGCCGAGATCCGTGACATCGACCTGCATTCCCTCGCGCCGAAGCGTGAGCTCGACGGATTTCGCCAGAGCCGAGTCGTCCTCGATCAGAAGCACCCTCACGGCTTGTCCTTCCTTGTCTCCCTGCCCCGTCTCGGCGAGTTAACGGTTTTGGGCCCTGGAAGGCAAGACGCGGCGCGCGCCGCCGGACGCCGCGGTAGCGCGGCATCGATGATCTTCTCCGGACGATGCGGCCGATCAAAGCTTCTCTATGACGCCGCACGCGATGCGCGGGCCGGCGTTCCCGGACGGATCGCTTCGATAGTCGTCGGCCTCGGCATGCACGACGAATGCCGCGCCGTCGTGGTCGAAGACGCTCACCGCGCGCGTGCCGCCCGGCGCGACGGCAGCCGCGCTCAAGCTCGGATCGCTGGTGCTGCTGCCGGAGCTGACCGTCGCCCCCGCTGCCCGGTCGGCAGCGCTCACCTGGACGCCCTCCGGCGGCCGCACCGCGATATGGCCGCTGATCATCTCGAACGTCGCATGCCCGTCGGCGCTGACGACGATGTTCGGCAGGTCGCCGGCGTGCGGCGCAGGACCGTCGAGACCGTGATGTGCTCCGCTCGGGTTGAAATGCGCGCCAGCGGACGAGAAATCGCCCTCGCACTTGCCGATCTCGTGTATGTGGACCGCGTGCCGCCCGGGCGGCAGACCCTCGAGGTCGCCGCGTATGACGACGCCCGATTCGAGCTGCGTGAACGAGACCTCTCCGACGACCTTGCCTTGCTGATCCTCGAGGCGCGCGACGGCGTCCACTCTGCCGGGAAGGGGCGGGCTCTGCGCCGTGCCGGACCCTGCCCCCGCCAGGAGCGCGCCCGCAGCCGCTGCGAGAGTGAGAGTGCGTCGTCGCATGAGACCTCCGCGGAAGGGGTATGCCCTTTCAACAAGCGGAAGCCACGCCGGTTCACCGCGCGTTCGCGGCCAAGCCCCCTCATTCGAGCCGGAAGCCTTTCGCCCGAACGAAGGCGCCGAAGGAGGCGCGCTCGGGCCGCGAATACTGGCGCGCCTTGTCTTCCGACCATCCGTACTCGGCCGCGGTCCCGAACTGCTCGACGTAGCGCTGCTTCGCATAGGCGCGACGGCGGTCGTAGGCCTCGATCGCGGCGCGGATGCCGGTCTCGTCGAACCGGTCGCGGTGCAGCGTCACGCCGAGCGGGAGCCGCGGCACGATGCTGCCCGGCGACGCCGGCCATCCGATGCAGAGCCCGGCGACAGGAAAGACATGCATCGGCAAGTTCAGGAGCTTCGAGACCTCTGCCGCCTCGTTGCGGATCGCGCTCACCGGACAGGCGCCGAGTCCCACCGCCTCCGCCGCCGCGATGCACCAGGCGAGCGCTATCGCGGCGTCGACGGCCGCGTTGAAGAATGCGTCGAGGTGATCGTTCGCGAAGGGATGGCCGCGCCATTCGTGGAGCTGCCGCTGCCGCCGGTTGTTGCCGCAGAAGACGAGAAAGACCGGTGCGGCGACGACCCAGGGATCGTTCGGCATGAGCGTGCCGAGGGCGCGGCGGAGCTCGGGATCGCCGACGATCACGATGTCGCGCTGCTGCAGGTCGCTTTTCGACGGGGCGGAGAGCGCCGCGGCCGCGAGCGCCTCGACGAGGGAATCTTCGACCGGCCGCGCGGCGAAGGCGCGATGCGAGCGGTGCGCGGCCAGAAGCCGCAACGCCTCAGCCTCCGGCGGCGCAGCCACCTTCTCCCCGAAGCGGGCCTCGAAAAGCGCCTCTACTCGGTCCATTGCTCCACCCCGCGGACATAAGCGTCGACATCGAATTTCCGGGCGAGGCCCGCCGCCGTCATGCTGCGGACCTTGCCGAAGACGGGCCGCTCCGGCCAGGGACGGTCCTGAAGCCCGAAGATCCATCCGGCATTGGCGTAGGAGTTCGGATCGCGCCCGTCGAGAAAATGGCGGTCGTTGAGGCGGACCACGCGCTCGAATGCAGCCTCCGGGCTCTCGCTCCACTCGAGGATCTTCTTCCCCCAGTACATTCGCAGCGTGTTGTGCAGCCAGCCGGTGCGCCGCATCTCGCGCATCGCCGCGTTCCAGACCGGATCGTGGGTGGCGCCCGCATCGAGCTGCGCCTCGGAATAGACGGCTGGCCGCGGATCTCCGGCGTGTTCCCCGAGCGTGCGGCGTGCCCATGCGGGAAGCGCCTCGTAGCGATCGTAGCGCGGCTCGTGCCAGACGAAGTTGAAGGCGAGCTCCCGGCGGACGAGAAGCTCGTCGAGGAAGGTCGGCGCTCCACCCGCGGCGCGGACCTCGAGAAGAATCTCGAGCGGCGAGATCTGCCCATAGCGCAGATAAGGGCTGAGCGCGGACGTCGCGCCGGCACCGGGATCGCTCCGCCGCTTCTCATAACGGCCGAGCCGCTCCGCGAGGAAGCGGTCGAGCGCTCGCCGTGCCGCGTTCTCGCCGCCCTCGAACGAGGCGCGGCGCAGAAGCGAGCGGTCGATTCCGAGCGCGCCGAGCGTGCCGTCGAGATCGCGCGGGTCGAGATCGCCCTCGAGCTCGATGCTGCGCGTGGCGGGGCGGTCCTCGAACTCCCAGTCGAGGAACTCGTCGAGCGCCCGCTGCAGCTTCGGGCGGAACGTGCGGGCGGCGATCTCGAGCTTCGGAGAGGCGTGCTCGACGGGGACGACGAGATCGGTTTCGACCTCGATCACCAGGCACGGCGCCGCTTCGGCGACGGCCCGGCGCCACGCCCGCTCGTGGCGGAGATACCCTCCGTCGCAGACCAGCATCGCGGCCCGGTCGGAGAGCGCGATCGCGACCGCATCCGGCGGCCCGCGGCGCACGACGAACGCGATGCGCCGCCGCGCGAGGTTCTGCGCGACGTCCCGAAGCCCCTCGAGGAGGAAGACCCGATGGCGCTCGCTCGGCTCCTCGTCGTCCGGAACGGCGAGGCAGACGACGAGCGGCAGCCCCGTCGCCTCGGCGTGGCGGAAGGCGTATTCGAGCGCGTGATTGAAGCGCGTCCGCTGCGCCCGCTGCATCCAGTAGAGGACGTAATCGCCCGACTTGGTTTCGCGGTCCGCGCGCACGCGGATGCGGGCGGGATGCATCAGGCGCGCCTCGGCTTCACGGGAGGAAAGGCCGGCACCCGGAGCGCGCCGAGCCGGACGGAAAGAGCGCGTGAAAGAAGCGCCGGGCGCGGTCCGGTCCGGGACGCCGCGGATTGCGGGAACGACGTCATCAAGACGCCGGCCAGAATGCGATCCCGTCTCTTCTGCCGCAAGGATCGGATAGAGTGGCGGCGAGCGCGGGCGTAGAGGTTCCGCCATGATCCACACCGAACCCTTCTGGCAGGCCGTCGCGGAGCGACGCCGTGCCGCCGACGGCGCCTTCGTCTACGCGGTGAAGACGACCGGCATCTATTGTCGCCCGTCCTGCCCTTCGCGCCGCCCGCAGCCCGACCGGGTGGAATTCTTCCTCCTGCCCGAAGCGGCCGAGCGCGCCGGCTATCGCCCGTGTCGCCGCTGCCGTCCCGACGCCGCCCCTTCTGCCGACCCGGTCGTCGAGCGCGTGCGCGCCGCGTGCCGCACGATCGACGAGGCGCTCGCGGCGGAGGAGCCGATGCCGACGCTCGAGGCCCTCGGCGAGCGCGTCGGCGCGAGCCCTTACCATCTGCAGCGCTCGTTCAAGAGGCTGCTCGGCATTTCGCCGCGCGAATACGCCGATGCGCGCCGCCTCGGCCGCGTGAAGTCGATGCTGCGCGAAGGCAACGGCGTCGCCGACGCGCTCTACGGCGCAGGCTACGGCTCGGCTTCGCGGCTCTACGAGCGTGCCGACACGCAGCTCGGCATGACTCCGGCGACCTACGCCAAGGGCGGCAAGGGCGCACGGATCGCCTTCGCGATCGGCGACTGCCGCTTCGGCCGCGTCCTCGTCGCCACGACCGACCGGGGCGTCTGCGCCGTGAGCCTCGGCGACGACGATGCCGCGCTCGAGGCGGCGCTCCGGCGCGAGTATCCGGAGGCCGAGCTGGTCCCGGGCACGCGCGGCCCGTGGTTCGACGCCGTGCTGCGGCGCCTCAGGGGGGAGCCGGCGAGCGAGGACCTGCCGCTCGATCTTCGCGCCACCGCGTTCCAATGGCGGGTATGGCGGGCCTTGCAGGCGATCCCGCCCGGCGAGACGCGCAGCTATCAGGAACTCGCCGCCGCGATCGGCGCGCCCAAAGCGGTCCGCGCGGTCGGCCGCGCCTGCGGCGCCAACCGTCTCGCCGTGGTGATCCCCTGCCACCGCGCGGTGCGCGGGGACGGCGCGATCGGCGGCTACAAATGGGGGGCGGAGCGGAAGGCGGCGCTTCTCGAGGCCGAGCGCCGCGGCGCGCGGCACCGTGGCGGCGGGGAGCGGCGCGGTTAACGTTTCGTTGATCGGTCCGGGGTATGCTTCACTCTGGATCATCATGGGAGTACCTGTCCCATGCCGATTGTGCCGACCGCCCCCCTGCCCCCGGT
>JADGGZ010000322.1 GCA_019689675.1 Rhodospirillales bacterium | reverse complement strand
GGCAACCCGACGGTCAATCAGGGAATATCCTTCACCCGCCTTTCGTACTGGGACGAGCGCTCGCGCAAGCAGCAGGAAATCGTCAAGGAGCTCGGCCCGAAGCTTGCCGATCTTCCCGGGGTTCAGGCCTTCGCCTCCAATCCGCCCTCGCTCGGCCAGAACGCGAGCTCGAAGCCGGTCTGGATCGTGATCGAGCATTCCGGCGAATACGCCGAGCTCGACCGCATGGTCCAGGACATCATGGCCGAGGCGGCAAAGAGCCCGGCCCTCGCCAATCTCGAGACTCGCCTCAAGCTCAACAAGCCCGAGGTCAAGGTCTCGGTCAACCGGGACAAGGCGGGCGACGTCGGCGCCGAGGTCGAGACGATAGGCCGGACACTGGAGACGATGCTCGGGGGCCGCCAGGTCACGCGGTTCAAGCAGAACGGCAAGCAGTACGACGTCATCGTGCAGGTAGCCGACATCGAGCGGACCAATCCGGACGATCTCTCGAAGATCTACGTCCGGGGCGCCCATGGCGAAATGATCCAGCTGTCGAACCTCGTCGACGTCCGGGAATCGGTAGCGCCGCGGGAGCTGACGCGCATGAACCAGATGCGCGCCGCCGACATTACCGCGAGCGTGGCGCCCGGCTACTCCCAGGGCGAGGCGCTCGCGGCGCTGGAGGAAGCGGCGCGGCGGGTCGTGCCCTCGACCGTCCGGATCGACTACATCGGGCAATCGCGCGAGTTCATGCAGGCCTCGGGCGACATCTACTTCACCTTCGTTCTGGCGCTTCTGTTCATCTACCTGGTTCTCGCGGCTCAGTTCGAGAGCTTCATCGACCCGTTCATCATCATGCTCACGGTCCCGCTGTCGATGACCGGCGCCCTCGTTGCGCTGAAGCTCGGCGGCGGCACCATGAACATCTACAGCCAGGTCGGGCTCGTCACGCTCGTCGGGCTCATCACGAAGAACGGCATCCTCATCGTCGAATTCGCGAATCAGCTGCAGGAGCAGGGCCGCGACCGGATCGACGCGGTGGTCGAGGCGGCGGCGCTCCGTCTCCGCCCAATTCTCATGACCACGGCCGCGATGATCCTCGGTGCGGTGCCGCTGGCGTTCGCCACGGGCGCTGGGGCCGAGAGCCGCAATCAGATCGGCCTCGTCATCGTCGGCGGCCTGCTGCTCGGGACGGCGCTCACCCTCTTCGTCGTTCCGACCGCCTACACGCTTCTGTCGCGCCCGCGGACGAAGCAGGCGGGAGCCGAAATACGCGCCCTGGAACCCGTCCACCGGCCGCAGGCGGCGGAATAGCTCAGGAGTCGATCTCGGCGAACGTGACGCCGAACGTGTTCGCCTTATCGCGCTCGATCACAAGGTTCGCCCGAGGCCGACATCCGGCAGCCCCGCGCAGGCGCGTTCGCCAGCGTTGGCGATAAACGCGGCATCGGACCCAGCCGTTCGGAAAGGAGCTCGGCTCAACGCCGAGCTCCTTCCTGCTTCTCGGGCGTAACGAACGCGAAGTGCCTCGCCCGATGACTCGGCGATGCGGTGTCGAGCCGCAGCCTCGACGCCGAGGCCGACATGGAGCCGCGATCGACCGATTGGTACCCTGCGTTCTGAACATGAATGCGTCTCCCGCCCACATCCGGATCCGCGGATTGAAGAAATCCTTCGGAAGCCAGGTCGTCCTCTCCGGCGTCGATCTGGACATCCCGCGCGGCGAGAACCTCGTTCTGCTCGGGGTATCGGGCAGCGGGAAAACCGTGCTCATGAAGTGCATTCTCGGCCTCGTTTCGCCGGACGCGGGGTCGATCGAGATCGACGCGCGCGACATTTCGAGACTGTCTCGGAGCGAAAGATCGACCCTGATGCGAAAGATCGGCGTCGTGTTCCAGAACGGCGCCCTCTTCGACTCGCTGCCGGTCTGGCAGAATGTCGCGTTCGCCCTTCTGAACAGCGACGGAGTCCGGCCTCGAAGGGCCTACGAAATCGCGGTCGAGATGCTGGCGAGCGTGGGGCTCGGCGCCGACGCGGCAGAGCTCCGGCCGGCCGAGCTTTCGGGCGGCATGCAGAAGCGCGTCGCCCTCGCGCGGGCGCTCGTCGGCGAGCCGGAAGTGCTTTTCCTCGACAGTCCGACGGCCGGGCTCGATCCTATCCTGACGACGATCATCGACTCGCTGATCAGCGCCTCCCTTGCGAGGCTGCGGGCGACGGGCTTCACGATCACCCACGATCTCGAGAGCGCACGACGCATCGCGCAGCGCGCGGCGCTGCTGTCGGAAGGCCGGATCGTCTGGGAAGGGCCGATCGAGGCTCTCGACCGAAGCGGCAACCCCGAGGTCGAGCGTTTCGTGGCGGCGAGCCGCTGACGACAGGCCGCAGGAGCAAAACTCCGGATCACCGGCGAGCCCGCCGCTTCGGCAGGAGGGCTTCGCGCCTGGAACCTACCTCAATCGCACGGAAGGCCCATTTCCCTGGCGATCGCGCGCAACTGGATCTCGTAGCTGCCGACCGTCACCGGCGCGACGAGCGCATCGAGCGCCATGCGCATCGCCGGCAGCTCTTCCGTCAATCCCCAGCCGCCGCCGACGTGGAGGGCCGTTTGCGTCACGCGCACCACGGCCTGCGTCGAGAAGAGCTTCGCAGACGAGACGTCGAGGATGATCTCCTTGATCGGGGCGCCGCTGTCCCAGCGCCGCGCGGCATGGTACGTGAGGTGCCGGGCCGCCTCGACATCGACATGCGATTGGGCGAGCTGGAAGGCGATCGACTGATTGGCGCCGATCGGCCGGCCGAACTGGTGCCGCGTCTTCGCGTACTCGGTCGCCCAGGCGAGCGCATGCTGCATGTGGCCGAGCCACCGTGCCGCGACCATGATCCGCTCGCGGTTGAAGCCGGCCATGATCTCGCGGAAGCCGGCGTCGAGGCGCCGTGATTCCGGGACACGGACGTCGTTGAGCGCGACCCGGTAGGTAGGGGCGGGACGATTGACGTAAGTCGAAATTCGGCTCGTCGAAAGGCCCGGCGTTTTTCGATCGATCGCGAAGAACTGCATGCCATGCCGGCCGGCTTTCGGATCGGTCCGAGCGAGGAGAAGCAGCACGTCCGCGTCCCCGCCCAGCGTGATGAACGACTTGAGGCCGTTGATGACCCATTCGTCGCCGCGACGCTCGGCCGTCGTCTTGACGTTCTGTACGTCGTTTCCAGCCTCGGGCTCCGTGACGGCAAGAGCGAGAAGGCACTCGCCCGCGATATTCCGCCGCGCGATCTCCTTCTGCGCCTCGTTGCCGTACTCCGCGATGATCGAGCCGGCGACGTTCTGGACGAGAAGGGCGACCGAAAGGTTCGGGTTGTGGCGCGACGTCTCCTCCATCGCGATCGCCTCCTCGACCGCGCCCAGCCCAGCCC
>JADGGZ010000059.1 GCA_019689675.1 Rhodospirillales bacterium | reverse complement strand
CCGACATCCTTCGCCCATCCCGCGCGCCCGGCCTCCTCCACTTCCGCCTGATAGGTCTCGAAGCTCGGCGGGTTCTGCCAGCGGAGCGCCGTGAAGCGTCGGCGGAGCTCGGGCGTCGGAAGATCGAGCCGCGCCGCGATGCAACGGCCGACCGCGCCGATCAGAGCCGGGAGGCGTGAGCCGATGCGCATGTCGACGCGCACGACGTGCTCGCCATAGACGCGGTCGATCACCACGATGTGACCGTCCTCGGTCACGCGCCAGAGCGCGATCAGCATGTCGTGATTGAGAGCAAGCCGCTCGAGCTCCGGGCGGATTAGGTCGAGATAGCTGGCGCCGATCATCCCGGTCGCGAGCTCGGCGACTGCGAGGCCGAGGCTGTAGGTCTTGTCGCTTTCGCGGAAGCCCACGAAGCGCGCTCGCGCCATCGTTCTCAGGATGGCGAAGCACGTGCTCGGGCTGATGCCGGTCGCCCGCGCCACGGCCGCGACGCCCTGAGGGGCAGGAGCGTTCGCGAGGTGCTGCAGGATGCGCAGGGCATGCACGACCGCGCCCACGTCGCGCTGCTTCTCCGCCTTTCTGGACCGAGCAGCCATTCAACACCCCGATTGCATTTCGATAGACAGAATGTACGATCGGCTCATTATCTCATAAATAGCGAATACTAGCCGCTCGCATTCGTCAGTCCGAATGGCGTTCAGTATTCAGAACGATACGGGTGAAGACGAAGGAACCGCATGAGACCGAAGGCGACTCTTGGCCCCGGACCCGAGGCGCAGTATCGCGCCTTTCTGCGCGACGGGCGCTTCATGATCCAGCGCAGCGCGTCGACCGGACGCTACGTCTTCTACCCTCGCGTCGCTGCGCCGGGGTCCGGCGCGGACGATCTCGAATGGGTCGAGGCGTCGGGGCTTGGGCACATTTATTCGATCACCGTCAACCGAGCCCGGACGGGCAGCTACAACATCGCGCTCGTCGAGCTGGACGAGGGGCCGCGGCTGATGACGCGGATCGAGGGGGTCGAGACGGCGCCGATCGGCACGCGGGTCCGGGCGCGCATTGTTGAGATCGAGGGCGAGCCTGCGGTCGTGTTCGACATCGTTTCCGAGGAGGGCCGCACGTGAGCGCCCGGTCTTTGCGCGGCCGCGCCGCGATCGTCGGGGTGGGCGGCGCAGGCTGGGGCGAGGCGCCGGGCCGGAGCGCCATCGAGCTTCTGGCCGAGGCGTCGCTTGCCGCCATCGCCGACGCCGGCCTCCGGCTCGAAGACATCGACGGCCTCTGCGCCGCCACGAGCACGCACGCCTTCCCGACATTGTCCGTTGCCGAGTATCTCGGCATCCATCCGGTATTCTTCGACGGCACCAACATCGGCGGCGCCTCGTTCGAGATGCACCTCCTGCAGGCAGCGCTCGCGCTCGACGCCGGAGTCTGCAACGCCGTGCTGATCTGCTACGGCTCCAATCAGCGCAGCGCGGGCGGCCGCCTCGTTTCGTTGAGCGAGCCGCAGTGGCACGAGACGCCGTTTCGGCCGCGCCATCCGATCACCGCCTACGCGCTGGCAGCGCAGCGGCACATGTACGAGTTCGGCACGACGCGCGAGATGCTCGCCGACATCGCGGTGGCGGCGCGGCAATGGGCAAACCTCAATCCTGACGCCTTCGCGCGGGGGCCGCTCACGCGGGAGGATGTCTTGAGCGCGAGAATGGTGAGCGATCCCCTCACCAGCCGCGATTGCTGTCTCGTCACCGACGGAGGCGCGGCCTGCGTCGTGGTGCGGGCCGACCGCGCCAAGGACCTCCATCGAAAACCCGTCTACGTGCTCGGGGTCGGCGGCGCTCATTCGCATCGCTCGATTACGCAGATGGCGGACCTCACGCGCACGGCGGCCGTGGAAAGCGGAGCGCGCGCCTTCGCGATGGCCGGGCTCGGTTGCGCGGACGTCGATCTCGTCATGCTGTACGACGCGTTCACGATCACGACGCTCCTCTTCCTTGAGGATCTGGGCTTCTGCCCCAAGGGCGAGGGCGGACGTTTCGTGCAGGACGGCGCGATCGCTCCCGGCGGCAAGCTCGCGGTCAACACCAATGGCGGCGGCCTCTCCTGCGTTCACCCGGGCATGTACGGCCTCTTCCTCATTCTCGAGGCGGTGACCCAGCTGCGGGGCGAGGCGGGCGCGCGACAGCTGTCGAAATGCGACGTCGCGCTCTGTCACGGAAACGGCGGCACGCTGTCGAGCCAGGTAACGACGCTTCTCGGGAGCGAGGCGACGTTGTGAACGACGGGCTGGCGAGGCTCTTCGCGCCGCGCTCGGTGGCGGTGATCGGCGCTTCCGCCGATCCGGTGCGGATCGGGGGGCGGCCGATCGCCTACATGCTGGCGCGGGGCTTCACCGGCACGATCTGGCCGGTCAACCCGAACCGCGCCGAGGTGCAGGGGGTGAAGGCCTATCCAGCGGTGGACGACCTTCCCGGCGTTCCGGACATCGCGATCATCGCTGTTCCGGCGGCGCAAGTGACGGACGCGGTCGCGGCGCTCGCCGCGCGCGGCACAGGCGCCGCAATCATCTTCAGCTCCGGCTTTGCCGAAACCGGGGACGACGGCGAGCGTCTGCAGCAGGGCCTCTCGAGCGCGGCGCGTCGCGGCGGGATGCGGATCATCGGCCCCAACACCTTGGGCGTGTTCGACCTGCGGAGCGGGTTCTACGGCACCTTCATGTCCGCGTTCGAAGCGGGGTTCCCTGCGATCGGCCGGATCGGAATCGCGAGCCAGTCGGGCGCCTATTGCGGTCACGTGGTGAGCGTGATGCGCGCGCGCAGCATCGGTCTCGCCGCCGCGGTGATGACCGGCAACGAGGCGGACGTCACGCTCGGCGAAGTCATCGCGCGCATGGTCGAGGACCCCGACATCGACGTGATTGCCGCTTATGCCGAGGGCATCAAGGCAGGCGAGGCGTTCGTCGCCGCGCTCGAGGCGGCACGGCGTGCGCGCAAGCCCGTCGTCGTGATGAAGGTCGGGCGCAGCGCGCTCGGCGGCGCCGCCGCGCGCTCCCACACCGCCGCGATCGCCGGGAACGACGCGGTGACGAGCGCGGTTCTGGCCGAGCTCGGCGCCGTCCAGGCCCGCACGACCGACGAGATGCTGGACATCGCGCAGCTGGCGACCCGGCGCATCTATCCCGCGCCGAATACGCTCGGCGTGATCACCGTGAGCGGCGGCGCGGGGGTCGTCATCTCCGATGCCGCCGAGGCCGCAGGCCTCCCGATGCCGCCGATGCCGGAGGCGGCGCAAACCCGGCTGAAGGAGATCCTGCCCTATGCCGCGCCCGGCAATCCCGTCGACTGCACGGCGCAGGTCCTCAACGACGTCTCGCTGCTCGGGCGCTTCGCCGAGGCGGCGGTGAGCGAAGGAGGCTACAGCAGCATCATCGCCTTCCTCACCTACACGGCCGCGGCGGCGAGCCTCTCGGCCCGTCTGCGCGAGCAGCTCCGCAAGGTGCGGGACCGGCATCCCGATCGCCTTTATGCGGTCTGCATTGTCGCCGACCCCGAACGGGTCGCCGAATTCGAGCGCGACGGCTTCACCGTCTTCGAAGACCCGGCGCGGGCCGTGGCCGCCATCGACGCAATGGGCAAGTTCGGCGCCGCCTTCGCGCGCCCGGAGCCGCTCCCCGCCCCCGCGGTGCCGCCTCTCTCGCTACCCGACGCGACACCCAGCGAAGCGGAGGCTAAGCGGCTGCTGCAGGAGGCGGGCATCGCTTGCGTTCCGGAGACGATCTGCACGACCGCGGACGAGGCGGTAGCCTCCGCCGAAACGTTCGGGTTCCCGGTCGTGATGAAGATCGTCTCGCCCGACATCCTCCACAAGACCGAGATCGGCGGCGTAATGCTCGGCGTCGCCGATGCCGCAGCCGTACGGCAGGCTTTCACGACATTGCTGGAGCGAGCGCGAGAGCGGGCACCGCAAGCGCGCATCGACGGCGTGCTGGTCGCGCGGCAGCTCGCGGGCATCGAGAGCATTCTCGGCATCCAGCGTGACCCGGTATTCGGACCGGTGGCGATGGTCGGTCTCGGCGGCGTCTTCGTCGAGATCCTCGGCGACGTCGCGTTCCGCCGCTGTCCGCTCGGCGTCGACGCGGCCGAAGCGATGATTCGTTCTTTGAAGGCGGCGCCCGTGCTTCTTGGCGCGCGCGGACGAAAGCGGGCCGATATCGGCGCGCTCGCCGCGATGCTGTCGCGCCTTTCCGTCGTCGCTCACGATGCCGGCAGCCGCCTCGCCTCGATCGACCTCAACCCCGTCATCGTGCTGGAAGACGGCCGAGGCGCCTTTGCCGCCGACGCCGTGATCGAAATCGCGAGGGCCCATGGCGATTGACTACGAGAAGCTGCTGAATTTTCCGATCCCGGACGTCCGTCAGCGCCTGACGCCGCGGGACGCCGTCTTCTACGCGCTCTCGATCGGGCTCGGGCAGGACCCGATGGATCCTCGGCAGCTCGACTTCGTCGACCATCACCGCGCGCGCGAGGCGATCCCCTCGATGGCGACCGTGCTTTGTCATCCGGGCTTCTGGCTGCGCGACCCGGGCACGGGCGTCGATCATGTGCGCCTCGTCCACGGCGAGCAGTCGATCGAGCTGCACCGCCCGCTGCCTGTCGAAGGCGAGTTCGTCGGGCGCACCCGCGTGACCGGGATCGTCGACAAGGGACCGGGTAAGGGCGCGCTTCTCTATTCCGAGAAGGAGGTCCGCGATGCGGCCGGCACGCTCTACGCGACCACCCGGGCCACGACTTTCCTGCGCGGCGACGGCGGCTTCGGCGGTCCGACAGGACCGGTGAGGAAGCCGCATCCGGTTCCCGATTCCGCGCCGGACCTCACTGTCGACCTGCCGACGCGCCCGGAACAGGCGCTCTATTACCGCCTCAACGGCGACGACAACCCCCTTCATTCCGACCCCCGCGTCGCTGAGGCGGCCGGGTTTCCCCGCCCGATCCTTCATGGACTCTGCACGCTCGGCGTCGTCACGCACGCGCTCTTGCGTGCGCTCGCGGATTACCGCGCGTCGGAATTACGCGCGCTGGAGCTGCGGTTTTCTGCGCCGGTCTTCCCCGGCGAGACGATACGCACGGAGATTTGGCGGAGCGGTGCGTTCCGCGCGCGCGTTGTCGAGCGCGACAGGATCGTCGTCGATAACGGACGCGCAGTGTTCGCGCGTGCCGACGCAAGCAGCGGGACCTGATCGCGGACCCGGAGGAGGACAGGAATGGAACGCTCGACGCTTCTTGCCGGTAAGGTCGCGCTCGTGACGGGCGCCGGGGGCGGGATCGGCCGCGCGATCGCCGTCGCGATGGCGAATGCGGGCGCCGCTGTGCTGGTCAACGACGTCGGTGTCTCGCTGACGGGCGAGGGCGGGTCCGCCGGCCCGGCCGAACAGACGAAGCAGATCATCGAGCGGCAGGGCGGCCGCGCCGCGGTCAGCACAGAGAGCGTCGCCGACTGGCATTCGGCGAGACGCATCGTCGAGGCCGCGATCGACGCGTTCGGACGTATCGACATCGTCGTCAACAACGCCGGCATTCTCCGCGACGCCATCTTTCACAAGATGACGGCGGAGGAATGGCTCGCCGTCATCAACGTGCATCTCAACGGCTCCTTCTTCGTGAGCCGTGCCGCGGCCGAACATTTCCGCAAGCAGGAATCCGGCGCCTTCGTCCACATGACGAGCACCTCGGGCCTCGTCGGCAATGTCGGCCAGGCGAACTACTCGGCCGCGAAGCTCGGGATCGCGGCGCTCTCGAAATCGATCGCGCTCGATATGGCGCGCTACAATGTGCGATCGAACTGCATCTCGCCGTTCGCCTGGAGCCGGATGTCCGGCTCGATCCCGGCCGAGACGCCCGACCAGAAGGCGCGGGTCGCCCGCTTGCAGCAGATGACGCCCGAAAAGAACGCGCCGCTCGCGGTGTTCCTCGCCTCCGACCGAGCCGCGGGAATCACCGGGCAAATTTTCGCGACGCGCATGAACGAGATCTTCCTCATGAGCCAGAGCCGCCCGCTCCGTTCCGTACATCGCGGCGAGGGCTGGACACCGGAGTCGATTGCCGAGCACGCGATTCCGGCGCTGAGATCGGCGATGCTGCCGCTCGACCGTAGCCAGGACGTGTTTTCTTGGGATCCGGTCTGAACGCCAACGAAAGAGCCGCGGTCGCGTGCGGCCGAATAGAGAGGAGGGAAATGACCATGAAGATGACGCGCAGAGAGTACCTGAAGGGCGCCGCCGGCCTCGCCGCGGCGAGCATGGCGAGCGGCCCGTTGGCGGCCCTCGCGCAAGGCGGCAAGCTGGCATTGCCGGAAACCATGATCTGGAGCACTTACGACGTCGGCTCGACCGGCTATGTAGAGGCTTCGGCGATCGCCGACGCGTTCGGCAAGAGATACGGGACGCGCGTTCGCCTGCAGCCGTCCGGCACCGCGATCGGCCGCGTCAAGCCCCTCAAGGATCGCCGCGTCTCGCACGCGTGGCTGGCGAATGAGCTCTTCTTCTCGGTCGAGGGCCTTTACGAGTATTGCGCACCCGACTGGGGGCCGCAGGATCTCCGCACCCTGCTCGGCCGCGTCAACAGCTTCTCGGTCGTCGCCACGAAGGTGAGCGGCATAAAGGAGCCGAAGGACCTCAAGGGCAAGCGCTTCGCGATCGCCCGCGCGAACAGCTCGGTGAACATCAAGGTCGAGCCGATCCTCGCCTTCGCCGGCCTCACCTGGGAAGACATGGAGCTCGTCGAGTTCCCGAGCTACGGTGCGACGCTGAAGGCCCTCGTCGAGGGCAAGGCCGATTGCGCCGGCGTCGCGCCGAACGCTGCGACGCTGCGCGAGCTCGAGGCGAGCCAGTACGGCATAGGCTGGGTCGCGCTCGACCCGGCGAACAAGGAAGGCTGGGCGAGGGCGCAGCGCGCCGTGCCGTTCGTCGCGCCGTTCCAGGAGACGATCGGCGCCGGACTTTCCGAGGCGAACCCGGTCTGGATGATGGGCTACCGCTATCCGATGATCACCGTGCCGGCCGACGCCAGCGCCGACGAGGTCTATGCGATGACGAAGGCGGTCGCCGAGAGCTACGACACGTTCAAGGACGCCAACCCGATCATGCCGCGCTGGGAGGTCACGAAAGCCGGCACGCCGCCGATGGATGCCGCCTTCCACGAAGGCGCGATCCGGTATTTGAAGGAAGCCGGCATCTGGAAGCCGGAGCATCAGGAGTGGCAGGACCGGACGTTGAAGCGGCACCGGCTGCTGCAGGCGGCGTGGAAGGAGATGATGGCGACGGGCCCGGCGAAATCGGCCGCGCCCGAGGAGCTGCAGAAGCTCTGGGGCCCGCGCCGCGCCGAAGCGCTGAAGTCGCTCTGATCGGGCATCGGGCGGCGGATCGGGGGTGCCTCCGGCACCCTCGATCGCCGCGCTGTCCCTCTCTGTCGGGACCTGACGCATGACGATCGACACCGCCCTTCCCGGTGAGGCTCGAGCCGAGGTGATCGAGGACCCGGAGGCGCGCTCGAAGCGCCTGCGGGGGCCCGCCTTCTGGACCGCCTTCTTGCTGAGTGCCGTCGGCCTCGTCGTCACGATCAATCAGATGTTCAACCTCGGCATTGCCGGGTTCCGGCCGGTCAGCACCGCCTACTACTACCTCGTGATCGGCCTCTTCAGCGGAATCGGCTTTCTGGCGTTCCCGGCACGGAAAGGGCAGAAGGACGTCCAGTGGTACGACTGGCTGCTGCTCGTCCTCTCGCTGTCGGCCTCGGTTTGGATCGCCAGCCGCGCGCAGTACATCCTCGACCGTGGCTGGAATCTCGAGGCCCCTCTCGAGGCGACGCTGGTGGCAGGTCTCTACGTCGCCCTCGCCCTCGAGGCGCTGCGCCGCACCGGCGAGGTGATTCTTTTCGGCTTCTGCCTGATCTTCGGCGCCTACCCGCTCTATGCCGGCCACATGCCCGGATTCCTCTGGGGGGTCGAGCTGGATCTTGGGCAGACCTTGCGCGAGCACGTGTACGGACTCGAAAGCATTATCGGCATCCCGATGCAGGTCGTGGCGGACACGCTGATCGGCTTCATCGTGTTCGGCGTCGTGCTGGCCAACACCGGCGGCGGCACGTTCTTCATGGATTTCGCCTCGTCGCTGATGGGCCGCACCCGCGGCGGTCCGGCCAAAGTCGCGATCGTTTCCTCCGGCCTCTTCGGGATGCTCTCAGGGAGCCCGACCTCGAACGTCCTCACCACCGGCACGCTCACCATTCCGACCATGAAGCGCTGCGGCTATCCGCCGGTTTATGCCGGCGCGGTTGAGGCGTGCGCCTCCACCGGCAGCTGCCTGATGCCGCCGGTCATGGGCGCGGCGGCTTTCATCATGGCGAACTTTCTCAACGTGCCGTACGCCGAGGTGGTGAAGGCGGCGTTCCTTCCCGCCATCCTCTTCTATCTCGCGCTCTTTCTGCAGACCGACTGCTACGCCGCCCGGAACGGGCTGCGGGGCGTCGGAGCGGGGGAAGTACCGCCTCTGCTCCGGACTCTCGTTTCGGGGTGGTACTACATCGCGGCTCTGATAGGGCTGACGGTGCTGCTGCTCAATTGGCGCCTCGAAGGCGAGGCGCCGTTCTGGATCACGCTGTTCCTGCTCGCCGTCGCCGTGCTGCGCGGGCGCACGATCGGCTTCGATCTCCGCGCCTTCGCGCAGCTCGTCGTCGACGTCGGCCAGGCCGTGGCGCAGCTCGTCTGCCTCATCGCCGGGATCGGGCTCATCGTCGGCGCGATGTCCATCACGGGGGTCGCGAACTCGTTCTCCCGCGAGCTCGTCCAGTACGCTGGGGGCAATATCGCCCTCCTGCTCGGTGCCGGCGCGTTGACGAGCTTCGTGCTCGGCATGGGAATGACGGCTTCGGCCTGCTACATCTTTCTCGCCATCGTGCTCGCCCCCGCTCTCGTCCAGATCGGCGTCGATCCGATGGCGGCGCACCTCTACATCTTCTATTGGGGCATGGTGTCCTTCATCACGCCGCCGGTGGCACTCGCCGCGATCGCCGCCGCCTCGATCGCCAAGGCCGACGCGATGGAAGTCGGCTTCAAGGCGCTGCGCATCGGCAGCGTCCTTCTGCTGCTGCCGGTGTTCTTCGTGCTGCAGCCGGCGCTGATTCTGAACGGTCCGATCGGAACGACCATCGCAGTGGCCAGTAGCGCGGTGCTTGCCGTTCTTCTGCTCGCTGCGGCGTTCGAGGGCTATCTTTGGCTGATCGGGCCAGTGCCGGCATGGGCACGGGCCGCGCTCGGCGCCGCCGGGCTGCTGCTGTTCATTCCGGAGTTCTACACGGACGTCGCCGGCGCAGTGCTGGCCGCGGCGACTGTCGGGGTCCTGTTGCTGCTGTCGCGGAGGAGGCCGGCGCTGTGAGCCAAGATCCGACCGACGGCCTCATCGCACCAGACACCACGGGGCTCAACTTCTACACCGCCGATTCGTCGCTCCAGGATCTCCTCGCGATCCATCTACAGGAGGACCTGAGGCGACATATCGAGCCGCATCTTGCAGAGCTCGGGGCCCTCGCCGGCGGACGGCTCGACGAATGCGCCCGCCTCGCCGACCGTCATCCCCCCGTTTTGCATCACCGCGACCGCTTCGGGCGCGACGAGCAATGGATCGAATACCACCCCGCCTATCGCGAGCTCGAGGCCGCTGCGTTCGGCCGCTTCGGCATTCACGCGATGTCGCATCGCCCGGGCATTCTCGGCTGGCCGCAACGCTACCCGGCCACCGCCAAGCACGCCTTCACCTATCTCTTCAATCAGGCCGAGTTCGGCCTCGGCTGTCCGATCAACGTGACCGACGGCGCGGCGATGCTGCTCGACCGCTACGGCAGCGAATGGCTGAAATCGCGCTATCTCGAAGGCCTCACGACGACGGACATGGACCGCCTTACGCAAGGCGCCCAGTTCATGACCGAAAAGGAGGGCGGCTCCGACGTCGGCCGATTGACGACGACGGCCGCCCCGGACGGCGAGCACTGGCGGCTCTACGGCGAGAAGTGGTTTTGCTCGAACGCGGATGCCGGGGTCGCGATGCTGCTGGCGCGGCCGGAAGGCGCGCCGCCCGGAACGCGCGGCGTCGCGCTCTTCCTGATGCCGCGCCGCCTCGACGACGGCTCGCTCAATCGCTACCGGATCGTGCGCCTCAAGGACAAGCTCGGCACCCGATCGATGGCTTCGGGCGAAATCAAGCTCGAAGGGGCCCTCGCCTATCATGTCGGACGGCTCGACCGCGGCTTCGTGCAGATGGCCGACATGGTGAATTGGTCGCGCCTTTCGAACGGAGTGAAGTCGACGGCGCTGATGCGCCGCGCCATGCATGACGCGCTCGCCGTCGCGTTCGGGCGCATCGCCTTCGGCCGCCGCATCGTCGAGCACCCGCTCGCCCGCCGCCAGCTGCTGAAGATGATGGTTCCGCTCGAGCAGGCGCTGTCGCTTTCGTTCGTGACCGCCGATGCGCTCGAGCGGGCCGAGCGGGGCGGCAGTCAGGAAGCGGCGGCGCTGGTGCGGATTCTCACGCCCGTCCTGAAGTTTCGCGCGACGCGCGATGCGCGGAAGGTGTGCGGCGATGCGCTGGAGATGCGCGGCGGCGTCGGCTATGTGGAGGAATTCGCGACGGCAAGGCTCCTCCGTGATGCGCATCTCGGCTCGATCTGGGAAGGTACCGGCAATATCGTCGCGCTCGACGCGCTTCGCCGCGCGGTCGGGCGACACGGCACCGAAGCGGCGCTCGCCGACGATCTCCATGCCAGAATCAAGGAGGCGACCGGCGTGCCGATAACCTATCGAGACCGGCTCAAGCGACTCGCGGATCAGGCGGTCGCCTTCGCCCGGTCCGTCGCCGCGAACCCTGACATGGAAGCCGATTCGCGACGGGCGACGAGCGCGCTCTACCACGTTGCGAGCGCCGTTTCGCTCGCATGGGAGGCGAGCCTCACGCACGAGCGGCGCGGCGATGCGCGGCGGCTTCTGCTGTCGCGGCTCGTCCTCGATCATCGGCTCGGATCGGCGGACCCGTTCGCCGCCGCGGCGGGCGCGATCGAGGACCAGATTGCCGATCTTCTCCTCTCCGATCGTCCGGTGCGGATGGACGAGGCGGCGGAGCTCGCGACCGCATGAGCGCCGCCGCTTCGACCCCGCACGTCAGCGCCGAGCCGGAAACGCTCGCGCTCTTGCGCCACTCGGTCGCCGGGCTCGCCCGCTTCGACGGCCAGCGCATCCGCGCCTGGCGCGATCGGTCTCCGGGCTTCGACCGGGCGCTCTGGCGCGAGATGGCGAGCCAAGGCTGGTTCGCGATCCCCGTGCCGGAGACGGAGGGCGGGCTCGCCCTCGGCATCGAGGCGGCGGCGATCGTTGCCGAGCAGCTCGGGCGCGCCTGCCTCCCGGAGCCCTACGTCATGGCCGGCTTTCTCGGGCCGATGCTCCTCGCACAGTCGACGAACGAAGCGGCAAGGCGGGAATTGCTGCCGGACGTCTTGTCGGGAGAGACAGTGCTCGCGCCGGCCTGGCAGTCGGCCGACGGCGGGATCTCCCCCTCGACCCCTGGCGTCTTCGCGCGGCCCGATGCCGACGGCTTCGTCCTTTCGGGAGAGAGCCGCTTCGTGGTGCCGGCGGAGGCCGACATCTATCTCGCGCTCGCGCACGACGGTGACGGCCTCCTCGTTGCAGCCGTCGAAAGGCGCGATGTCCGCATGCTCCGCCAGGAGCCCGGACCCGACGGCGTTTCGACCGCCTGGCTGGGGTTCCAGGACTTGCGCGTGCCGAAGTCGAGGCTGCTGATGTCCGGCGAAGCGGTCGCGGCTCGGGTCCAGGCAGCGCTCGATCATGCGGTCATCGTGCAGAGCGCCGAGCTCTGCGGCCTCATGCAGCGCGCATTGGAGATGACGCTCGATTATCTCCGCACGCGTCGTCAGTTCGGCGCGCCGATCGGCAGCTTCCAGGCATTGCAGCATCGCGCCGTCGATCTCTTCATCCAGCAGGAGCTGGCGCGACATGCGACCGGGACCGCCGTTCGTGCCGCGGCGAACGCGACGGACTGCCGCGTCTTGTCGCGCGCGGCGTCGAGCGCGAAGGCTCGTGCCGCGCACGCGGCGCTGCTAATCGCCACCCAGTCGATTCAGCTCCACGGCGCGATCGGGTTCACCGACGAATACGATCTCGGCCTCTACGTGAACCGCATCGTCCGGCTGGCCGCGAGCTTCGGCAACGCGGCCGAGCACCGTCGCCGATTTGCTGCCGCGAGCGCGGAGACATGAACCGATGAGCTTTCGATACGGCGTCGAGCAGGAGCGCGACTGGAACGCGCTGACCGACGAGGAATTCCGCGCCATCGTCCGCGCGGAGTTCGAGGCGAACTACCCGACGGAGCTGCGCTACGCGCCGCGTCGGCTGCGCTGGCACGAGACCAAGGACTGGTACCTGCGGATGGCGGCCAAGGGCTGGATCGCGCCCAACTGGCCCGTGGAGTACGGCGGGATGGGGCTTTCGCCGGCAAAGCTCCTCATCTTCCATGAAGAGACGGAGCGATGGGGCATCGGCCGCTACCAGGATCACGGGACGTTGATGCTCGGGCCGGTGCTGATACGGTGGGGCACGGAGGAGCAGCGGCGGAAGTACCTTCCCGACGTGCTCGCGTGCCGCAGCATCTGGTGCCAGGGCTATTCTGAGCCGGGCGCCGGCTCGGATCTGGCGAGCCTCGGAACGCGCGTCGTGCTGGACGGCGACGAGTTCGTGATCACCGGCCAGAAGATCTGGACCACGCTCGCTCAGGACGCCACGCACATGTTCCTGCTCGCCCGCACCGATCCCGGCGCGAAGAAGCAGGAGGGCATCAGCTTTCTGCTCCTCGATCTCGCTCAGAAGGGCGTGAGGGTGCGGCCGATTCGCGACATCGCCGGCCACGAGGAGTTCTGCGAGGTGTTCCTCGACGAGGCCCGGACGCACGTGTCGAACCTCGTCGGCGAGTTGAACCGGGGCTGGACCGTCGCCAAGTCGCTGCTCGGCTTCGAGCGGATCCATATCGGCAGCCCCAGGATGCCGGAATACGGCCTGACCGTCCTGAAGCGAGTGGCTGAGGCGCGCGGCGTTTGGGACGATCCGCTCTTCCGCGACAAGTACTTCGCCCTTGCGCTCGACGTCCAGCACCTCGCCGACGCCTACAACCACTTCACGGCGATCGTGATCCGCGGCGAGCCGCTCGGTCAGGACGTCTCCTACCTCAAGATCTGGGCGACCGAGACCTTTCAGCGCATCGCCGATCTGACGGTCGAGACGGCGGGACCATTCGCCGCCGTGAAAGGAGACGTCCGGCTCAACGACACGACCGTCAACGTGCTCGCGAGCTTCTACAAGGCAAGGCCGCCGACGATCTACGGCGGTACGAACGAGATCCAGCGCAACATTCTGGCGCAGCAGGTGCTCGGGTTGCCGCGGCGCTGAGAGCGCATTCGACGAGGCGGCCCGGCAGCCTAACCGCGCAGAGCCGCGATCTCTACGTCCGGCGCATTGCATGCGGCCCGCACGATCCTCTCGGTAATACGCGCAGCCGCGGCGAGCTCCTCGGGCGCGACCTTGTCGCGCGTGTCCGCGGGCGTCAGCACGTAGCGCAGGTTGGACGTCGGATCGTCGAACCCGGCGACGAGCCGCAGCGCCGGAATCCCGTCCGTGGCCTCGCCTCTTCCGCCGCGCCGCGCGATCAAGTAGACGAGACGGCGACCCGATGGAGCGGCGATCGAATGAGTGAGCGAGAGGACGGCACTGCGGCGCAGGAAGGACGGCTTCCTTCGATTCCCGCCCACTTGCGCGCGCTGATGGCGGAGATCGGCCCCGAATGGGGCAAGAACGTCAGCAGCAACGTGAAGCTGATGGTGGCGGAGTTCAGCAAAGTCCTGCGGGGCGGCCCGAAGGGCGGCATCGAGCGGCACGCCGGCCTTCGATACGGTACGCACGAGCGGCAGGCCGTGGACGTGTTCCTCCCCGAGAACGGCGAGAGGCGCCGCCCCGCTCTCGTCTTCGTTCACGGCGGCGCCTTCGTCGAAGGCGATCGCAACCGCACGCCGGAGATCTACTCGAACGTCCTCGTCTATTTCGCCCGGCACGGCGTCGTCGGAGTCAATGTCGGCTATCGGCTCGCGCCCGAGGCGCGCTATCCGGAGGCGACGCGGGACGTGGGCGCCGCCATCGCCTGGGTCAAGGAAAATGCCGGACGGCTCGGAATCGATCCTGGACGGATCTTCCTCATGGGGCATTCCGCCGGCGGCGCGCATGTCGCGAGCTATGCCTACGATCGCAGGCTGCACCCGGCGGAAGGTCCCGGCATCGCGGGTCTCGTGATCCTCAGCGGCCGCGTGCGCGCCGACAACCGGCCGGAGAATCCGAACGCGAGGAAGGTGGAGGCCTATTACGGCGCCGATGCCGACTTCGAGGACGTCTCGCCGGTCAATCATGTCGACGCCGAGAGCGTCCCGACCTTCATCGCCTGGGCGGAGTACGAGAACCCGCTGATCGACGTCTATTGCGCCGAGCTCGCGTATCGGCTCGCCGCAGCGAAGCGGCGCTCGCCGCCGCTCATGTGGCTGAAGGGCCACAACCACACCTCGGCCGTGGCGCATATCGGCACCGACGACGAGGCGCTCGCGCAGGCCATCCTCGGCTTCATCGCCGAGCCGCCCTGAGGCTCAAACCGAAATGCCGTCGGCGAGGTTGCGCAGCGTGCGGACGATGCTGTAGGGCGCGAGCATCGAGGTCTTCGGATTGCGCGGCAGCGTGCGTGCCGTCACCTCGATCCGGATCTCCCCGAACATGCCCTTCGCCGTCACGGCGTGCTGATTCGCATCGACATTGGGGTCGGCCACGAGCCGCACGCGGGTCCTCTCGAAGCCGGCCCCGGCGAGTGCCACTGCGGCGACGACGTTGGCGTTCTGCGGGAATTGCAGCGCCGCGGTCCGCGCGTCTCCTTCGAAGAAGACTTGGGCTTCCGTGATGCGGTCGAGATCGACCAACTTCTCGGCGGGAGTGCCGCGCCAAGCCTTCGGCGCCTTTCGCCCGGTATAGTCGACACGCTCGAGCCCGGCATGCTTCGCCGCGCCGAGCACGTCGAGCCCGCCGATCGCCCCGGCCGGGACGAGAAGGCGCGCGCCCGTCGCCGCTGCGCGCAGCTCCGCCTCGAGCGCGGCATCCGCGAGCGCGCCGACCGAAGCGACGACGAGATCGATGCCGGAAGTGAGGACGGTGGCGCCGTATTCGCGCAGCGCCTGGTGCCCCGCGCACTCGATGATGACGTCGGGACGCAGCGAGAGAAGCTCCGAAAGCCGGGCCGTCGCACGGACTCCGTCAGGCAGCTCGGCGCCGATCGACTCGACCGTGCGCTCCCGCCCGAGCACCCCGGCGAGGACGAGGCCCGGCTCCGACCGGAAGGCATCGGCGATCGTTCGTCCGATCGCGCCGAAGCCGATGAGACCGATCCGAAGCGCCCTTTCGCCCATCTCTCATGCCCCCAGATAGGCGCGGAGCACTTCGCGATTCCCGAGAAGGCCCTCGGCGGTGTCGCTGGCGACGACTTTGCCGGTCTCGAGCACGTAGGCCTTCGACGCGACGCGGAGCGCACGGTGCACGTTCTGCTCGACGAGCAGAATGGTGACCCCCTGCCCCTGCAGCTCGGCGACCACCCCCATCACCTCGTCGCTGATCTTCGGGCTGAGGCCGAGGCTCGGTTCGTCGAGCAGGAGAAGCTTCGGCTCCGCCATGAGGGCGCGCGCGATCGCGAGCATCTGCTGCTCGCCGCCGGAGAGCGTGCCGGCCAGCTGGCGCGCGCGTTCGCGCAGCCGCGGAAAGCGCTCGAACGCGAGCTCCATCCGACGATCGACCTCTTTCCGGTCGTTGCACAGGAAGGCGCCGAGCCGGAGATTCTCGTCGACGCTCATCTCGCCCCAGACATGCCGCTCCTCGGGGCAGTGCGCGATGCCGGCCCGCAGAATGGCGTCGGGCGCCCAGCCGGCGATCGACTTGCCGTTGAAGAGAATGTCGCCGGCCGTGGGACGAAGGAGGCCGGAGATCGCGCGCAGCGTAGTGCTCTTTCCGGCGCCGTTGGCGCCGAGGAGCGCGACGACCTCGCCCTCTTCGACGGCGAGCTCGACGCCGTGCAGCGCTTGGACCTTGCCGTAGGCGACTTTGACGCCGAGAAGCTGGAGAACCGGCTGCGACATGAGCGTCAGTGCCGCGTCTCGGCGCCGAGATAGGCCTCGATCACCGCAGGGTCGTTGCGGATCTCGGCCGGCGTTCCTTCGGCGAGCTTGCGGCCGAAATTCATCACGACGACCCGGTCGGAAACGCTCATCACCAGAGACATGTTGTGGTCGACGAGAAGAAGGGCCTCGAGCCTCGGCCCCACGAGCGTCCTCAGGACGGCGCCGAGGCGCTGCGCCTCCTCGGAGTTGAGGCCGGCCGCAGGCTCGTCCAGCATCAGGAGCCGCGGCTTGGCACCGAGACCGATCGCGACCTCGAGAAGCCGGAGCTCGCCGCAGGAAAGCGCGCTCGCCTCGGTGTTCATTCGCGCGCCGAGCCCGACCAGCGTCACGATCTCGGCGGCGCTGTCGCGCAACCGGCGCTCGCTCTCGCGTACCGCACGGGTCGGGAAGAGCGTCGCCGCCAGCGAGGTCGTACCGTGCACGTGATGCGCGGCCAGCACGTTCTCGAACACGGTGAGCCTCTTCAGGATGTTGGTCTTCTGGAACGAGCGGACGAGGCCCATGCGCGCGATCCGGTGGGGCGGCCGGCCCGTCACCTCCTGCTTTTCGAAGAGGACGGATCCGGCGTTCGGCCGCAGAAAGCCGCTGATGAGGTTGAAGCAGGTCGTCTTGCCCGCGCCGTTCGGTCCGATGAGGCTGACGACCTCGCCGCGGCGGACGTCGAAGGACACGTCGGCAACGGCGTGAATTCCCCCGAAGCTTTTTCGGACGTCACGCACCTCGAGCATCGGCGACCTCCCTGCCCGTGAGGGCCATTGCCGAAGGTTGCGCGCCGCCGTCGCGTACTTCGCGACGGCGGGCGATGAAGCCCATGATGCCGTTCGGCATGAAGATCACGACCGCCATCACGATCACGCCGAAGATCGAGAGGCGCAGCTCCTTGAAGTCGCGCAGATATTCCTCGAGGAGGACCGCGACCAGGCTGCCGACGATCGGCCCCACCAACGTGCCCTTGCCGCCGAGCAGAACGATGATGATCGTTGTCGCCATGAAGGCGAATCCGAAAACCTCCGGTCCCACGAAGGAGATGTAGTGGGCGTAGAAGGCGCCGGCGGTCCCTGCCATCGCCGCGGCGAGGATGAAGGTGACGAGCGCGTAGTAGAAAGGCGAGATGCCGACCGATTGCGAGACGAAGCGGTTCTCCCGGATCGCGACCGCGGCACGCCCGATGTTGGAATAGACGAAGCGGTAGGCGACGTAGAGCGCGATAGCCGCGAGAAGGAGGGCGATGTAGTAGAAACCCGTCTTCTGCGTCAGCGCATCCGCCGCCTCGATCCAGCCGGGCTTGCGGATTCCCGAGATACCCATCGGTCCGTTCGTCAGCGTGACCCAGTTGTTGGCGATGAGACGCAGAACCTCCGCGAAGCAGAGGGTGATGATGACGAAGAACGGCCCTCGCAGCCGCAGCGTGATGCCGCCGATAGCGAACCCGAAGATCGCCGACACCACCGCGCCGAGCGGCAAGGTAAGCCAGATCGGCAGGGCGAAGGATGTGGACAGAAGCGCCGCCGTGTAGGCGCCGATCCCGAAGAAGGCCATGTGCCCGAGCGGAAACTCGCCGACGTAGCCGACGATGAGATTGAAGCTCGAGGCGAGCACCAGGGAGAAAAGCACGAGCACCCCGATATGAAGGAGGTACTCGCTCCGCATCACGAACGGCAGAAGCGCCGCTACCGCGAGAAATGCGAGGATGAGCGTGCGTTCGAGCTTCATCAGGCGCGTTCGGCTCGCGTATGGAAGAGCCCGTAGGGCCGTACGAGCAGCATCAGGATGACGAGCGCGAAGCCGATCGCATCGACATATCCGGTCGCCACATAGCCGCCGAACATCGCCTCGACGACGCCGAGCACGAGGCCGCCCACGATGGCGCCGGCGAAGCTGCCGAGGCCGCCGAGGATCACGACGACGAACGCCTTGAGGCTGACGAGCCCGCCGATCGTCGCCTGCGCGACGTAGATCGAGCCGAGCAGCATGCCGGCAACCCCGGCGAGCGTGGTGCCCAGCGCGAAGGTCGCGGCGTAGATATGGGCGGTCCGGATTCCGACGAGCTGCGCCGCCATCGTGTCCTGGAACGTCGCGCGCATCGCGCGGCCGAGCTTCGTGTGCCGCACGAAGAGATGGGCGGCCAGAATGAGAAGCCCGGCCAGGACGACGATGAAGAGCCGCGCTTCCGTAAGCACGACCGGCCCGAAAAAGACCGGCTTGTTGACGACCGGCGTCGCGACCTTCTGCGGCGCGGTGCCGACGAGAACGAGCGCGGTGTTCACGAGAAAGATCGAAAGCCCGATCGTCAGCAGGATTCCGGGCTCCTCTCCCTGCTCGCGCACGCGTTCGATGAGCACCCGCTCCACGATCCAGCCCGTGACGCCCATGATCACCATGACGATCGCAAGAGACGGAAAAAAGCCGAGTCCCATGTTCACGGTGAGCGCCCAACCGAGAAGGCCGCCGACCATATAAAGATCGCCGTGCGCGAAGTTGACGACCCGCATCAGCCCGAAGACGAGCGTCAGCCCGATCGCGGACAGCGCGTAGAAGCTGCCGTTGACGAGGCCGTTTACGAGGAGCTGGAGGAAGAAATCCATCTGATCTCCGTTCGGCACGGCCGGGGGGGGCGGGGGGGGGGGCGGGGGGCCGCGGGCGCAGGGGGGGCCCCCGGGGGGGGGGACCCCCCCCC
>JADGGZ010000321.1 GCA_019689675.1 Rhodospirillales bacterium | reverse complement strand
CTCGGCTTGCCCGGCGAGAGCGTCATCATCGTCGACCTCGCCTACAGCTACACGCCGATTTTCGAGAACGTTCTGCCGCAGACCTTCGCGATCAACGAACTCGCCGCGGCGCGGCCGCGGCGCGTCCGGGTGATCGCCTGCAACGGTTGCTGATGCGAGGTATCGAGCCATGCGTTTGGAGACCCGCACCTTGATCCCCGACCGCCGCGGCAGCGTTGCCGCGATCTTCGCGCTCGCCTTCGTGCCGCTCCTCCTCGCCGCAGGCGCCGCGGTCGACGCCTCCCGCGCCTATCTCGTGCGCGCGCGACTCACTGCGGCGCTCGACGCCGCCGGCCTCGCGGTCGGCTCCTCGACCGGCACCGAGGCCGAGCTAAAGGCGGTCGCGGAAAGGTTCTTCAAGAAGAACTATCCGGACGCCGCGCTCGGCGACTTCGTCAACCTCTCCATGACGATCGATTCGAAAGTGGTGCGGCTGACTGCCGAGCGGAAGCTCGACACGATGTTCATGCATCTTGTCGGCTACGATTCGATCCCGGTGCGATCGAGCGTCGAAATCACCCGCGAGGTGAAGGGCCTCGAAGTCGCCCTGGCGCTCGACAACACCGGTTCGATGTCGCAGAATGGAAAGATCCAGGCGCTGCGCGCCTCGGCAGCGGACCTCGTCAACATCCTGTTCGGCGACAATCCGGCGCCCGAGAAGCTCAAAATCGCGCTGGTACCCTTCGTCACCAACGTCAACATCGGCACCGACGACCCGGCGCTGACGGCGGCAGCAATCGATCCGGCCTCGCTCAGCAGTGCCAACTTCACGGGGACGACGTGGCGAGGATGTGTCGTCGAGCGGCCCTACCCGCACAACATCCAGGACACGTCGATCGCGGCCGGCGGCCGCTGGCGGGCCTATTCCTGGCCGAAGGAGCCGCGGTACCGGACCGGTACCACGCAAAGCAGCCAGTGCGACAACCGCGAGAACTCCTCCGGGAAGGGATGGGACTCGATCTCGGAGCCGACCGCGTCGGGGCAGAATACGATGGCGAGCGGCTCGGGCCCGAACAAGGGCTGCCCGCAGCCGGCCATCCGGAAGCTCACCAATAACAAGGCCGCGCTTCTCGCCGACATTCAGAAGATGCGGCCGTGGGACGCGACCGGCACGATGACGCATGTCGGACTCGCCTGGGCGCTGCGCGCCATTTCGCCGAACGATCCGTTCCGGCTCGGCCTGCCCTACGGCACCGAGGGATGGAACAAGGCGATCGTGCTGATGACCGACGGCGTCAACGACCTCGTGAAGCAGGAATCGACCTGCTATTCGAACTCGAACGGGCCGTACACGGCCTTCACGGGCGAAGGATACCCGGTCGACCACCACACGCTCGGGACGAGCGGGGGCACGAAGGCGGCCGAGTACGAAAACGTGCTCGACCGTCTCGACGAGCTGACGGCGGAGGCCTGCAGCTACGTGAAGTCGAAGGGGGTCATCCTCTATACGATCCTGCTCCAAGTGAACAATGCAGCCACGCAGAACCTCTATAGGAACTGCGCGAGCTCGCCGGACAAGTTCTTCAACGTCCCGACCGCCAGCGAGCTCGGCGCGGCGTTCCGGGCGATCGCGGAGGACCTCAGCAACCTGCGCGTCAGCAAGTAGAAGGACGGAGTCCTTTTCTTCCCCTGCGTCATTCTTGTTGGTTGCGCCAGATCAAGGTCGCTCGTATTCGATCGGCACTAGTTTTTCTTCATGAAGCTGGTGTCGATCGGCGGCATGGACTACGAGACCTTCTTCCGCGACCGGGTGGAGGCACTGAAGCGCGAGGGGCGCTATCGCGTCTTCGCCGATCTCGAGCGCTGCGCGGGACGCTTCCCGCGCGCCTTCGAGCATCGCATCGGCGCCGAAGTGACCGTCTGGTGCTCGAACGACTATCTCGGCATGGGGCAGCACCCCGCGGTGCTGGCGGCGATGCACGAGGCGCTCGAGCGCTGCGGCGCCGGCGCGGGCGGCACCCGAAACATTTCCGGCACCAACCACTATCACGTGCTCCTCGAACGCGAGCTTGCCGCTCTCCATCAGAAGGAAGCGGCGCTTATCTTCACTTCCGGTTACGTGGCCAACGAGGCCGCGCTCTCGACCTTGGCAGGCCACCTCCCCGGTTGCGTCATCTTCTCGGACGCGCTCAACCATGCCTCGATGATCGAGGGGATCCGTCGAAGCCGCGCCGAGAAGCACATTTTCCGGCATAACGATCCCGAAGATCTCGACCGGCGTCTCGCCGCGATCGACCCGGCACGACCGAAGATCGTGGCCTTCGAGAGCGTCTACTCGATGGACGGCGACATCGCGCCGATCGGCGAGCTGTGCGACGTGGCCTCCCGGTACGGCGCCCTCACCTATCTCGACGAGGTGCATGCCGTCGGCATGTACGGCCCGCGCGGCGGCGGCATCGCGGAGCGCGACGGCGTCCTCCACCGGCTCGACGTCGTTCAGGGTACCCTCGCGAAGGCTTTCGGGATCATGGGCGGCTACGTCGCGGCCTCGGCGGCTCTCGTGGACTTCCTGCGCAGCCACGCCTCCGGCTTCATCTTTACGACGTCGTTGCCGCCCGTTCTGGCGGCAGGCGCGCTCGCGAGCGTGCGGCACCTCATGACGAGCGGCGTCGAACGCACCCGCCATCAGGAGCGTGCGGCCACGGTGAAGCGGCGTCTTGCCGAGATCGGCATCCCGGTCATGCCGTCCGAGAGTCATATCGTCCCGGTCTTCATCGGCGACCCGACCCTGGCGAAGAAGGCGAGCGACCTTCTGCTCGAGCGCCATCGGATCTACGTGCAGCCGATCAACTATCCGACAGTACCGCGCGGAACCGAGCGGCTGCGCCTCACGCCGACGCCCCTCCATACGGATGCCGATATCGATCACCTCGTCGGGGCGATGGCGGATGTCTGGGAGCGGCTCGTGCTCAAGAAGGCGGCCTAGCTCCCTAACGGCTTCGCTTCAGAGCGACCAACCGGCCAGCCAGAGCATCGTCAGTCCGATCGCGTTCACCGTGCGATGCGCGAAGACGGGGGCCCACAGGGACCCCGCGGCCACGTAGAGCCTGCACAGCACGACCCCGTAAAACGCCGCCACGATCGCCTGATAAAGCGTGCCTCCGAGATGGACGGCGCCGAACGCGACGGAGCTCAGCACCGCGGCCGTCGCGAAGCCAGTTTTTCGGTAAAGCCAGCCGAAAAGGAGGCCGCGGAAGACCAGTTCTTCGCCGAGCGGCGCGATGTACGCGCCGACGAGGAGAACGAAGGCGAACCGCGCCGGCGAGGCCTTGTCGACGCCGTACTCCTGCGCCCCGGGAAGCTCGATCCATTCGCGGAAGAAGAGGCGCAGGATCGCCGTCGCCATCGCGACGAGCACCACGACCAGGACGCC
>JADGGZ010000320.1 GCA_019689675.1 Rhodospirillales bacterium | reverse complement strand
GCCGCCCCTGGGGTAGCCTCACGATTCCAGAGAGCTCGGGACGAGGAGCAGCCGCAGAATGACCCCCGACGAGATCGCGCGCGTGCAATTCTATCTGCGCCGGCTCTTCAACAACGAACGGATCATGGTCGATCAGCCGAAGCGGCCGAACCAGCCGGGCGAGATCCGCGTCGGCGAAGAGTTCATCGGGACGCTCGACCGCGACGTCGACGAAGGCGAGGTCTCCTACACGGTCACGATCTCGATCCTCGCCGAGGACCTTCCGGCCGAGCTGCCTGCCGCGCCGCAGAACCCCTACCGTCGTCGCTGACCGGCGAGCCCGCCGGCGACGGCGCGGGCGACGAAACGAGGCCGCGCCACGGGCGGGGGCGCGGCGCCGGTGCCGGCTACGCCAAAAACGCGCCGCATTATCGGCAAATCAAAGTAAAAACCTATTCGATACTTCATCCCGTGAAGACGATTTGCCGCGTCTTCTTCATCTTTTTTAAGAGATAGCGGCTAATGTTCTTTCTGCAACTTGCAGAACTTCGAGACGTTGGTTTGAAGCATGTTTCGAATTCGGAGCGGCCGTTCCCCCTTCCCCGCGCCCGCGCACCGAATTCAGTGAAGTCGTATCGGCTACGAACCGAACCCTCCCGGCCGATGCGTGACGAGCGGCGGCTTCCCCGGGCCGCCGCTCTCTCTTTTTTCGGGCGGAAGCTTTGCGGGGGTCAGTTCCTCTTCAGCGCCTCGGTTACCCGGGCGACGATCGCGGCGCGGCTCTCCTCGTCCGGCGCACGGCGAAGCCGTTCGCTGAGCGCGATAAGGAACGCCGCGTAATCGTTGTGCCAGTCGGCACGGCCGAGCTCCGGCGCGGGCAGGCGCGGCATGCCGGGATCGAGCCGCGGCGGCTGGGCCCGATCGAGCACGAGCACGGCGCCGAGCTCCGGCATGAGGACAGGCGTCTTAGCGCCGAAGCGGGTGCGGACGTGCGCGGCGAGCGCAGCGATGGCGGCCCGCTCCCCATGCGTCAGCACGAGCGCATTGCCGACCGGCTGCCGCATGGCGAGCCAGTCCAGAAGCTCGCTCTGATCGGCATGCGCCGAGTAGGTGTCGAGGCTGCGGATGCGCGCGGCGACGCGCACCTCCTCGCCCATGATGCGCACCGCCTCCTTCCCGGACTGAATCAGCCAGCCGAGCGTGCCGGGCGCCTGATAGCCGACGAAGAGCACCGTCGTTTGGGGGCGCCAGAGATGGGCCTTCAGATGATGGCGTATCCGGCCCGCGTCGCACATGCCGCTGCCGGCGATGATGATCGCCCCGGAGCGGATCGAGTTGAGGCTCTTGCTGGTTCCGGCGTCCTCGATGAAGTGAAAGCCGCGCTGCTTCAGAAGGTCGGGGCGATTGTCGGGATCCTCGATGTGCCGATCGAAGACCTCGGTCACGCGCGTCGCGAGCGGCGAGTCGATGAAGACCTCGACCGGCTCGAGCCCGCCCTCGGCAAAGAGCACGGCGAGATCGTGCAGCAAGGCCTGCGTGCGCTCTACCGCGAAGGCGGGAATGAGAAGATTGCCGCCCGCGTCCATCGCCGCCCGCACTTCCTCCGCGAGACGGCGGCGGCGCGCTTCTGCGCTCAAACGCTCGCGGTCGCGGTCGCCATAGGTCGCTTCCATGACGACGTAGTCGCACGGCGCCGGTCCTGTCATCGCCGCGGCCTCCGGACCGAGATCGCCCGAGAAGAGGATGCGGAGCGGCCGCGGCCCGGCGCCTTCGAGCGCGAGCTCGATGGAGGCCGCGCCGAGGATATGCCCGGCGGCCCAGAAGCGGGCCGTGATCCCGGGTGCCACCTCGTGCGTTTCGCCGAGCCCCACGGGCATGACCTGCTCCAGCGATCGCTCGGCATCGGCCAGGGTATAGATCGCCTCGACCGGCGCCTCGCCGCGACGCGTTCGGCGGCGATTGAGGCGCTCGACCTCCGACTCCTGGATCGCGCCGGCGTCCGGCAGCATGAAGCGGAGGAGGTCGCGCGTTTCCAGCGTCGCGTGCACGCGCCGCCGGTAGCCTGCCCGGCAGAGCTTCGGCACGAGCCCGCTGTGGTCGATATGAGCGTGCGTCAGCAGCACCGCGTCGATCGACTTCGGATCGAACGGAAAGGCGCCGTAGTTCAGCTCCTTCAGCGTCTTGCTGCCCTGGAACATGCCGCAGTCGACGAGGATGCGGCGGCCCTGGTGCTCGAGAAGGTAGCAGGACCCGGTGACGGTGCCGGCTGCGCCGAGGAAGGTCAGCCGCGGGTAGGTCATGGGCTCGGCGACCGCGCCGGCGGCTCCGGCGCTCTTCTCACTCCGGCAGGCGTCCGAGCTTCGGCAAATGCTCGCCGAGCTCGCCGATCGGCGTGTTGGTGAGGTCCTTCGCGATCTCTTCCGTCACCTTCGCACGCACGCCGGCAGGTAATGCCGAGCGCAGCTCGCCGAGCACGCGGGCAGGAGCAACGAGCACCAACCTGTCGAAACGCCCCTCGAACGGCGCGATCGCCTCGGCGACTTCGCGCATGAAGGCCTTCTTCGCCGCTTCGTGCGGGTCCTGCCGCGGCTCCATCGCATGCCGTGTCGGCGAGGCGCTCTCGCCGACCCGTCCCGGACGATCGCTGGCGATCGCGCGCGACGGGCGCCGGGCCTCGGCGGATTCGAGCTCCAGCTCCGTCTCGTAACCCGAGGCGAACTCCTGACGATGCACGATGCGCGCCCGCGCCCCGTCGGCGATGAGGTACCAAATGATCGGTTTCTTCATGGCTGCGAAAAACACCTCGACTACGAATTTCGCGCGTTGACGTACGTCAACCCCGACACCGCGGCCGCCGCGGCGTTATCCTTCCCAGCCATCGACGACGGAGGCGGGGGTCTGCATGACAAGAGTTCTCGGCATCTCGGGAAGCCTCCGCAAGGGCTCCTATAACACGATGGCGCTGGAGGCGGCGCGGAAACTCGCGCCGAGCGGGATGACCATCGAACGGTTCGATATTCGCCCGATCCCTCTCTACGACGAGGACGTACGCGCGAAGGGCCTACCCGAACCGGTGCAGGATTTCCGGCGGGCGATCGCCGAGGCGGACGCGGTCCTCATCGTCAGCCCCGAATACAATTTCTCGATCCCCGGCGTGCTGAAGAACGCCATCGACTGGGCCTCGCGTCCGCCCGACCAGCCGTTCAACGAGAAGCCGGTCGCGATCATGGGCTGCTCGCCGGGCCCGATCGGGACGACGCGGATGCAGTACCACCTCCGGCAAGTCCTGACAGCGCTCAACGCCTTCGTCGTCAACAAGCCGGAGGTCGCGATCGGCAACATGACGCAGCGCTTCGACGCGGAGGGCAATCTCGTCGACGAAACGACGCGGCAATTCGTCCGTCAGCTTCTCGAATCGCTCGCGGCGTGGTCGAAGCGC
>JADGGZ010000319.1 GCA_019689675.1 Rhodospirillales bacterium | reverse complement strand
GCCGCGCGCCTCTACGACGGCAACGGCTACGAGGGGATGCGTCTCGTCCTCGACGTATCGGGCGACGGCATCAACAACAACGGGCGACCCGTCAACGAGGCCCGCGACCAAGCGGTGGCGAAGGGGATCGTGATCAACGGTCTGCCGATCCTCAACGAGGACCCGACCCTCGATGCCTATTACCAGGAGAACGTGATCGGCGGACCAGGCGCGTTCAAGATCGCGGTGAAGGATTTCGACACCTTCAAGGAAGCCCTCGTGGCGAAGCTGGTCCGCGAGATCGCCGGGGTCACGGCGGGCCGCTTCGATTACGCAGGACTTCGCCGCGACAGCATCGCGGTTGAGTGAAAGGGCGAGGTCTGGCATCACCCGGGAATGCCAGACTTCATCGCCGGGTTCCGCGCGGTCGCCGACCGTTACGACTTCTTCATCCTCGACCTCTGGGGCGTGCTCCACGACGGCACGGCGCCGTTTCCGGGCGTGCTGGACGCGCTGGAGCGCCTCAACGCGGCCGGCAAGCGCATCGCCATTCTCTCGAACGCACCCCGCCGCGCGGAGGCCGTCGCCGAACGCGTCGCGGAGATCGGCATCCCGCGGCGGCTCTACCACGCGCTCGTCTCCTCCGGAGAGGAGGCCTGGCAGCGGCTTCACAGGCGCGACGATCCTTTCCACGCCGCGCTCGGGCGCAAGGTCTTCCACATCGGTCCGCCGCGCGACAACGGCATGCTCGACGGGCTCGACCTCGAGAAGGTCGACCGGATCGCCGATGCCGACTTCATCCTCAACACCGGCCCCTGGGGCTGGGAGGAGACGCCGGAGAACTACGAGAAGCGGCTTGCCGAAGCGAAGGCGCGCGACCTGCCCATGGTGTGCGCCAATCCCGACCTCGTCGTCATGCACCAGAACCGGCTGATGATCTGCGCCGGCACGCTCGCCGATCTCTACGAGCGCATGGGCGGGCGCGTCGCCTGGCACGGCAAGCCGCACCGCGCCGTCTACGAGCGCTGCTTCGCCGCGCTGGGCGTCGAGGATCCGCGTCGGGTGCTCGCCGTCGGCGACAGCCTCAGGACCGATATCGCGGGGGCGAACAACGTCGGGATCGACGCGCTTCTGGTCGCCGGCGGCATCCACTCCGAAGAGTTCGGGGTGCGGGAAGGCGAGATCCCGGACCGGAGCCGGGTGCGGCTCGCGGTCGATTCGAGCGGGCATCGCCCTAGTTACGTCCTGCCGCATTTCGTATGGTGACCGGGCGCGGATGACGCCCGGCGGGGAGGAGCGAGGAATGGCCGAGATCGGCACGCCCGAGCGTCCGCTCGGAATCGTCGGGGCCGGCGCGATGGGCTCCGGCATAGCGCAGGTCGCGCTCGCCAACGGGCTCGACGTGGTGCTTTGGGATCAGGCCGAGGGCGCGGCCGAGAAGGCGCGCGCCCAGATTTTCGCGCGGCTCGCGCGGAGCGTCGAAAAGGGCGAGCTGGAGCCGGGGCTGCGCGATTCGGCAGAGCGCCGGCTGCGTCTTGCGGGCGGGCTCGCCGAATTCGCGGGCTGCGGCGCCGTCATCGAGGCCGTGGTCGAGGATCTCGAGGTGAAGCGGCGCCTCTTCGCCGAGCTCGAGGGGATCGTCGCCGAGGACGCGATCCTCGCCTCCAACACCTCGTCGCTTCCGATCGGGGCGATCGCGCGCGCCGTGCGCCTGCGCCGGCGCATCGCCGGGCTCCATTTCTTCAATCCGGTGCCGCTGATGCGGCTCGTCGAGGTGATCCGCGCCGCGGATACCGACGACGCCGTCGTCGAGAGCCTCGTCGCCCTGGGCAAGCGGCTCGGCCGCGTTCCGGTCGTGGTGAAGGACGCGCCGGGGTTTCTCGTCAATCTCGGCGGCCGCGCCTACACGACCGAGGCGCTCCATCTCCTCCACGAAGGCGTCGCCACGCCCGACGACATCGACGCCGTGATGAGAGATTGCTGCGGCTTCCGCATGGGCCCGTTCGAGCTCATGGATCTCACCGGGATCGACGTCAATTACCCGGTAAGCCGCATCATCCAGGACGGCTACATGGGCGACCCGCGTCTTGCCACCACGCCGCTCCATGCCGCGATGCGCGATGCGGGGCGACTCGGCCGCAAGAGCGGCCACGGCTTCTACCGCTACGATTCGGCGGGCAAGCGAATCGACGCGCCGCCGCCGGCAGCCCCGGCGGGCGCCAAGCCCGGACGCATCATTCTGCCCGAGGCCGAGGAAGGGCTCGTCGCCCTCGCCGAAGCGGCAGGCGTCCCCAGCATCGCGCACGACGACGGCGAAAGCCCGATCGCCATCGCGCCTTGGGGCGAGGACTGCACCACGGCGGCGCTGCGCCTCGACTTCGATCCGGGGCGCACCGTCGCCGTCGATCTCAGCCACGACACCTCGAAGCGGATCACGATCATGACCGCGCCGGGGGCCGATCCCGAGGCGGCGGACGCCGTGGCGGCGATGCTCGCCGCGACCGGCCGCGCGGTGACGCGCATCAAGGACAGTCCCGGATTCATCGCCCAGCGGATCACCGCGATGATCGCCAATCTCGGCTGCGAGATGGCGCAGATCGGTCTTGCGAGCCCGGCCGACATCGACATCGCGATGCGCCTCGGCCTCAACTACCCGTTGGGGCCGCTCGAGCTCGCCGACCGCATGGGGCTCGACCGGGTCTACGACATCCTCTTCCGGCTGCAGGACATCACGGGCAGCGACCGTTACCGGCCGAGCCTCTGGCTGCGCCGCCGCGCACTCCTCCGCCTCCCCGCGGCGACGCCCTCCTGACCGAGCTGCCGGATCAGTCGGTGCGCAGGCGGCCGTTGCCTTGCCGGCCGCCGCGCCGCGGGCGTCCCGCAGCCTGCGGGCTGCAGAAGAGCTCGTGCAGCACGCCGAGGAGCCGCACGGCAGCGTCGCTTCCGAGCCGATAGTAAATCGTCCGGGAGTCGCGCCGGGTCTGGACCAGCCCTTCCTCGCGGAGCCGCGCGAGCTGCTGCGAGAGATGCGGCTGCCGCAGGCCGAGAAGCGCCTCGAGCTCGCTGACGGATTTCTCGCCTTCGCTGAGATGGCACAGCACGAGCAGGCGATGCCGGTTTGCAAGCGCCTTGAGGAAGCTCGCCGCCTCTTCGACGGAGCGCTCCATGTCGGATGCGATGATTCTGGACATATTCGGAGTTGCTCGATGTTTCGCGCAACGCGCCGTGGCGGTCTATGATTGCACGAAGCGGGGAGCGGAGGAACGTCGCGGCGCTCGGGGGAGCCCTCGCCGGGTGCCGCCGTACCCTCCGCGGTCCACCGGCGTCGATGGAAAGGAACGGCGAATGACCCTGAAGCGCGGCTTCAAGCAGCTGATGGCCGAGGCCAACGCGGTGATCGAGACGATCACCGTGCAGCAGGCCATGCATCTCGTCGACGACCCGGCGACCGTGTTCGTCGACATCCGCGAGCGGCACGAGGTCGAGCGCACCGGCA
>JADGGZ010000318.1 GCA_019689675.1 Rhodospirillales bacterium | reverse complement strand
CTGCTCTTCATCCTCGCGCGCGCGGCGAACGCTGAGGCGGGGGTGGAGGAGCCGCTCTGGCGGCCGGGAGGCTGAGGCGCCTCAGGCCGGCCGCGGGTGCGGTCCGCCCCGGCCCCGCTCCCGGGCGGCCCTGGTGGCGCGCCAGATCGCGACCGGAGGGGCGAGCGAGGAGCACGCTCGGCGAAGCGCGCCGACGTTCGTGGTCTGCACGGTGACGACGACGGGCGCGTCCGCCTCTGTCACGTCGACGAGCGCAAGGTGACAGCGCACAACCTCTCCGGCCAAGCCCAGCGACGGAATCCAGCTGGGCAGGCGTAAATCGCGGACGACCTGCCGCTTCCCGATTATCTCGGTGTACCGCAGCGAGCCGGACACCGTCCAGAAGCTGCGTCCCGTTCGCGATCCCGCACACGGCCCGGTTCGGTAGCCGAGCATCGCGCCGGCTGCCGCGTCCTCCGCGAACGTACCGCGTCGTGGCCGTCAGCAACGTGACGGCGAGAACGGCGTCGCCGCCGACATGGAGTCGCATACGGTTGCTGCGCGAGCGAGCGTCGGAGCGTGGCACCGGTGTCGGCCGTTCGCGCCGGCGGGCGGGAGTGCAGGACGAGGAGGGTGCCGGGGCTACGCCTGGTCAGGCGGGAGCTCGCCTGCGGCGGCGATCGCCTCTGTGATCGCCGCGAGCAGCACGCGCATCTCCTGCGCGGCGGCCTGCAACTCGCCGGTCGAGCTGGCGAGGTTCTGCATGACCTCGGTGTGGCTGCGGAGATGCTCGCCGTACTCGCCGATCGCCGCGATGAGCTCGCACATCGTCTCGCGCACCTCCTCGCTCGACTGGACGGCGCGATGGATTCCCTGCTCGAGCACGTCGAAGTCGACGCCTTCCACCGTCGCCTGCTCGCGGTAGACCGGAGCGAGTTGGAACTCCGCCAGGTGGAGCGGGCGCTCCGTCGCCGGGAGCGACGCGAGTGCCTGCTCGAGAGATCGGGGCTCAGGTGCGGCAACGGGCGGGCCGCGCGTGACAGATTCGACGCCTTGCTTCATCGTCTCCTTGAGCGCGCGCGCCTCCTCGACGATCTCCGTCATCGTTAGCGCGTGCAGCTCGGCTGCCTCGCGGCGTGTTTCGAGGATCCCCAGGAGGAAGTACAGGAGCGCGACGAGCGCGGTGGCGCCGAGGAAGATCTTTCCCTGCCGGCTGCGGAAGAAGAGGATCGGGTAGCCAAGCCCCTTGACGCGTGCCGTCATCCGCCCGATCACCCTGTCGGCCCTCGTCAGGAAGACGTCCTCACCGGCGTTGGCGTCGCCCTTCGTGTGGAGAATGATCCCGGCGGGCGTTCGGTCGATCTTCACGATCCGGTGCACGAGCGCCGGGGGCAGGTTGTACTTGTCGCGGGGGCCCGGCGGCACCTCGAAGGCGATGATGTCGCCCTTGCGGAGCTTTCGCGGCTCGACGCCCTCGACGAAGACGAGGTCGCCCGCCTCGAGCGTCGGCTTCATCGACACACCCGCGACAGGAACCACCGGCGGGTTCGCGCGCCACACCACGGCCGCGACCACGTAGGCCGCGACAGCGGCGACTGCGAGCGCGGGGACACCGTACCAGAGCGCGGCGGAGCCGGCGCGTGCCAGCGCCCCCCGGCTCACCGACCGCCTCCCGCTGGAGCCGGTGGGGCTACGCCGTCCGCCGGACGCGGATGAAGAACGACAGCGAGCCGGCCTGGGTCTGCTGACCCTGTGGCACGCCGCCGGGCGTCAGGATCGAGGCAATCACGTAGAGGACGCGCTGGTCTGCGCCCACGCCCGAAGCCGGCTGGCACCACGAGGTCGTCGAGGTGGAGCATGTCGAAAGCGTGCCGCTTCCATCGATCGTCGGCTCGATGAAGCCGGTGACGATGTTCTTCGCGAGCAGCAGCGTTCCTTCGGAGCTTCCCGAGGTTGAGACGGTCGCCGAGCCGCGGGCCGCCGTGTCGAGTACGGCGCAGAAGTCGGTGCCGCCGTCGCTCACCTTGACCTCGCCGGGGCTGCATGAGCCCGTCGTCGTCTTGATCGGCCGGTAGAGGCCGAGCGAGATCTGCGCGTTCGGGTTCCGCAGCACCTTCGCCGCGTCGACCGCGTTGGTCCACGCGATCACGACCCTGACCCTGTGCGTGAAGTCCTTCGCAATCTTCAGCTTCGCGATCGCCACGCCGGTCTGCAGCGACGCGCCGCCGTTGCTGCGGGTGACCGCGGACGACATGGCCGTCACGTCGGCGACCTCGCCGTTCGTCAGGCCGGGCGGGGCGGCAATCGTCGGCGTCACCACGCCCAGCGTCGCGAGCCAGTAGACCGCGGTGGAGAGGAGGCTTGCGGCCACCGCGATCACCGCGAGCGCGCGGCGCGCCCGCCGGCGGGGGATCGGTACGTGGAGCCCCATTCCCTGCTCCCGTCAAGCTACGCCGGCGTCGCGGTGAAGTAGAAGGTCGGGCTGAGGCTGCCGCTCGTCGTCGAGACCGTGTAGAAGCTGCCACCGGTGTTGAAGGCGATGTCGTAGTAGTAGCCGGCCTCGAGCGAGAGGGTCAGGAAGCCCTCGGTGTTCGTCAGGAAGACGGAACCCGTCGCGAGGACGGTCGACGCCTGCTCCCAGTTCCCCTGCGTGCCGCTGCCGGTTGTGGAGGTCGGCGCCGCGCAGGAGGCCGAGCAGCGGTAGACGTTGACCGGGAACGCGAACGAGCTGTACGTCTGCTGCAGCTCCTCGAGGTTGGTGACGTACATGTTCACAATCAGGCTGCCGTGCGTCCCGAGCGTCACGCTGCGCGCGTCGATGAGGACGACGTCGCCCGCGGTGGTCACGCTGCCTGCCGAGCCGGCAACCGGCGTCCAGGTCGGGTTCTTGATGTCGCTCGCCGTCGCGCTGAACGTGTCGCCGCTCCCGTGCTGGATCACCGAGCCGTAGCGCAGGCCCGTGAGGCTCGCGTCGGCGGGAGCGGGGGCGCCCGCAGCCACCGGGAAGACGAAGTTGGTCGAGCTAGCGCTGACGGTGACCGTCGACGTCCCGGTGCTGCCGGCGAACGAGACGCCGAGCGCCGCAGCCAGCGCCGCGAGCGCCGCGACACTGACCATCAGGAAGCGGCGGCGGCGCTGCCCGAACTTCGAGCGCGCCGGCGTCGCGGTCGTCGGAGTCTCGCTCATTCCCAGGCTCTCACTTCTGTCTGCAACTCTCAGGAACATAAGTCTTCGTCGTATCTCCCATCGTTCCTTCCGGCCGTCGCTGAACGTGTAGCTCAGCCGCCTCCCCCGTTCGTCCGGTTCGGAGTCCTCCTACCCGGACGTGGCGCACGATGATACCCGTTCCGGGGGAGCGCTCACCCCCAAAAGGGTGATGTTCGACGAAATCACTCGTTCCGGGGATAAGGCCCGCGCTCCGCGAACGCCCCGCGGCGGCGCCTAGAATCCGGGGGATGGCGACGGCCGGTGAGCCTTCGACCCGGGGTGCCGCGGCGCCTGCTGGT
>JADGGZ010000317.1 GCA_019689675.1 Rhodospirillales bacterium | reverse complement strand
TGAGCTCGACGAGATCCGCGCGCTCCACTACGAGATGCTGGCGGCCCACGCGCGGCGCAACCTTCCCGGCTATTTCCGCCGCAACCAGGCGATCCACGAAGCGATCCTGCGCGCCGCGCGCAACCCGATCCTCGCGACCACCTATCACGGTCTCGCGGGGCGCATCCGGCGCGCGCGCTATCTCGCCAACATGACGCTCGAGCGCTGGGACGAGGCGGTGCGCGAGCACGAGGCGATGCTCGAAGCGCTCACGGCGCGCGACGCCGAGCGCCTGTCGCGAATTCTCGGCGAGCATCTCGACCACAAGCGCGCGGTGGTCGAGGCGACGCTCGTCGAGCCGCCTTCCGGCGCGGACGCCGCGGCCTGACCCGCTTGCGCCAGATCAAGGGCGAGCCGCTCGACCCTACTTAGGTTTCGTCGTAGAGCCTTGGACCGAACGGAGCCCCTCGAGTGGAGGACCTATGCCGGAGAGTGCACGCCGACCGATCAGCGCCGACGAGCTTCGCCGCCTTCTCGGCGACATCGACGACGCGACCTGCGCCCGGATCCTCGAGACCGGGGCCACGGAGGCCGAGGTGATCGAGGCGCGGCAATGGCTCATGGCCGACGACCAGCTGGGCACCGAGCTCGAGCGCGGCAAGCGCGGGGTCGTCGGCGAGGTCTACGACATCCTCGTCGACCTCGAGGCGCCGCTCGACGAGACCTGATCGCGGCGCCGGACCGTCCGCCTTCCGCTACCGCGCGAGGCCGCGCCAGAAGAGCGCGGCGGCGAGGCCCCAGACACCGTTGACGAAAGGCCCGATCCAGAGCCGCGCGAGGTTCCAGTCCGCCGCGACGGGGCGGCCCTGCAGCGGCGCGACGACGAACCAGGCGACGAGGGTCGGCGCGATCGCGCCGAAGACAAGGCCGAACAACGCGAGCGGCAGGAGCCGCTGACGCTTCGCCGCGAGAACGAGCGCAATGCCCCAGACGCCGCCCCAGAACGCGAACGACCAGACCTGGGGCACGCCGAACGGCGCGGTGGGCCGCATCGCGAACGGCGCGGCCGGAAGAACGCCGAGCGCGTTGAGAAGCCCCACGGCCGGCTGGTGCGCCGCGAGGGTGGCGGCCCACCCGGCGAGGAAGGCGGCGAAAAGCGAAATGAGCGCGTGCATCCAAGGCATCGTAATATAGACGGGCGATGACCCCTATCCTTCCCGAGGACGGCGCCGCCGGAACCCTCGTCGCCCGCGTCGAGACGCCCGAAGGCCCCTGCGTCGCCCGAGTCGACGCAGAGGGCGTCTTCGACATCACCCGAACCGCGCCGACGGTAAGCTTCCTGCTCGAAGAGGACGACCCCGCCGCCGTCGTGCGCGCCGCCAAGGGGCCGCGCCTCGGCGCGCTCGACGAGGTCCGCCTCCTCGCCCCCATCGACCTCCAGGCGGTGAAGGCGGCCGGCGTCACCTTCGCCAAGAGCCTCGTCGAGCGCGTCGTCGAGGAGCAGGCGCGCGGGGCTCCCGAGAAGGCCGACGAGGTGCGACGCACGCTCGTCGCCGAGATCGGCGTCGACCTTTCCCAGGTGAAGCCGGGGTCGGCCGAGGCCGCGCGGCTCAAGGCGGTGCTTCAGGCGCGCGGCCTCTGGTCGCAATACCTCGAGGTCGGGATCGGGCCGGACGTCGAGATCTTCACGAAATGCCAGCCGATGGCGGCGGTGGGCCCCGGCGCGACCATCGGGATCCATCCGAAATCGACCTGGAACAACCCTGAGCCGGAAGTCGTGCTCGTCGTCGACAGCAAGGGGCGCATCCGCGGCGCGACGCTCGGGAACGACGTCAACCTGCGCGATTTCGAGGGACGGAGCGCGCTCCTTCTCTCGAAGGCCAAGGACAACACGGGCTCGACCGCGATCGGCCCGTTCCTGCGCCTCTTCGACGCGAGCTTCGGCCTCGACGACGTGCGACGCGCCGTGGTCGAGCTCACGGTCGAGGGGCTGGACGGGTTCCGTCTTCAAGGCCGCTCCTCGATGAGCGAGATCAGCCGCGATCCCGAGGAGATCGTCGGCCAGGCGATCGGCGCCACGAACCAGTACCCGGACGGCTTCGCGCTCTTCCTCGGCACGATGTTCGCGCCGACCGAGGACCGCGGCGAGAAGGGCGCCGGCTTCACGCACAAGCCGGGCGACGTCGTCACGATCTCGGCGAGGAAGCTCGGCGCCCTCGTCAACACGGTGGCGACGAGCGACCGCTGCCCGCCCTGGACCTTCGGCACCGGCGCGCTGATGCGGAACCTCGCGCGGCGCGGGTTGCTGTAGCCGACCCGCCTCGGCCGCGCCCCGTCAATCCGCGAAGGGGATCGTCAGTTCCGCCTCGTCCGTGTCCACCACGAAGACCGCAAGAAGCTTCGCCGGTTGCGTCTCGCTGGCATTGGCGCTGACGCCGTGGCGGTCTCCGGGCAATTCCGAGAAGCTCTGCCCGGCACTGAAGGTCGTCACCGGCCCGTCGTTGATCTGACTGCGGATCGCCCCCTCGAGAACGGTCGCGTAGATGAAGGCGGATGCCGCATGCGTGTGGCCGGACGAGTAGCCGCCCGGACCGTATTCGACGAGCACGCCCTTGATGCTCTTGCCCGGGACGTTCGGCAGCTCGTGCTCGTAGACGAGAGTGACTTTCGCGGCCTTCTCCTTCGGCGCATCGGCGAGAGCGCCGCCGAACGGCAGGGCGGCGAGAAGCAGCGAGGCGAGAACTCGTTTCATGGAAAGCGTATCCTTCGCGCGGGGAACAAGGGATCAGACCTTCGCCTGTCCGCGGCGGAGCCATTCATCCAAGCCGATGCGGCCGAGCCGTGCTTCGCCCAACGGCACGAGCGAGCTCTCCTCGACCCGGCCGCCGAAATAGCGTGCCTCGCGGTCGCTCACGACACGGCGGGGATCGCCCACCGCCTTCAGATAGCGGGCGACGAATTCGTCGAACGGCGCCCGTTCGGGACCTGCGATCTCGACGATGCCGTTTCGCGGGGGCGCGAGCGCCACGTCGGCGACGAAACCCGCGACGTCGTCCGCCGCGATCGGCTGAAACAGGCCCGGCGAAATCCTGACCATGGTTCCATCGGCGCCCGAAGCGGCGATGCCGCCGAGGAATTCCAGGAACTGCGTCGAGCGGATGATGGTGTAGGGGATGCCGGAGGACTCGACCAGCTTCTCTTGCGCGACCTTGGCGAGAAAGTAGCCGTTGTCAGGCATCCGGTCGGTTCCGACGATGGACAGCACGACATGGTGCCGGACGCCAGCGGCGGCCTCCGCCGCGAGAAGATTGCGGCCGGAAGTTTCGAAGAAGTCGAGGACCGCGCTTCTTTCGAAGGAAGGCGAATTGGCGAGGTCGACGACGACCTGCGCTCCGGTCATGGCCTGTTGGAGGCCTTCGCCGGTGATGGTGTCGACGCCGGTATGGGGCGAAGCCGCAAGAACCTCGTGACCGCCCTCGCGGAGAATGGCGGCGGTCTTCGAGCCGAT
>JADGGZ010000316.1 GCA_019689675.1 Rhodospirillales bacterium | reverse complement strand
GAAATCGCGTCGCACATCGGCGACGAGAAGCCCGAACGCGGAGAAGTTGCCCGGCATCGGCGGCACGATCACCCGGCTCATGCCGAGCTCCTCGGCGATCAGCGCAGCGTGCAGCGGCCCCGCGCCGCCATAAGCGAAAAGAGCGAAGTCGCGCGGATCATGTCCGCGCATCACCGATATCTCCTTAATCGCGCCGGTCATCTTGACGGACGCGATGCGGACGATACCCTCGGCCATCGCGAGCGGGTCGAGCCGGAGCCGCGCCGCCGGCAGCGCGATCGCCGCTTCGGCCCGCGCGCGATCGAGGCGGATCTCGCCGCCGAGGGGCGTCTCAGTGCCGAGCCGACCGAGAACGACATTCGCATCCGTTACCGTCGGCTCCGACCCGCCGCGTCCGTAGGCAGCCGGCCCCGGTATCGCGCCGGCCGAGCGCGGCCCGACCGAGAGGAAACCGGCTTCGTCGACCTGCGCGATGCTCCCCCCTCCAGCGCCGATGCTGTTGATGTCGATCTGGAGGACCCGGTTAGGGAACGCGCCTACCCGTCCCTCGCTGGTCATCGCGAAGGTTCCTCCCTGCAGAAGGCAGACATCGGTCGACGTGCCGCCCATGTCGCAGGTGATGATGTCGCGGAACCCGGCCGCCTCTGCCACAGCCGCGGCGGCGATCACGCCGGCGGCCGGTCCTGAGAGCATAGACATGACCGGCAGGGCCTCCACGGTTTCAGAAGGCAAGGTCCCGCCGTTCGAGGTCATGATGGTGACGCCCCGCTCATAGCCGCGCGCCGAGAGCTGCACACGCAAGTTCCCGAGGTACCGGCGCATTCTCGGCGCGACGTAGGCATTGAGCGCGGTCGTCGCGAAACGCTCGTATTCCCGGTACTCCGGCAGCACCTCGGATGAGGTACAGACGAAGGCGTCCGCGAGCGACGCTTCGAAGCGCTTCTTCGCGAGCGCCTCGTTGCTTGGCGCGGCATACGAATGGAGAAAGCAGACGGCAACGGACTCGACACCGTCGCGCGCGAGGGATTCCGCGATCGTCTCGATCTCGCGCTCGCCGAGCAAGCGCCGAATCGTGCCGTCCGCGAGTGCCCGTTCGTCGACCTCGTAGATCTGCGAGCGCGCGACGAGCGGCTCAGGCCGCTGCGCCTTGATGTTGTAGAGCACGGTGCGGTTGCCGCGCCCCACGACGAGCACGTCGCGATGGCCCTTCGTCGTGACCACCGCGGTGCGCGCTCCGTTTCGTTCGAGCGCGGTATTCGTCGCGACCGTCGTCCCGTGAGCGAACTTGGCGAGGCGCTCGAGCTCGATGCCGAGGCGGTCGACGCCGTTGATCATCCCCACCGAATGGTCATGCGGGGTGGAGGCCGTCTTGAGCAGCGCGAGCTTGCCCGACTCCTCGTCGTAGAGAACGAAATCGGTGAAGGTGCCGCCGACGTCGACACCGAGCCACTGCATGGCTCTACCGCCCCTCGAAGCGCGGCGGCCGCTTCTCGGCGAAGGCCCGGCGGCCCTCCTGGTAATCGCGGCTGTTCAAAGCCGCCTCGACCAGGCGCTGCATCTCCGCCGCCCGCTCAGCCATCAATCCCGCCGCGATCGTGTTGACGATGTACTTGGCTCCGGCGACGGAAAGGGGAGCGTTCTGTGCGAGAGCTGCCGCGAGCTCCGCGACCGCGCTGCCGGCATCGGCCACGATCTCATCGACAAGGCCGAGCCGCGCTCCCTCGGCTACCGGAAAGATGCGGCCGGTCATGAGGATGCGCTTGGCGTTGGATGCCCCGGTCGCCGCCATAAGGAGCTGCGTCTCGAGCGGACTGTAAACGATGCCGAGCCGCGCGGCAGGGATGCCGAGCCGCGCCGTCCCGTCGGCGATGCGGAAGTCGCAGCAAAGCGCCAGCCCGAGACCGCCGCCGACGCACGCCCCCGCGATCAGTGCGATCACGGGTTTGGCGCAGTCCCGGATCGCAATCATCGCCCCTTCGCCGGCGTGCTCGTAATCGCGAGCCGCTTCGGCGTTGTCGCGCACCTCCTTGAACTCGTCGATATCCGCGCCGGCGGAGAAGTGGCCCCCGGCGCCCGTGAGAACGACCGCGCGAACCTCGGAATCCTCGCTCAGCCCGTTGAAGATCCGCGCCAAGTCTTTCCACATCGAGAAGCGGACCGCGTTCCGCTTTTCGGGCCTGTTGAGCATGACGGTGGCGACACCGTCCTTCCGGGAAACTACGATGTCTCGCGCGTCCATTTTCGAACGGTGCGGGAATCGGCGGCCGAATGCAACGACCTCGGCTTTTCGCCCTCCGGCTCCCGCTCCCTACTTCTTTCGGACGAGGAGGAAACATGCCTGGCGCCCTCGACGGTCTGAAAGTCATCGATCTTTCGAGCCATCTCTCCGGCCCCTATTGCACGATGATCCTCGGGGATCTCGGCGCCGACGTGATCAAGATCGAGCGCCCCGGATCGGGCGATGATGCACGCAGCATGCCCCCGTTCCTAGCCGGCGAGAGCGCCCCTTTCATGCTGTGGAACCGAAACAAGCGAAGCGTCGCGCTCGACTTCAAGGAGAGTTCCGGGCGGGAAGCGCTCCTCCGGCTGGTCGAGACGGCAGATATCCTGGTCGAGAATTTCCGGCCGGGCACTCTCGAACGTCAGGGACTCGGCTACGGCGTCCTCGGCGAGCTCAATCCGCGCCTCATCTACTGCGCCATCTCAGGCTTCGGTCGAACCGGCCCGTTGCGCGACAAAGGCGGCTTCGACCTCATGACGCAGGCGATGTCCGGACTGATGGCCGTATGCGGACCAGTCGACGGGCCACCGCACCGTCTGCCGATCGCGATTTCGGATATCGGCGCCGGAATGTTCGCGACAATTGGCATTCTCGCCGCGCTCGAAGCACGCAGGCGGACGGGCCGAGGTCAGATGGTCGAAACGTCGCTCCTCGAAGCCGCGATGTCGTTCGGCGTTTACGAGGCCGCGAACTACTTCGCCACCGGCGAACGCCCGGTCCGGCTCGGACAAGCGCACCGCGGCAACTCGCCTTATCAGGTCATGAAGACGGCGGACGGCTGGCTCACCATCGGCGGCGGCTCGCAAGCGCTTTGGGAAAAGATCTGCGATGTCGTCGGACTGCCGCAGCTACGTGAAGATTCACGGTTCCGCACGAACGCGGACCGCGTCGCCAACAACGACTCCCTCATCCGTATTCTGGAGGATCGGCTCGCCACCGCGCCTACCGCGCATTGGCAGGAGGCGTTCGATGCAGCCGGTGTCCCGTCGGCGCCGGTTCTTCATCACGGCGAGATGTTCGCCCACCCGCAGGTGCAGGCGCGTGAAATGGTCGTCGAGCTGGAACACCCGAGCGCAGGCCGTGTCCGCACGCTCGGATGCCCCATCAAGTTATCGCGCACGCCCGCGTCGCTCCGACGCCCCGCTCCGCGTCTGGGCGAACATACGGGCGAGTTGTTCCCCGCCCGTGACGACACGGGCGACTGAATCGCCGGAAAGCGACCCCCGACGCTTCCTTT
>JADGGZ010000315.1 GCA_019689675.1 Rhodospirillales bacterium | reverse complement strand
TGGATTCCCGCTTTCGCGGGAATGACGATGGGCGATGGAAGGCAGGGCAGGCGGCGCCCGGCGCCGCTCAGCCGAGAAGCGTCAGCAGCGAGGCGACGTCGCGGAGCTCGTAGTCGGGCGTCGGCACGTCCGCGTCGCGCGGCACGCCGCGGCGGTTGATCCATGCGATGGTGAGGCCGAGCTTCTTGCCGCCGACGAGGTCGGTGCGCTGCGACTGGCCGGCGTGGAGGATCTCCTCGCGCTTAACGCCCGCGTTGGCGAGAAGGTAGCGGAAGAGCGTGCCGTCGGGCTTGTAGCCGCGCGCCTTCTCCGCCGTGCAGAAGAGCGTGACGCAAGGGGGCAGGCGCACGCGCGCGAGGAGGTCGTCGTCGATGTTGGAGACGACCGCGATCCGCGCCCGCTCGGCGATGCGCGCGAGCGTCTCCTCGACGTCGGGGAAGAGCTCGAACCCGGCGAAGGCGTCGAAGTACCGCTCGATGAGGCGCGCGTCGCCCGAGAGCCCGAAATGGGCGAAGCTCTCCTCGAGCGAGCGCTCGCAGATCGCGCGATAGGGGCGGTAGGGCTCCCAGTAATGCGCGATGTTCCGGTTCTCCCAGTGCTCCCAGAATTCGCGCACGTCGAGATGCGCGCCGCCGCTCTCCTCGAGAATCGACTGGAACGCCGCGTAGGACCCCGCGCGCACGTCGACGAGCGTGCCGAAGACATCGAACGAGACGAGCGAGGGGCTGAGCTTCGATGCGGCGGTCATCGGCGAGGCGTATTCTCGGGCCAAGGAGCGGGATTGAAGATAGATCTGTGGTCCACGGCCTTACTATCCGGTTATCGATGGCAACCAAATCGCTTGTGTTCGTGCTCAGATTCGGATATACAGATCCACATTGTATTCCGAGCCGGAGGTTGGTCGTGGGTACGGCAACGGCCGTCGAATACGCCCGCTTCAAGCACTGCCTGTCGGGGAACTCGGCTGGCACCGGCAACGGCATGACCATCCTCGCCGAGCCGATCGCCGTGGCGGCACCCGCGGCGATCCGCCGCCCCGTGCCACAACGCGCATGACCGCCGCCCCTGCATTTTCCCTGCATTTGCAGGCGAGCGCTCCTTCCGCCAGCGCATCCCGGCTCTAATTCCTCACCCGCTTGGACGCGCTTGCGCCCCCTCGGCGTGAGGGGTACGAACCCGGGCAAAATTCGAGCCGACCCTCGGGGTCCCGCTTGCGAAAGGAGCCTCCCTTGTCCGTCACCGGTCACGACACGCTGAAAGCCCGCCGCACCCTCACCGTCGCCGGCAAGAGCTACGACTACTTCAGCCTCGAGGCCGCGGCGCAGGCGGCCGGCATCGCCGGCGTCGAGCGCCTGCCCTTCTCGATGAAGGTGCTGCTCGAGAACCTCGTGCGGCTCGAGAACGGGCGCAGCGTCACGGTCGACGACATCAAGGCGATCGGCGCCTGGGCGGAAAAGCGCACCTCGACGCACGAGGTCGCCTTCCGCCCGGCGCGCGTCCTCATGCAGGACTTCACCGGCGTTCCCGCGGTCGTCGATCTCGCCGCGATGCGCGAGGCGATGGCGAAGCTGGGCGGCGATCCGAAGAAGGTGAACCCGCTCTGCCCGGTCGATCTCGTCATCGACCACTCGGTCACGGTCGACACGTTCGGTTCGAAGGACGCCTTCCGCCGCAACGTCGAGCTCGAGTTCGAGCGCAACGGAGAGCGCTACGCCTTCCTCCGCTGGGGCCAGCAAGCGTTCGACAATTTCCGCGTCGTGCCGCCCGGCACCGGCATCTGCCATCAGGTGAATCTCGAATACCTAGCGCAGACCGTGTGGACGACCGAGGAGGGCGGCAAGACCATCGCCTATCCCGACACGCTCGTCGGCACCGACAGCCACACGACGATGGTGAACGGGCTCGCCGTCCTCGGCTGGGGCGTCGGCGGCATCGAGGCCGAGGCCGCGATGCTCGGCCAGCCGATCTCGATGGTCCTGCCCGAGGTCGTCGGCTTCAAGCTGACCGGCGCCCTGAAGGAAGGCGCGACCGCGACCGACCTCGTCCTCACCGTGACGCAGATGCTGCGCAAGAAGGGCGTCGTCGGAAAGTTCGTCGAGTTCTACGGGCCCGGCCTCGACGGGCTGCCGCTCGCCGACCGCGCGACGATCGCCAACATGGCGCCCGAGTACGGCGCCACCTGCGGCTTCTTCCCGATCGACAAGGAGACGCTGCGCTATCTCGAGTTCACCGGCCGCGACAAGGCGCGCGTCTCACTCGTCGAGGCGTATGCGAAGGCGCAGGGCATGTGGCGCGACGCCTCGACGCCCGATCCCGTCTTCACCGACACGCTGGAGCTCGATCTCGCGACCGTCGAGCCCTCGCTCGCCGGCCCGCGCCGGCCGCAGGACCGCGTCGCGCTCTCGGGCGTGCCGAAGGCGTTCGCGGCGGAGCTGCCGAAGCTCGCCGGCACGTCGGACGCCAAGGAGCTCGGCAAGAAGGTGCCGGTCGCCGGCACCAACTACGCGCTCGAGGACGGGCACGTCGTCCTCGCCGCGATCACGTCCTGCACCAACACCTCGAACCCCTCCGTGATGCTCGGCGCGGGGCTCCTCGCGCGGAACGCGGTCGAGAAGGGCCTGACCGTGAAGCCCTGGGTCAAGACCTCGCTCGCCCCGGGCAGCCAGGTCGTCACCGACTACTACAAGGCGGCGGGGCTCGACGCCGCGCTCGACGCGCTCGGCTTCAACCTCACGGGCTACGGCTGCACGGTCTGCATCGGCAACTCGGGGCCGCTCCCCGAGCCCGTCCAGAACGCCATCGAGGAGGGCAACCTCGTCGTCTCCGCGGTGCTTTCCGGCAACCGCAACTTCGAGGGCCGCATCCACCCCTTCGTGCGCGCGAACTGGCTCGCCTCGCCGCCGCTCGTCGTCGCCTACGCGATCGCCGGCACGGTCCGTCACGACTTCGCCAACGAGCCGCTTGGTCAGGGCAAGGACGGCAAGCCCGTCTACCTCAAGGACATCTGGCCCTCCTCGGCGGAGATCGAGGCGACGATCCGGCAGAGCCTCACGCCCGAGATGTACCGGAAGCGCTACGCCAACGTCTTCGAGGGGCCGGAGGCGTGGAGGAAGGTGAAGGCCGGCGAGGGCATGACCTTCGAATGGCCCGCCGCCTCGACCTACATCGCGCACCCGCCCTATTTCGAGGACATGAAGAAGGAGCCGGGCGCGGTCGGCGACGTGATCGGCGCGCGGCCCCTGGCGATCCTCGGCGACTCGATCACGACCGACCACATCTCGCCCGCCGGCTCGATCAAGAAGGAAAGCCCGGCCGGCCAGTGGCTCATGTCCTTCCAGGTGCGGCCTGCGGACTTCAACTCCTACGGCGCGCGGCGCGGCCATCACGAGGTGATGATGCGCGGCACCTTCGCCAACATCCGCATCCGCAACGAGATGCTCACCGGCGTCGAGGGCGGCATGACGAAGCTCATGCCCGACGGCACGGTGATGCCGATCTACGACGCGGCGATGGAGTACCAGAAGCGCGGCGTG
>JADGGZ010000314.1 GCA_019689675.1 Rhodospirillales bacterium | reverse complement strand
CGAGCTTCGCCGCGAGCTCCGCGCCGACATCGACCGCCCGCGACGCATTCTCGGATCCATCGGTCGCCACGATGATGTGCTTCATGAGCGCCTCCTTGGCTGCCCCGTTTCCGCGCGCTCAGGGCGGCACATGCGCGGCGGCGATCGCCGCCGCGACCAGGCGCGAGGAATCGAGAACCGATATGTGCGCAGGCAGGGCGTTTTCGCCTGCCGGCCGGACCGTGTCGGTGACGACGACGCCGTCGAGCGCCGGCGGCGCCAGCGTGCTCGACGCCTTGCCCATGAAGAGCCCGTGCGTCGCCGCCGCATAGACCGCGCGCGCGCCCGCAGCGCGGCAACCCTCTGCCGCGCGGCGGAGCGTCGTACCGGTGCTGATGAGATCGTCGAAAAGGATGACGAGCCTGTCGCGGACATCGCCGACGAGGATGTCGCCGCTGACCGCGCCGCCGGCGCGCCTTTTCTCGACGAAGCCCGCGGCCGGCTCCTCGCGGATCGCCGCCGCGAGCGCCCGCCGGAAGCGATCGGCGCGCTTCGTTCCGCCGACATCGGGCGACAGGACCGCGACCGGCACGCCCCGGCAGAGCGGCGCGAAGTGCTCGACGAAGAGAGGGATCGCCTCGATGTTGAGCGTCGGGCGGCGAAAGGCGTTCTCGTAAGCGGCGAGATTGTGAACGTCGAAGGTCATGACGCGATCGGCGCCGCACGCCTCGAACATGGCGGCGACGTATTTCGTCGTCACAGGGTCGTTCGGCTGGGTGCGGCGGTCCTTCCGCGCGTAGCAGAGATAGGGCGCGACGGCGGTGACGCGCCCGGCGCCGGCGTCCTTGAGGGCACCGATGAAGAAGAGGAGCCGGCAGAGCTTGTCGCTCGGGCTCTGGCCAGGCTCGCCGTGCAAGGCGTGAATGACGAAGACGTCGCGCCCTTCGACATCGACCAGGGGACGGGCCTTGTGCTCGCCGTCCTCGAAGCCGCGCTCCTCGTGCTCGGCGAGCGGAACTTCGAGCTGCGCCGCGACCCGGGCGCCGTACTCCCGGCTCCGCTCGAGCGCGAACAGCATGAGCCCGCGATCCGCCATCGATGCCTTTCCTTCCGAACCCGGGAGAGCTTGCATGCGTCGAGGGCTGGAGCGCCTTGCTCCACGTCAATCCGTTCCAATCCCGGCGCAGGCAATCTCGCCCGTGCGGGCCCTTGCCGGGCCGCCTTGCGGCGCAAGATTGAAACCGAAGATCGAGGAGCCCCCTCTTGGCCGAGTTTCGCGACGGGAAGGTCTCGCCCCTCTCCGAGGCGTTGCTGACCGACCTCTACCAGCTCAACATGCTGGCGGCGTACCGCAAGTACGGCATGGAGGCGCCGGCCGCGTTCGAGCTCTTCATGCGCAAGTTGCCGACGCGGCGCGGGTTCTTCATGGCCGCGGGGCTCGAGCAGGTGTTCGATTTTCTCGAAAGCCTGGCCTTCTCGCCGGGCGAACTCGCCGCGCTCGAGGCCACCCGTCGGTTTCCACCGGAGTTTCTCGACTATCTCCGCGACTTCCGCTTCACCGGCGACGTCGACGCGATGCCGGAAGGCACCGTCTTCTTTCCCGACGAGCCGGTCGTGCGGGTCGTAGCGCCGCTGCCCCAGGCGCAGTTCGTCGAAACCCGACTCCTCAACCTCATCCATTTCGAGACCGTCATCGCCTCGAAGGCGGCGCGCATGGTTCTCGCCGCACCCGGCAAGCAGCTCGTCGATTTCGGTCTCCGCCGCGCGCACGGATCGGAGGCCGGCGTGCTCGCGGCGCGTGCCGCCTACATCGCCGGGTTCGCCGCCACCGCGACCGTCAGCGCGGGGATCGCCTTCGGCATCCCGCTTTCCGGAACGATGGCGCATTCCTTCATCCAGGCGCACGACGACGAGACGCTCGCCTTCGAGCACTTCGCGCACGCGCGCCCCGACAGTCTCGTGCTGCTCATCGACACCTACGATACCGAGCGCGCGGCAGAGAAGGTTTGCGCGCTCGCGCCGCGCCTTGCGGCCGAGGGCATCACGCTCTCCGGCGTGCGCCTCGACAGCGGCGATCTCGGCGCCCACGCGCGCAAGGTGCGCGCCATCCTCGACGCGGCCGGCCTCGCCTCGGTCCGCATCGTCGCGAGCGGCGGGATCGACGAGGACCTGCTTCTCGAGCTCGGCCGCCAGGGCGCGCCCATCGACGCTTACGGCATCGGCACCGCGCTCACCGCCTCGCCCGACGCGCCGGCTCTCGACTGCGCCTACAAGCTGCAGGAATACGCCGGAGTGCCTCGCCGGAAGCGATCGGAAGGAAAGGCGACCTGGCCGGGGCGCAAGCAGGTCTGGCGCCGCCGCGCGGCGGACGGTTCGCTCGCGGGCGACCTCGTGGCGCCCGAGGGCGCGGCACGAGAGGGGGAGCCTCTCCTCCGCCCCGTCATGCGCGGCGGCCGGCGGATCGGCCCTTCCCCGAGCCTCGCCGAGAGCCGGGCCTATGCGGCCGCTCAGCTCGCGGCGCTGCCGGAGCCGCTCCGGCGCCTCGAGCCCTTCCGCTACGAGGTCGAGATCGACGCCGATCTGCGCGCCCTTGCCGAGGAGCTGGATGCCCGCAGCAAGCAACAGGCGTAGGCCCCGCGCATTGACGGTCGCTCGCTTGATACAGCGCAATGCCACGCGCCCCCTCGCTTCGGATAGTGGCTGAAGGCGAAGCGCAATGTTCGAGAACCGCAAATCCGCCGGACGCGCCCTCGCACGGAGGCTCGAGCACATGCGCGGCGAGAAGCCCGTCGTGCTCGCGCTGCCTCGGGGCGGCGTGCCGGTCGGCTTCGAGATCGCGGCCGCTCTCGACGCGCCGCTCGACCTCGTCCTCGTGCGCAAGATCGGCGTCCCCTGGCAGCCCGAGCTCGCGCTCGGCGCCATCGTCGACGGGGCCGACCCGCAGCTCGTCTACGACCACCGGCTCGCCGCCGAGCTCGACGTTCCCGCAGACTATCTCGAGCAGGAGCGCGCGCGGCAGCTCGCCGAGATCGAGCGCCGCCGGAAGCTCTATTTCGGCAATCGCGCGCCGGTACCGGTGAGGGGCAGAACCGTCATCGCCGTCGACGACGGAATCGCCACGGGAGCGACCGTCCGAGCCGCGCTTCGCGCCCTGCGGAAGGCCGGCGTCGCGCGCCTCGTCCTCGCCGTGCCGGTCGCGCCGCAGGACACGATCGACCTCCTGCGCAGCGAAGTCGACGAGATCGTCTGCCTCGAGACGCCGTCGCCGTTCTTCGCCATCGGCGAGCACTACGCCGACTTCCGCCAGACGAGCGACGACGAGGTGATCGCCCTCTTGCAGCGGGCGGCCAGCCGCGACGATGCCGCCTCGCCGCCCCGCAACGCGTGACGCCGACCCGGCGGCGACGGCGGCGAAGGTCGGCTTCCTCGCCGATCCCGCCTCGTATCCCGACCGGCCGGCGCGCATCGAGGTCGTCGAGACGCACCATTCGTGGGTCTTTCTCGCCGGCGACCGCGTCCTCAAGCTGAAGAAGCCGACACGCGGCGAGCTCTTCGACTTC
>JADGGZ010000313.1 GCA_019689675.1 Rhodospirillales bacterium | reverse complement strand
GACGTCGTGCTGGCGCGCAAGGACGCGCCGACGAGTTACCATCTGGCGGTCACCGTCGACGACGCGCTGCAGGGCGTGACCCTGGTGACCCGCGGCGAGGACCTCTTCCGGGCCACCGACGTGCAGCGCGTCTTGCAGGCGCTCCTCGGGCTCCCGACGCCGCGATACCGGCATCACCGCCTCCTCGTCGACGACAAGGGGCGGCGCTTCGCCAAGCGGGACAAGAGCTTGACGATCGCCGCCCTCCGGAAGGACGGCCGCTCCCCTGCGGACGTCCGCCGCTTGGCGGCGGAGGCGGAAGCGACGGGCTGAGCGGCTACCACTGATAGCGCCCGCTGGAACTCGCCCTGCAAGCCGACGTTGAGAGAGGAAGCGAGCCGTCCGGGCGGCGGCAGGCTCAACGGAACGCGGAGAGTACCGATGCTCTACTGGGCGGTTGTCTTTTTCATCATCGCGCTCGTCGCGGGTTTCCTCGGCTTCGGCGGCGTCGCGTCGGCGGCTTCGGGGATCGCGCAGGTCCTCTTCTTCATCTTCCTCGTGGTGTTCCTCATCGCGCTCGTGATGGGGTTGATGCGCCGCCGGCCACCGACGGTCTGAGCTTTTCCCCGGCGCGATCCCGATGCGGAAAGGGCCCGCCGAGGCGGGCCCTTCCTTCTCTCGATGAAGCCTCCCGGGTTCAGTGCTCGGTGGCGAGGGCGCGGGCCAGCTGCGAGAGCGCCTCCTGATGGCGCTCGTTCGAGATCTGGGCGAAGTTGCGCGCGAGCTCCAGGCACATCCTTTCCCGCGGACTGACCGGGCGCCCCCCTTCGCCGTCGAGCCCCTCGAAGAAATAGGCGACCGGAACGCTCAGCACGCGCGCGATCTCCCACATCCGGCCGGCCGAAACGCGGTTGATCCCGCGCTCGTATTTGTGCGCTTGCTGATAGGTGACGCCGATCAGATCGGCGAGTTGCTGCTGTGTCAGACCGAGCATGATGCGGCGCTCGCGGATGCGGGCGCCGACATGCCGGTCGATGTCCTGTGTCCGACTCGTGGTTCTCTTCATTCCGTCGCACTCTTAATGGTTTCGCGGGTGACCGGACGCAAGGTCCTCATCGTTCGCGCGACGGTGCCCGTGCGCGGCTCCGATTCGCGTTCGGAAGCGAAGTCTCGAAGCTCGACTATCATCGGCAGTCCCTGCGGCTCCTTTCGCTGACCCGGCCGACGCCTTCCGCACGCCCTGGTTTCTCGCGCGAACGACGCCCGCTCTACCGGGAACAGGCAATTTTCTGGTTCGCGATCGGAGCGCTAACGTCTCCTCTTTGGCGAAGTTCCAGCCAGGCCACGAGGCTAGTCGCAGGGTTCCGGCGGCCGCATGTGACGATTTCGGGACCCGCGCGGATGTCGGGCACGCATGTCAGACTCGGCAGGCATGCGTTTGACACTGCCTCGACCCGGATGCTACGGACGCCAAAGGTTCTCACCACGGATCTGACGCCGAATGCCGCGCATCGCGATCGGGGATTGCCACCTCTACGCCGAGCGGCAGGGCGCCGGGTTCCCGGTTCTGCTCGTCAGCGGGCTCGGCGGTCTGGGCTCCTACTGGAAGGAACAGGTTCCTGTTTTCTCCCGGTGCTTCGAGGTGATCACCCACGACCATCGCGGCGTGGGCCAGTCCGACCGCGACCGGAGCGCCTACACCGTCGACCGCATGGCAGAGGATGTCGTGAGGCTGATGGACGCGCTCGGGATCGCTCAGGCGCATCTCGTCGGGCACTCGACCGGCGGCGCGATCGCGCAGACGCTCGCGCTGGAGCACCCGGACCGCCTCGCCTCGATCGTGATCGCCGCGAGCTGGACCCGCGCCGACGCGTATTTCCGCCGCCATTTCGCGATGCGCAAGGAGCTCCTCGCGAAGATCGGCCCGGAAGCCTACGTCCAGGCCGCGACGCTCGCCCTCTATCCGCCCTGGTACATCGCGCAGAACAACGAGAAGCTCCGCCTCATGGAGGCGCAGAACCTCGCCAGCTTCACGTTTCCTGAGATCGTCCTCAGCCGGATCGAGGCAATTCTTGCGTTCGACCGCGTTGCCGAGCTCGGCCGCATCCGGACCCCGACCCTGGTCATCGGCGCCGCCGACGACATCGTGACCCCGGCCTACTACTCCGAGGAGCTTGCGCGCCTCATCAAAGGCGCCGAACTCAAGCTTTTCCCGCGCGGCGGGCATTGCTTCACCCAGGTGATGCCCCGCGAGTTCAACATGGCGGTGCTTCCGTTCCTCGAGGCTCACACACCCAAGTCCGAGCGGCGCTGAGCGCGTCGGCGCTCGTCGCCCACCTCCTCGCCGCCTCGGCATCGGCCCAGCCCAGCGGCATCGCGCCCTACCGCTACGATCCCCCCTACGGCACGGCGCCGCTCGACCAGGAAAAGGCGCGCGTCTACCAGGACCAGCTCCGCCACGATCTGCCTCGAGAGCCGCCTGCCGACGCAAGCGAGGCAGCGCGCCGCCAGGAGTTGCGGCCGGAACTGGATAGGGTCGACCGTCTCCTGCAGCGGCGCCCGCCGCTCGAGCGAGCGGAGGGTCCCCGCCCGCCGCCGCCCGGTCCGGTCATCGGGAGCGGTGGCCATCCACAGCCGACCCAAGCCGAGATCGAGGAAAAACGGGCGGCGAAGGGGCCGCGCGAGGCGCCCCCGCCCGCGCCGGTAAGACCGGTTTACGACCTCTTCGGCGAGCGGTTGCAATAGCCGGGCGCACGAGGCGCCCGGCTATTGCAGGGTCGGCGTGTCAGTGGACGTCGGCCCAAATCCGCCGCTTCGCGGCGTAGAAGATCACCGTGGCGGCCAGAAGGAAGAGCATCACCTTGAGGCCGATCTGATGCCGCTCTTCGAGGTTCGGCTCGGCCGCCCAGTGGAGAAAGGCGGCGACGTCGTGGGCCATTTGCGGCACCGTCGCCGGCGTGCCGTCAGCATAGGTCACGGCCCCCTCGGTGAGCGGCGGGGGCATCGCGATCTGATGGCCGGGGAAGTACTTGTTGTACTGCATCCCCTCCTGCAGCTTGAAGTCGGCCGGCGGCTCCTCGTACCCCGTGAGCAGAGCGGCGACATAGTCGGGCCCGTCGGCGCGGGCCTTGGTGATGAGGCTGAGATCGGGCGGGTAGGCGCCGTTATTGGCAGCGCGCGCCGCCTTCTCGTTCGGGAACGGGCGCACGAACTTGTCGGCGGGAATCGCCGGACGCTCCACCGTCTCGCCTTCGTCGTTGATCGTCGGCACCTGTTTCTGTGCCGCGATCGCCTTCACCTCCTCCTCGCTGAAGCCGAGATCGGTGAGATGCCGGTAGGCGAGGTGATAGAGGCCGTGGCAGCCGGAGCAGACGTCCTGGTAGACCTGGAAGCCGCGCTGAAGCTCGGCCCGGTCGTAGGTGCCGAAGATGCCGTTGAACGACCACTCCTGCCGCGGCGGCGGCGTGGCCTCGCCGGCCGCGAGAACAGGCTGAGCGACGCCGAGCGCGAGCGCGGCGGCAACCAGAAGGCGCTTCATCAGGGCTTCTCCATCGGCGCGCCGGCG
>JADGGZ010000312.1 GCA_019689675.1 Rhodospirillales bacterium | reverse complement strand
GCAGCCGGGAGGTGCGGGATGAGGTCGCACGTGCGGGTGGCCGTGATCGGCGGCGGGGTCGTCGGGTGCAGCGTGCTCTACCACCTGACGAAGCTCGGCTGGAGGGACGTCGTCCTCATCGAGCGGAGCGAGCTCACGTCCGGCTCGACTTGGCACGCGGCCGGCGGCATGCATCCGATCAACGGCGATCCCAACATCGCCAAGCTCCAGGGATACACGATCAACCTGTACAAGGAGCTCGAGGCCGTTTCCGGGCAGTCGTGCGGCATCCACGTCACCGGCGATCTCTTCCTGGCCGGGTCCGAGGAGAGAATGGACTGGCTGCGGCTCGTCGAGGGGCGGGGCCGCTATCTTGGGCTCGAAGTGGCGTTCGTCTCGATCGACGAGGCGGCGCGGATGCTGCCGATCATGGACAAGCGGCACTTCGTCGGTGCGCTCTACAATCCGCTGGGCGGGCACATCGACCCTTCCGGAGTGACTCAGGCCTATGCCAAGGCGGCACGGCTGCACGGTGCGGAAATCTACCGGTTCAACCGGGTCGTCGACACACGGCCGCGACCCGACGGCGACTGGGACGTCGTCACCGAGCACGGAACGATCCGCGCCGAGCACGTCGTCAATGCGGGCGGACTCTGGGCGCGCGAGGTCGGGCGCATGGTCGGGCTCGAGCTGCCGATATTGGCGATGGAGCATCAATACCTCGTCACCGAAGACATGAAGGAGGTGATCGAGGCGCCCCAGGAGATGATCCACGTCATCGATTTCGAGGGCGAGATCTACATGCGCCAGGAAGGGCGCGGCATGCTGATGGGGACTTACGAGCGCGCCGGCGTGCCATGGTCGCCGCGGGAGACGCCGTGGGATTTCGGACAGGACCTGCTGCCGCCCGATCTCGACCGTATCGCGCCGTCGTTGGAGGTGGGCTTCAAACATTTTCCGGCAATCGAGCGTGCCGGAATCAAGCGCATCGTCAACGGCCCCTTCACGTTCGCACCCGACGGCAATCCGCTGGTCGGGCCCGTGCGGGGTCTCAGGAACTATTGGGTGGCATGCGGCGTCATGGCCGGGTTCAGTCAGGGCGGCGGCGTCGGTCTCGCGCTCGCGAGCTGGATGATCGAGGGCGACCCCGGCGCCGACATCTGGGGCATGGACGTGGCGCGCTACGGCGACTGGGCAACGCGCGCCTACACCGATGCCAAGGTTCGCGAGAACTATTCGCGTCGCTTCCGCATCCGTTTCCCCAACGAGGAACTGCCTGCGGCCCGGCCGCTGCGTACGACGCCCATTTACGACCGTCTTGCCGCGAAGGGGGCGCTCTTCGGCGCCTCTTTCGGTCTCGAGCACGCTCTCTGGTTCGCACCGGAAGGCATGCCGCGCGAGGAGCAAGTCACGTTCCGCCGGTCGAACGCGCACGAGCCGGTGGCTGCCGAGTGCCGCGCCGTGCGCAGCAGGGTCGGGCTCATCGAAATCGCGAACTATGCGAAGTACGAGGTGACCGGGGCCGGCGCGGAGGGTTTTCTTGCCCGACTTCTCGCTGGACGCATGCCGTCGTCCGGACGCATCGCGCTCAACCCGATGCTGAACGAGCGCGGCAAGGTGATCGGCGACTTCACTCTGGCGCGGCTCGGACCAGAGCGGTTCCTGATCTTCGGTTCCGGGCCCGCGGAGGAATACCATTTGCGCTGGTTCGAGCGGCACCTTCCGAGCACAGGCGTCTCGCTCCGGTCGCGGCGTTCGGATCTCGTCGGCCTCGCCATCGCCGGTCCGAATTCGCGTGCGCTCCTGGGGCGCGTTCTCGATGGCGACGTCTCGAATACGGCCTTCCCGTTTCTCTCGATCCGCGACGCGGAAGTTGGGATGATACCCGCCATCGTGGGGCGGATCTCGTTCACCGGCGAGCTCGGATACGAAATCTGGGTCGAGCCGGATTACGAGCGCGCGCTCTATGATCTCCTCTCGGAAGCGGGCGCGGAGCTGGGGCTGACGTTGTTCGGCGCCCGGGCGCTGCTCTCGCTACGCCTCGAAAAGAGTTTCGGAAGCTGGGCGCGCGACTTCCGTCCCGTCTACGGGCCTTACGAAACGGGTCTCGGCCGGTTTGTCGCGCTCGACAAGGGCGACTTCGTCGGCCGCGAGGCGGCCCTTGCCGAACGGACGCAAGGGCCATCCCGGCGCCTCGTCGCCTTCGCCGTCGAAGATTCCGGCGTCGACGCAATCGGCGACGAGCCGATCTGGCACGAAGAAAAGGTCGTCGGCTGGGTGACGTCGGGCGGCTACGGGCACACCGTCGGCAGGTCGATCGCCCTCGGCTATGTTCCTGCCGTGCTTGCGGAGGCGCGCGGCGGCTTCGAAATCGAGATTCTCGGCGACCGGCGTCCTGCCGTCTTGGCCCCGGTGGCGCTTTACGACCCCGCGGGCGCGCGAATGCGGAGCTGAGATAGCTTGTCGGAACGAGACTGTGGAGAGACGAGGGCGGGGATGAGCGGGAACGTTGTGGTGGTGCCGCATGATCGCCTACGCAGGATCGCGCGGGAAATTTTTGTGGCCGCGGGGGCGGAGGAGGCCGACGCAGCTATTGTCGCCGATCATCTCGTCGAAGCGAACCTCACCGGCCACGACAGCCATGGCGTCGGAATGATTCCGCAATACGTTCGCGGCATCCTCGGCGGCGTCCTCGATCCGAAGGCGCACGCGAAGATCGAGGACCGCGGCGGTGCCGTCATCTCCGTCGACGGCAACAAGGGCTTCGGCCAGGTGGTCGCGCGTGAAGCGATCGAGGCGGGCATGGAGCGTGCGGCGACGATGGGTGTCGCGATGGTGGCCTTGCGAAACGCCTCGCATATCGGCCGCATCGGAACCTATGGCGAGCAGGCATCGGCGAAGGGCTTCGTGTCGCTGCATTTCGTCAACGTCGTCGGGCACGCAGGCCTTGTCGCCCCTTTCCGCGGCACCGACTCCCGTTTCTCGACCAATCCGATCTGCATCGCGCTGCCACCTGCCGGGGATAAGCCCGCCGTCGTGCTCGATTTCGCCACGAGCCGCGTCGCCATGGGCAAGGTGCGCGTCGCCATGAACCGCGGCGAGACGATGAAGGAGGGCGTTCTTCTCGATGCCGAAGGTCGGCCGACGACCGATCCGAAAGTGATGTGGACGGAGCCGCGGGGATCGATTCTTCCGTTCGGCGAACACAAGGGTTACGGGCTTGCGGTTCTCTGCGAGCTCCTTGCAGGCGCGCTCGTGGGTGGCGGCACGATCTCGACGATTCCGCATCAGAAGGACCGGATCACCAACAACATGCTGAGCTTCATCGTCGACCCGCGTCGGCTGCCGACCGCGGACCGGTTCGAGGCCGAGGTCGGCGCAGCGATCGACTACATCAAGGCTTCGCCGCCGGCCGATCCGGCGCTGCCGGTGCTCGTCGCCGGCGAGCCGGAACTCATGAGCCGCGCGGAACGGACAGCCCGCGGGATCCCGATCGAGGCGGCGACGTGGGAGGAACTGCGCGTTGCCGCCGAGAGCGTGGGCGCTCGGATCGAATCGAAAAGCGG
>JADGGZ010000311.1 GCA_019689675.1 Rhodospirillales bacterium | reverse complement strand
CGGCGGCGACCCGTTCTCATCGCCCGCGCGGAAATCGGCGATGAGCCGGTGCTCGGGCCGAAGTCGCGCCAAGGCTTAGGCGAGGGGAGCGGCATAGTCGTGCTCCGATGCCGATGAACCTGGTCGTCGACTCCGAGCGCGTCGACGAGGCGCATCTGGAGCGGGAGCTCGCATGGGTCCGCGCCAACGTGGCCGACCCGGTCGCGGGCGTCTTCGGTCCGAAATCGCTGACGTGGCGCGTCGATCGCGAAGCGATCCTCTTCCTGGGCGCCGGGCGGGCGCTCTTGCTGCAGCTTGCCCATCCCTGGGTCGCCGCGGCCATTGCGCGGCATTCGGTGGCAGCGGTCGATCCGGTCGGCCGCTTCCACCGTACCTTCGAGATCACCTACACGGCAGTGTTCGGCACGGTCGATCAGGCGCTCCGCGTCGCACGCCGCCTCCATCGGCGGCACGCTTCCGTCGAAGGCGTGCTGCCGGAAGACATCGGCCCCTTTCGCGCCGGGTCGCGCTATCGCGCCAACGACGTCGCGACGCTGCGCTGGGTTCACGCGACCCTCGTCGAGACGGCGCTCCTCGTGCACGACCTGATCCTGCCGCCGCTCACCGAGGAGGAGCGCGAGCGATACTATGCTGAAGGCCGCCTCTATGCCGCGCTGTTCGGCATCCCCGGCGACGCCCTGCCGCCCACCTGGCAGGCCTTCGCCGCCTATGCGGAGGCGATGCGGGAGTCGGAGGTTCTGACGGTCGCGCCGACGGCACAGGCCTTCGCCCAGCAGCTCCTCGCCGGCGCGAAGCCCTGGCTGCGCGCGCCGCACTGGTACCGGGCGCTGACGGCGGGGATGCTCCCGGCGCGGCTGCGCGAGGCGTACGGCCTCGCTTACGACGCGGCCGATCGTCGTACCGCCGAGCGCGCTGTCGCGCTCCTGCGGCGGTGCTATCGGGCGCTCCCGGAGCCGATCCGCCATGTGGGGCCCTATCACGAGGCGATGGCGCGACTGCGAGGGCGGGAGCCGAACCTCGCAACGGAATGGCTCAACCGGCTCTGGATCGGGCGACCACGTTTGCAGCGATGAGGCCGCGAGCCCGAGGCGGGAGCGGCGGGCGGGCACGTCGCCTTCCGGGCTTGCAAGCGACGGCGGCGGCGGCATGATCGATCTCGCGCAGCGCCCGCGCCCTGCTGCGGCCGCGCGCCTTCCGAAACGTCGCGCGGCGAATGGGCGTCGCGGCGAACCGTCTGCAATTCCTGCCTCGAGATGGATTTTCCATGCCCTTGCTGAGCCGGCGCGACCTCGACTTTCTCCTCTTCGAATGGCTCGACGTGGAGCGGCTCCCGAGGCGCGAGCGGTACGCCGAGCACTCCCGCGAGACGTTCGACGCCATCCTCGACCTCAGCGCGCGGCTCGCCGAGGAACGGTTTCTCACGCATTACAAGAAGGCGGACAGGGAGGAGCCCGTGCTGCGGGACGGCGCGGTGCGGGTCATTCCCGAGATCCGCGAGGCGGTGGCGGCCTATGCGCAGGCCGGCCTCCTCGCCGCGCCGTTCGACGCCGCGCTCGGCGGAGCGCAGCTGCCGCATGTCGTTCACACCGCCTCGATGGCGCATTTCATGGCCGCGAACGTCGCCACCGCGGCCTATCCGATGCTGACAGCGGCGAATGCCCGACTGATCGCCGCCTTCGGCACGCCGTCCCAGATCGCCGCCTTCGTCGGCCCGCAGCTCGAGGGGCGCTATCTCGGCACGATGTGCCTTTCCGAGCCGCAAGCCGGATCCTCTCTCGCCGATATCACGACGCGCGCGGTTCCCGACGGCGAGGACGCCCTCGGCCGCCGCTACCGGCTCTCCGGCAGCAAGATGTGGATCTCCGGCGGCGACCACGACCTCTCGGAGAACATCGTCCACCTGGTGCTGGCCAAGGCGCCGGGGCCGGACGGACGGCTGATCCCCGGGACCAAGGGGATCTCGCTCTTCATCGTCCCGAAATTCCTGCCCGCCGGCAGCGAGGCGCCCGGGGCGCGCAACGACGTCACGGTCGCCGGCCTCAACCACAAGATGGGCTACCGGGGCACGACGAACTGCCTCCTCAATCTCGGCGAGGGCGTCGCGCACCGGCCGCTCGGCAGCGCCGGTGCGGTCGGCTGGCTCGTCGGCGAGGCCGGCGCGGGGCTCGCGCTCATGTTCCACATGATGAACGAGGCGCGGATCGCCGTCGGCCTCGGCGCCGCGATGCTCGGCTATCGCGGATACCTCTTGTCACTCGAATACGCGCGCCAGCGCCCGCAAGGCCGTCCGCTCGCCGCTAAGGACCCGGCGGCGCCGCCCGTCCCGATCATCCGGCATCCGGACGTGAAGCGGATGCTCCTCGCGCAGAAGGCGTACGCCGAAGGCGCGCTGGCGCTCCTCCTCTATTGCGCGCGTCTCGTCGACGAGGAGCTGACGGCGCAGACGGAGGCGGAGCGCCGGAACGCCTCGGCGCTCCTCGGGCTCCTGACGCCGGTCGCCAAGACCTGGCCGTCCGAGTGGGGGCTCGCGGCGAACGACCTCGCCATCCAGGTGCACGGCGGCTACGGCTACACGCGCGATTTCGACGTCGAGCAGCTCTACCGCGACAACCGGCTCAATCCGATCCACGAGGGCACGACGGGCATCCAGGCGCTCGATCTTCTCGGGCGGAAGATTCTGCGCGACCGCGGCGAGGCTTTCGCCCGCCTTCGCGAGGAGGTGGCGCGCACGGAAGCCGCCGCCGCGGCGGACCCGGCGCTCGCCGGCTTCCGGCAGCAGCTTGCTTCGGCCTGGGACCGCCTCGGACGCGTCGCGCAGGACCTCGTCGAGCTCGGCGGCGACGAGCGGGCGCTCTGGAACGCGACCGCCTATCTCTCGGCGTTCGGGCACGCGGTGGTCGGCTGGATCTGGCTCGGCCAGGCGCGGCGCGCGAGCGCCTCGCTCGCTGCTGCCGGAAAGGACGAGGCCTTCTACAGGGGGAAGCTGCGCGCCTGCCGGTATTTCTTCGAGTACGAAATGCCGAAGATCGGCTCCTGGCTCGACGTGGTCGCCTCGCTCACCGACGTCGCCGCCGGGATGCCGGACGAGAGCTTCTGACCGGGGGGCTCCGGCCCGATTCGGGCGCGCCGCCGCCGAGACGCGGGACGGCCAGGCGGCCGACGGCCGGCCTCAACGCTGCAATGCAACACGAGGTGTTGGCAGGGGGCGGGTCAAATGCCTACCTACTTGCCTTCCCGAACAACCGTCGAGGGCGGAATGAAGAAACCCGAGGAGATGACCATCGAGGAAATTCGCGACGAGCTTCGCCGGCTGGGCGTGACGCCGCGGCTGACGAAGCTCATCGCCAACGAGCTGGCCGTCGTGGAGCAGCGGGTCCGCCGCGAGCGTCCGCAGCCGGGCCAGCCGAAGCCCGACCCGCTCGTGGCGCAGTTCAACGTGCTGAAGCGGTACGGCATGACGAACGGGGACGTCGGCACCGGGCTCAACCGCAAGGGCGCCCTGTTCGTGACGCTCTCGACGCTCGAAGAGTACGAGAAGAACGCCGCCTGATCGCCCCGGCCCC
>JADGGZ010000310.1 GCA_019689675.1 Rhodospirillales bacterium | reverse complement strand
TCGCAGGCCTTCTTCCCGCGCACCGGCGCCTGGGACAACCTCAAGCGCGCCCTCAAGGCCGATTTCGAGGAGTCGGTGTGGGAGCACCTGTCGGGCACGGTCAGCGCGCCGTTCCTCGCCGGGGAGAGCGGCGAGATCGCCGTCAAGGTGATCGACGACCGCGGTAACGAGCTCATGGTCGTGAAGCGGCTTGCGGAGGCGACGTGACCGACGCCTCCTCGTTCGAGGTCGCCGAGCCGATCCTCTGCTCCCCGTTCGAGGAGCCGAGCGAGCACTGGCACCTCGAGGAGGGGAGGCAGCCGGAACGGCGGCCGGGGCGAAGGCCTGCTGGCTACTTCTACCGCGACCCTGCGGCGCCGCCGCCCGAGGCGGGCGGCACCGTGCGCGGAGAGTGGGTGGAGCTTTCGCTCGTCAACCGCATTCGGGAGCGGCTCGCCGAGTGGCGGGCGCAGGGCTATCCGGGCGTGACCCGCACCACGCTCGAGCTCTTGCGCTACTGGCGGCGCGACGGGCGGGCGACGCGGCTCTTCTTCGCCCAGCTCGAGGCAGCCGAGACCGTGATCTTCCTCACGGAGGCAAGGGCCGACCTGCGCCAGGGGATCGAGGTGCCGCTCGAGGAGACCCCGAACGGCGTCGAGCCGTTCCGCCGCTACGCCTGCAAGATGGCGACCGGCTCGGGAAAGACGACGGTCATGGGCATGCTCGCCGCCTGGAGCATCCTCAACAAGGCCGCCAACCGGCAGGACCCGCGTTTCTCGGACGTCGTGCTCGTCGTCTGTCCCAACGTGACCATCCGAAGCCGCCTGGGCGAGCTCGACCCGAGCGGCGACGAGGCCTCCATCTACCGCACCCGCGACCTCGTGCCGCCCCACCTCATGCCCGAGCTTCGCAAGGGGCGCGTGCTCGTGAAGAACTGGCACGAGTTCGAGCGCAAGGGCATGCAGGCCGGCGCCAAGGTGCAGAAGCAGGGCGTGCCCGAGCGGATCCGGGCGACGATCAAGATCGGGCCGAGGACGACCACCGCCCGCGGCAGCCGCTACCTCTCCCTCGCCGACTACGAGCGCGAGCGAGCCCTCGGCCGGCTGCGCGTGCTCGAGGAGCGGCGCAAGGACGGGCGCCTCGTCGAGGTCGTGGTCGAGGAGATCCGCTACGTGGAGAGCGACGCGCGCTGGCTCCAGCGGGTGCTCGGGCGCGACATCGCGGGCAAGCAGAACATCCTCGTCCTGAATGACGAGGCCCACCACGCCTACCGCATCCGCCAGGCGACGGCGGACGAGGCGGAGGGGGCCGAGGCGCTCGACGAGGAGCGCGCCGAGGAGTTCGTCCAAGAGGCGACGGTCTGGGTGGAAGGGCTCGACCGCATCCACCGCCACCGCGGCATCAACCTCTGCATCGACCTCTCGGCGACCCCGTACTTCCTCGAGCGGGCGGCCGCCGATACCAACCGGGTCTTCCCCTGGGTCGTGAGCGACTTCGGGCTCACCGACGCGATCGAGTCCGGGCTCGTCAAGATCCCGCAGCTTGCGGTGAGCGACCCGAGCGGCGAGGAGCAGGCGGCCTACTTCAACATCTGGCGCTGGATCGTCTCCAAGCTCACGGCGCGCGAGCGGGGCGGGCGGCGGGCGAGCGCCAAGCCTCAGGCCGTGCTCAAGTGGGCGCAGCCGCCGATCCAGCTCCTCGCCGAGGACTGGGAGAAGACGCGCGAGGAATGGGCCGCCTCGCCGGACGAGCCGCGGCCGCCGGTGTTCATCCTCGTCTGCAAGAACACCCGCCTCGCCAGGGTGGTCTACGACTGGCTCGCCGAGGGGCAGGCGCCGCCGGGGATCCCGCCGGCCGACATCGCCGAGCTTCGCAACACGCCGGAGCGCACGGTCACGATCCGGGTCGACTCGAAGGTCGTCGAGGAGACCGACACCGGCGCTCCCAAGTCCGACGAGGCGGCGTGGATGCGGCTCACGCTCGACACGGTCGGCAAGCTCGAGTGGCCGCTCGACTCGCTGGGGCGGCCGATCTACCCGGAGGACTTCGAGGCGCTCGCGGCCAAGCTCGGCCGGCCCTTGCATCCTCCGGGGCGCGACGTTCGCTGCATCGTGAGCGTCGGCATGCTCACCGAGGGCTGGGACTGCAACACGGTGACGCACATCGTCGGGCTTCGGCCCTTTATGTCGCAGCTCCTCTGCGAGCAGGTCGTCGGCCGGGGCCTGCGGCGCACGAGCTACGAGGTCGGCGACGACGGGAAGCTCACCGAGGAGGTCGCCAAGGTGCTCGGCGTGCCGTTCGAGGTGATCCCGTTCAAGCGCACGAGCGAGCGGCGGCCGCCGAAGCCCAAGCAGCACCACGTCTTCGCGCTGCCGAGCAAGGCGGAGTACGAGATCGTCTTCCCCCGCGTCGACGGCTACCAGCAACAAGTCCGGAACCGTATCGCCGTCGACTGGGATCAGGTGCCTCCGGTGCCGGTCGATCCGCTGAGGGTGCCCGACGAGGTGCAGCTCAAGGCCGCGCTTCCAACCAACCAGGGACGTCCGTCGCTCCACGGCCCGGGCCGGCTCGAGGGTCTGGACCTCGAGCGGTGGCGCTCGGACATCCGGCTCCAGGAGCGGGAGTTCGATCTCGCAGCGACGCTCACGAGGGAGTACGCGGCCCGCGAGACCTGCGCCGTGCCGGCGCACGTGCTCTTCCCCCAGGCGCTCGCGATTGTGCAGCGGTTCGTGCGCGACAAGGTCGTCGTCGAGGAGGAGGCCAAGCGGGTCGATGTCTTCTTGTCCCCGTACTACGGCTGGGCGGTCGAGCGGCTGCTCGAAGCGATCCGACCGAGCGTCGCTGAAGGGGAGGCGCCCGAGCTCCCGCGCTACGAGGCGAGCCGTCCGCGCGGCTCGACGGCGGAGGTCGACTTCTGGACGTCGAAGCCGGTCCGGGAGGTCGGGAAGTCGCACGTCAACTACGTCGTGGCGGACACGAAGCGCTGGGAGCAGGCGGCCGCCTACTACCTCGACCGACATCCGAGCGTGGCCGCGTTCGTCAAGAACCAAGGGCTCAGCTTTGCAATTCCCTACCTCCATAACGGTCAGATGCACGACTACGTGCCCGACTTCCTCGTGCGGCTCACGAACGGGATCACGGTGATCGTCGAGACGAAGGGCTACGACCCGCTCGAGAAGGTGAAGAGGGCGGCCGCGGAGCGCTGGGTCGCGGCCGTGAACGCCGAAGGAAGCTTCGGCGAGTGGCGCTACCTCATCGCCCACGACGTGCCATCGATTCCCACGCTCATCGACGAGGTCGCGGGCGGGCTCGTGGAAGCGAGGTAGCGCAGGAGCGCGGGGTGAGAGGAGGAGACTATGGAAGACTGCATCGTCCCGGGCTGCGCGAGGGAGGGGAAGAACAAGCTCGGCGTCCGCTGCCGTGTTTGGCACCACCAGCGGCCGGGCAAGGCCAAGACGGCCGCGCTCTGGTCGCCCGATGCGGATGCCTACCTCTGCGATGAGCACGCCCTCGGCGGGGCGGACATCACCGTGCTCTACGAGCCGAATCGGTCGGGCGAGATCGCCATCGGCGTCATCGCAGCGGCCCATGTCGAGCGCCGCGCCACGCCGATCA
>JADGGZ010000309.1 GCA_019689675.1 Rhodospirillales bacterium | reverse complement strand
TCGCGCAGCTCGACCCGTCGCTCGCCGAGAAAGACGACGCCCTTCATCGCATTCCCTCCCTCGCGGGCGCAGGGCTCCCGCCCCGCTCGCGGCGATCCTCCGGCGGCCTCGGCCGCGCCGTCAAGCCGGGCGGCGCCGCGCCCTCCTCAAAGGAAGGCGACGTAGGAGATGATGTGGTCGATCTTTTTGCCGTCGGCCGAGAGCGGGCAGTGGACGCGCGAGAGGTGGATCGGGCGGTCGTGCCAGGCGACTCTCGTCACGCCTTCGAGGAAATGCGGGCGCCGCGCCTCGACGACGGCGCAGTAGTGCCCGAGCGCGGTCGTGGACGGGTTGAGGAGCGCCCCATCGCGCACGCGCTTTCCCTTGAGGCTGCCGAACCGCGCGACGACGTCCTCGCCGATGATCCGGTACTCGAAATCGAGCGGATCCTCGTGAACGCGGAGGAGCATGATTCCGGAGAGGAGATGCGGCACCGCCGTGGGGTCGAAATCGGACTTGGCGGGGAGTTCGCGCCCGCGCCTGAGCTCCTGCCAATGGCGGTGGAACTCGTGGACCCTTTTCGCGGAGACGATATCCGGATCGAACCCGACACGCTGCTCGCGGAACTGGGGAGTCTGCCGCACGTCGCTACATCCTCCGCCGGGGTGGCGCTCGCGCGTAAGTAAATCCTGTCGTCGAGTTTTACAACCGTTTTGCGAGGCGCCGCCCGGCCTTCCGGGGGGTCAGGCGAAGTCCCGGCTCGACAGCATGACCACGCCGTCCGGGTCGATGTCCCGGCGCTGGTACTTCTCCTTCGCCTTGGCCTCGATCTCGCCGCGGTTGCGGTCGAAGGCCTCGAACACCGACTGCCGGTCGGAGGCGGCGAGACCGAACCGGTGCGCGAGCGCCTCGGTCGCGATCGCGCACTCGACCATGCGCTCGCCGTCCTTGCCGAAGAAGGTGACGACCTTGCGGTCGAAGCTGAACAGCCGGGCGCGGAACGGGAACCTCAAGGCCACCGATTGATTATGGAGGGCCCCGGCGATCCGTCAAAGAAAGACGCCGCGGTCGAGAATCACCGAAACGTACTCCCGGTAGCTCATCCCGAGCTCCTCGGCGCGCGCGAGCCGACGCAGCGCCACCTCGCGCGGCGGCGGGCGCCAGGTTTCCTTGTGCGCCCGCTTCCAGCAGTAATGCCCCCAGCTCCGGGCGGGAACGTCGTCGTCGAGCGGCGGGCCGCGGTTATGGCCGATCAGGGGAGGCGACATGCGTCGTCGACGATGCAAGCTGCGTGCCTACGCCGCGGTACGCAAGCGCAAGTTTTTCCAACGGCATGTCGCGCCGCCGTGCCATAGTCCGCGCCGTCCTTCTCTCATCTTGGGAGCCCCCCGGAGAGTCTCTTGCCGTCGGAAATGGTGGAAGCCCTTCCTGGGGGCCGGCGGCGCGCGTTCCTCTTTCCCGCGCTCCGCGCCGTCCTTCGTCGGCTCCTCGAGGCGGACGCGGCCGCAAAGGTGCTTCTCGCCGCGCTCGCCGTCATCGCGCTCGCCACCTTCGAGGATTACGGCATCAGCTGGGACGAGGACCTTCATTTCGCCTACGGCTACAAGGTTCTCGACTACTACCTCAGCCTCTTCCAGGACCGCACCGCGCTCGACTACTTCAACCTCAATTACTACGGAGCCGCGTTCGACATGACGGCGGCGGCGCTGGCGCGGCTCTCGCCGCTCGGCGGCTACCCGACGCGTCACCTCCTCAACGTCGCGACCGGGCTCCTCGCCCTCGCCGCGACCTGGCGGACGGCGCGCCTCCTCGGCGGTCCCCGGGCCGGCTTCTGGGCGCTCCTCCTCCTCGCGCTCATGCCGAACTTCTACGGGCACATGTTCAACAACCCGAAGGACGTGCCCTTCGCCGCGGCGATGACGTGGGCGGCCTATTACACGCTCCGCATGATGCGGACGGCGCCGGCGATCCGCGCCGGCGATGCGCTGATGGCGGGCCTCGCCGCCGGGCTCGGCATGGGCGTGCGCGTCGGCGGCGTCCTCGCGCTCTGCTACCTCGCCGCGGGGCTCGCCCTGGCGCCCGCGCTCCGCGCCGGGGAGCGTCCCCTCGCCGCGCGCGCCGTCGAGGCGGGCGGCGCGCTTCTCCGCGCCTTGCCGCTCGCCGCTGCGGTCGCGGTGCCGGTGATGCTCGTCTTCTGGCCCTGGGCGCAGCACGGGCCGCTGACGCGGCCGCTCGAGGCGTTCCTGGAGTTCGGGCACCACGCCTTTCCCTATCCGACGCTGTTCGACGGGCGCTACGTCCCGGCCGAGGATCTCCCGCCGGCCTATCTGCCGGTCTACGTCATCGTGAAGCTGCCCGAGCTCGTGCTGCTTCTGCTCGCGGCCGCGTGGCCGCTCGCCTTCCTCGGCCTGCGGCGGCGAGTCCTGCCGGCAAGCCCGGCCGAGCTCGTCTTCCTCGCCGTGCTCGTGCTCTTCCCGATCGGCTACGCGGTGCTGAGCAAGGCCGTCCTCTTCGACGGCATGCGGCATTTCCTCTTCGTCCTGCCGCCGATCGCGGTCGCTGCGGGGCTCGCCCTCGCGACGCTGCGCGAGCTCCTCGCCGGGCCGTGGCCGCGACGCGTCCTCAACGCGGCGCTCGGCCTCTACCTCGCCTATCACGCCTCGATCATGGTGCGCCTCCACCCGGACGAGTACGTCTACTACAACGCGCTCGTCGGCGGCGTCCCCGGGGCCGCCGACAGGTTCCTCCTCGACTACTGGGCCAACTCCTACGGGGAGGCGGTCGAAGGGCTGGAGCACTGGCTCCAGAAGCACGAGAAGGGGGCCGCGCGCCACCGCTATCGGGTCGCCGTGTGCGGGCCGCCCGGCTCGGCGGTGCCGTTCTTCCCGAAGAATCTCGTCTACGAGGAGAACCGCGACCGCGCCGATTTCTACATCGCGTTCACCCGGAACGACTGTCACCGCTCGATCGCGGGCAAGACGGTCTACCGCGTCGAGCGGCTCGACACCGTGCTCTCGGTCGTGCTCGACCTGCGCGGGCGCAACGGTCCGGCGCTCAGCTCGAAGGCGCCGCCGCCCTGAGCCCAGCGAGCGCCGCGGGCAGCTCCGCGAAAGCGTCGAGGAGCGCCGCGGCGCCCAGCGTCTCGACGGGCCCGCGCGCGTAGCCGTAGCGCACCAGGACGAGCGGCAGCCCGGCCGCATGCGCCGCCGCGGCGTCGTTCTCGCTGTCGCCGACGAACACCGCCTGCTCGGCGCCGAGCGCCTCGAGCGCCGCGCGGACCGGCCGCGGGTCGGGCTTCTTCCAGGGCGTCGTGCCGCCGCCGACGATGCTCTCGAAACAGGGGAGGAGCGCGAGCTCCTCGAGGAGAAGCCGCGTCGCCCGCTCGGGCTTGTTGGTGACGATCCCGAGCTTCCGGCCGGCCCGCCGCAGCCGCTCGAGCGTCGCCCGGACGCCCGGATAGGGCCGGGTGAGGAGCGCCGGGGCCGCCTCGTAGATCTCGAGGAAGCGCGCGAGCCGCGTCCCGTCCGCGTCCGGCGGCAGCCCGCGCGCGGCGAGGGCGCGGGCGACGAGCGGGCCCGCCCCGTCCCCCACCATGCGCCTCACCTCCTCGGCCGCGAGCGG
>JADGGZ010000308.1 GCA_019689675.1 Rhodospirillales bacterium | reverse complement strand
AGGTCGACGATCTTCAGCCACAGGAACTGACCGAAGGTCACCGGCACGACGATGACGTAGAGGGCGAAGAGCGCGGTGAGAGGGGCGACGCGCGGAACCGCCGTCCAGTCGTCGAAGAGGAGCGCCGCGAGCACCACGGGCGCCCCGCCGATGACGATCTGCCACCCGGTGAACTGGATTGTCGACATCGGCGGCCGGAACTTCTTGATGAGCACGGTGCCGATGCCCCAGGAAGCCGCGCCGGCGAGCATCAGGAGGGGTCCCAGCGGTGCGGTGCCGATCGCCGCGGCGGCCGGCGCGATGAGGGCGACGAGCGCGACGGTGCCGAGACCGAGCCCCAGAAGGCCGAGCACGGTCGGGCGCTCGCCGAGCACAAGCCAGGCCGGAAGCAGTGCGAGGATCGGCATCGTGTAGGCGATGATCGCGGCGCGCCCCGCCTCCATCAGCGCGACACCGAAGGCCGAGAGCAGGAACCAGGCGGTGACGTTGAAGATGCTGATCGCGAGGAGCGGCACGAAGGCGCCGGGCGGGATCGCGACGGACTCGCCCGACGCGCGCGCCAGGAGCAGCATCGCGGGACCCGAGAAGAGGACGCAGAGGGCGCGGAAGGCGAGGATCGGAAACTCACCGAGCACGACTTTCATCACCGGCCAGTTGCTGCCCCAGACGAGGGCGAGGAGCGCCAGGAGCAGAACGCCGCGCAGCGCCGTTGCCGGTTCGGAGCGCTTCGGGCCTGATCCTCCCGGCATTCGCGAGGGCGGAGGACCGGATCGCGGCACCTCTCCGCTCGCGGGAGAACGAGGGTCGGGAAGGCGGGCTTCTGCCACTGCCGGGGGTTCCTAGGAGCGGCGCGGAAGGAGCACGAGCGCGATCGCGGCGACGACGAGCGCCAGCGAAGCGAGCTCGGCGAGGCCGAGATTCTCGCCGATGAGGAGCGCGCTGGAGAAAACGCCGACCACCGGAACCGCCATCGAGCCGATCGCCGCGACGCTCGCCGGAAGCACGCGGACGAGGCGCACCCAGGTCCACTGCGCGAACACCATCGCGACGACGAGAACGAAGACGAGCGTCAGCGCGACCTCGGCGCTTATTGCCGCGAGCGCCGCCACGGGATCGTCGAGAATCGGCGTTGCCACGAAGATCGGCACGCCGCCGACGAGGAGCTGCCAGCCGGAGAGCTGGGCCGTCGAGATCGACCAGCGGTGCCGCTTCATGAGGACGGTGCCGACCGCCCAGCTTGCCGCGGCGCCGAGCACGGAAAGGACGCCGAGCGGCGCGGCGAGGAAGCGCTCGAAATCGGGCGCGACGAGGAAGCCGAGTCCGGCGAGGCCGAGCGCGAGGCCGAGGAGCTTCGCCGCGGTGAGCCGCTCTCCGAGGATGGGGGCGGCGAGGAGCGCCGCCCAGACCGGCATCGTGAAGGCGATGATGCTCGCCCGTCCCGCCGCGATGATCGTGAGGCCGACCCCGGTCCCGACGTGCCAGAGCGTGACGTTGAAGAGCGAAACCCAGAGGAGCGGCGTGCGGTCTTCCCTGGGAAGGCGGAGGCGCTCGCCGGAGGCGCGTGCGAGCGCAAGCAGCGCGAGCCCGCCGAAGCCGCAGCAGAGCGTGCGGAAGGTCGCGACCGGCAGCTCGCCGAGCACCACCTTCATGGCCGGCCAGTTGAGGCCCCACATGAGAGCGAGACCGGCGAGGAGAGCGATACTCGACGCGGTCGAGCCCGCCGGCGGCGCGGCGCTTCGAGACGCGGCGCTGCTCACGCGCTGCCGAAGACGCGGGCGAAGATCGTGTCGACGTGCTTCAGGTGGTACGCCTCGTCGAAGCAGGCATCGATCTTCGCCGGGGCGAGGTGCTTTCCGACCTCCGGATCGCGCTTGAGGTTCTCGGCGAAGCGGCCTTCGCCGCGCCAGGCCGCCATCGCATTCCGCTGCACGGCGGCGTAAGCCGCCTCGCGGCTCATTCCCGCCTGGGTGAGGGCGAGAAGGACGCGCTGCGAATCGACGAGCCCGCCGAGCGAGTCGAGATTGGCCCGCATGCGCTCGGGATAGACGACGAGCTTGTCGACGAGCTGGGTGAGGCGGGCGAGCGCGAAATCGAGCGCGATCGTCGCGTCCGGCGCCTGGACCCGCTCGACCGCCGAATGGGAGATGTCGCGCTCGTGCCAGAGCGCGACGTTCTCTAGCGCGGGGACGACGGAAGCGCGCACCAGCCGCGCGAGCCCGGTGAGGTTCTCGCTGAGGACGGGGTTGCGCTTGTGCGGCATGGCCGAGGAGCCCTTCTGGCCCGGCGAGAAATACTCCTCGGCCTCGCGCACCTCGGTGCGCTGAAGGTGGCGGATCTCGATCGCGAGGCGCTCGATGCCGGAGGCGATCACCGCGAGCGTCGTGAAGAACGCGGCATGCCGGTCGCGCGGGATGACCTGGGTCGAGATCGGCTCGGGCCGTAGCCCCAGCTTCTCGGCCACATAGGCTTCGACGCGGGGATCGACATTGGCGAAGGTGCCGACCGCGCCCGAGATGGCGCAGGTCGAGATCTCCTCGCGCGCGGCGAGGAGGCGCCGGCGATTGCGCTCGAACTCGGCGTAGTGCCCGGCGAGCTTCAGCCCGAAGGTGGTAGGCTCGGCGTGAATGCCGTGGCTGCGCGCCACGCACATCGTCCGCTTGTGCTCGAAGGCGCGACGCTTCAGCACGCCGAGCAGCTCGTCGAGGTCCTCGAGGAGAATGTCGGCCGCCTGACGGAGCTGGACGGCGAGGCACGTGTCCAGGACGTCGCTCGACGTCATTCCCTGGTGCACCCAGCGCGCCTCGGGCCCGACATGCTCGGCGACGCTCGTGAGGAACGCGATGACGTCATGCTTCACCTCGCGCTCGATCTCGTCGATCCGGGCGACGTCGAAGCCGCCCTTCTCGCGCAACGCCCTGGCGGCGCTCTCGGGGACGACGCCGAGCTGCGCCATCGCCTCGGTCGCGAGGGTCTCGATCTCGAGCCAGATCCGGAAGCGGTTCTCCGGCTCCCAGATGGCGGCCATCCGGGGCCGGCTGTAACGGGGAATCATCGCGGCGAGGGCTTAGCGCAGCGCCGGCCCCCACGCAATCACTGGAGCGGCCGTTCGGTGACGAGCTTCCATCGCCCGTCCGGCTGCCGGCACGCGAGACCCGAGACCGGGCGCGCGTTGCCCGTGAGCGTCGTGTCGGCAATGTAGGGCCGGCATTCGGGTGAGGCGCCGCCAGCCGCGGGAGCAGCGGCGGCGGGGGCGGCTGGAGCGGCAACGGTGGGAGCTGCTGGAGCACTACTGCCCGAGCTGGAGGCGCCGCTCGGCGGCGGCTCCTGCGAACGGGTCGCCTGCTGCCGCGGCGGGACGTAGGCGCGGGAACCGCTCTCGAGCGGCGGAAGATCGGTCGCGTCGATCGGCGGCCCGCCGCGCGGAATGGTGCTGCCGGGCCGGAGGGGGATCGGCTGGCTGCGGCTCTGGGCCGTGGCGCGCGGCGCGGGCTCCGGCGGAGGCTCCGCCGTCTGCGACGCCGGGCTCCTGGGCGGCGCGCTTTGCGGGGCCGGGCTCGGTGGCGGGCGGGGCGCAGGCCGTGCGGTCTCCGCGGTCTCGCGTCCAGCCTCAGG
>JADGGZ010000307.1 GCA_019689675.1 Rhodospirillales bacterium | reverse complement strand
GAACAGGCTCCGACGACGCGGCCCGCCGAGGAGCCGGGTAGCCGCTTAGATGGATGGCCACCCTCGACAGAATCCGGCTTACAGGCCTGCTACGGAAAACCCTCGCAAACGCGGGGGTTTTCTATACGCCTTTAGCCAGGGAAATCGTCATACCAAGCCGCGTGACGGCGCTCCGTCGGCGGTTTCCTTAGATCCGCTCGACGCGGGCGCCCGGCCTGTCGCCCCGCTGGCTGTGCCGGCGTCGCTCCGCATCGCGCGGGCGAGGCTACCAGCCGGGGCTGACGGGCTTAAGGGGCTTCATCAGCCGTTCGCAGCGGCTGCTACGAGCGCCGGCGCGCACTGAGCGTGGCGGGTCGCTACGGCTGGCAGCTCCCGCGATGTGGTCGCGCTGCTCCGCCCGGTTGAGGCAGCCGGACCCCCCGCTTATCCGCCTGCGCCTCGATCCGAGTTCGGCGAGCGCGGCAGCACCCCCGTCGTTGACTCCTCGTTGGCGACGAGGCCGGCGCGCGCCTCGGTGACGCGCGCGAAGACCTGCTCCTCGTAGGCACGCAGGGAGGGATTGCGGGTGATCATCCGCTTGACCGCGCGCGACTGCTCGTCCCGCCGTGTCGCCCGCAGCATCATTCGACGGTCGATATCTCGGCATCATCTGAAGAAGAGTATCCCGCTGTCTCCACTTGCTGCCGGAAGCCCCTGCTGAGGGCGAAAATCGGAGCTTGACCCGTTCTCATTGACACCACGGATCTAGACTCTCACTATTCTATTGTCCTTATCTCACGGCTTGGTCGGGGTCGAGCGCGACCTTGCCGGCGGGGTCGTGGACGAGCCCAACCGGCAATGGCGTCGGCAGCTCGCCGCGGGAGGCCTTGGAGAGGATGCCGCCGCGCAGGCGAGCGCGCAGGAAGTGCAGCTCCGCCTCCGACATCGTCCCCTTCAGGCCGAGCAGCAACCTGTCGTTGAAGTCGCCGGGGTCGTAGAGGCCGTCCTCGTCCAGGATCAGCGGCTCGCTGAGCGCCAGATCTCGAGCAGCCGGTGCCAGTCGGCGTTGTTGCGCGCGAGGCGCGAGACCTCAAGGCCGAGCACGATCCCCGTCTTGCCCATCCCGACCTCCGCGACGACGCGCTGGAAGCCCTCGCGGTCGGCGGCCGAGGCGCCCGAGTGGCCCTGGTCCTGGTCGATGACGACGATCTGCTCCGCGGGCCAGCCGAGCGCGACCGCCCGCTGCCGGAGCGCGTACTGGCGCTGCGTCGACTCCGTGTTGCTGACCACCTGGCGCAGCGTGGCGCACCGCCACCAGCACGAACTCCCAGCCCCGCCAGGGATGGAACGGATGCGTTACCCGAACCAGTCGCCGCTCACGCGCGGGATCGAGCGCAGTCGACGGCGCTCGCCAACGCGCACATGGAACGCTGGGTCGGCACCGCCCGCCGCGAATGCCTCGACCACTGCTCATCGTCGGACGCCGCCAGCTCGAGCACGTCCTCCGCGTCTACGTCACGCACTACAACCGGCAGCGGCCGCACCGGGCACTCGACCTGAAGCCGCCCGACGCGAGGATCCGCTCACCGATTGCAGCCGCCCCGACACTGGGCGCTCTTCAGGCAAACCGCCGCGATCTGCTCGGTGGGCTAATTCACGAATACGAACTCGCGCATGACGATCGAGTTCTTGCACCCCACGGGGCTCGAGTAGCCGAATCTCCGCGCCCGCCTAGACTAGACCACGAGCGCGCGCAGCGCGTCTGCCGTCTCGCGGATGCTCCGCGCGAAATCGGCGTCTTTTCCGCTGGTGAGCCAGCGCTGGAAGGCGCTGCGGAAGACGGCGAGGGCGACTTGTGCTGCGAGCGCTGCTTCTGTTGGGTCGACGCCTTGCGCGAGGAGCGCGTCGCGAACGGCGTCGGCCCACGAGGCGAGTTTGATCAACTCGCGTTCCTGGAGGTCCGGGCTCGCCGCGATGACCGCGTTTCGCTGCTCTGCGAATGCGCGCCGATCTTGGATGACGGCGCCGACGGCGGCGAAGCCGGCGATCGCGGCGGCGAGCGGCGTCTCGCCTGCGACGCCTTCGACGAGGACGTCGGCCACGTCGCCGTCGGCGAACAGCACCTCGCGCTTGTCGGCGAAGTGGCGGAAGAAGGTGCGCTCGGTCACGCCGGCGCGCTCGGCGATGTCGGCGACGGTCGTCCCGTCGAACCCACGCTCGGCGTAGAGCTCGAGCGCGGCCTGCGCGAGGCGGCCGCGGGCATCGGGTTGCCAGCGCGTCACAGAGGCATCGTAGCCTCCTTGACAGTGACTGACATCACTCTGCTATGGTCATGTCAGAAACTGACATCACCATGAGGAGGCACGAAAGATGCGCGTGTTCGTCACGGGAGCGTCGGGGTTCATCGGCTCCGCGCTCGTCGCCGAGCTGCTCGGGGCAGGTCACGACGTGATCAGCCTGGCCCGCTCGGACGAGTCGGCCGAGCGGCTCGCCGCCGCGGGCTCCGAGGTGCAGCGCGGCTCGCTCGAGGATCTCGACACCCTGCGGGTGGGCGCACGCAATGCCGACGGTGTCGTCCACCTCGCGTATATCCACGACTTCTCGAACCTCGGTGCGTCGGCCGAAGCCGACGAGCAGGCGATCGCCACCTTCGGTGACGAGCTCGCGGGCAGCGGCCGGCCCTTGGTTGTTGCCTCGGGTGTCGGGATCGTCGCGCGCCTCGACGCCGGCGAGGACGTCTTCGGGCCGAACGTGCCCGGCGGCCATCGTGGCCGCGCGGCGCATGCGACAGTCGCGCTCGCCGAGCGCGGCGTCCGCTCGGCGGTCGTCGGCCTCGCGCCGTCGGTGCACGGCGAGGGCGACAAGGCGTTCATTCCGGCGATCATCGATGCCGCACGTCGCAACGGCGTGTCGGGCTACGTCGGTGAGGGGACGAACCGCTGGTCGGCGGTGCATCGCCTCGACGCTGCCCGGCTCTTCCGGCTCGCCGTCGAGACCGCGCCCGCGGGCGCGCTGATCTACGGCGTCGAGGGCGAGGGCATCGAGTTCCGGCAGATCGCCGAGGTGATCGGCAGGCACCTCGACCTGCCAGTCGAGAGTGTCGCGCCCGAGCAGTTCGGCTGGCTCGCGCCCTTCGTCGGCGCGGATCTGACCGGCCCGTTCAAGCCGGAGCTCGGCTGGGAGCCGACGCATCCCGGCCTGCTCGAGGATCTCGACCAGGGTCACTACTTCGCAACCGGGTAGATCCGCCTCGAACGGCGATCGACCCGCTGTCTGTGATCAGGTCGCGGAGGCAGCGGTGGCCGGGGTCGTCGTCGAGGCCTGGGGTGCCAGGACATGACGCAGCGAATCGGTTCGACCTTGGTGGGTGCGAGCGTGACGGTGGTGACGCCGGGGGTTGCCAGCGTTCGGGCCAGGCCGGCGGGGAGGGTTGCGACGAGGTGGGTGCCGGGGATCGCGGCGGCAGCGGCGGAGTGATAGGGGACGGTGAGGGCGGCCTTGCGGGCCCGGCCGAGCGCTTCGAGGCTGCGGTCGGGGTTACCTTGGTGGCCGTTGGCGATGTCGATGAGGACGCGGTCGCAGGCGAGGTAGCAGACGCGCCGGTTCTTGAGCGGGTAGCGCAGGTGGACGGTGAGCGCCTCCAGGTCGTCGGCGAGGCAGGCGGTCGCGGACGGGCAGCCTTGGTCGGCGAGC
>JADGGZ010000306.1 GCA_019689675.1 Rhodospirillales bacterium | reverse complement strand
CTAGTTGCCTTGCACCCGCGCGCCCGCTAGGTATCTCGCCATGCGCGCTGCCCTGATCCTCGCCCTTTCCCTCGCCCTTTCGGCCTGTGCCGGCCTTGCCGAGCAGGCGGCGTACAGCGTCTCGGGAGGGGTAGACGAGTCGCCGGAGTTCGGGGTGAGCGCGCTCGCGGACGGATCGATGCCGCCCAACTACGCCGCCTTCAACCGCGTCGATCCGTCGGTCGCCGATTTCCACGCGCGGCAGAGGTGCACGCTCGGCTACGAGAAGCTGGGCGATCGGACCGTTCCTTACGACCCCGGCCAGCTCGAAGTCTGGCAGCTGCGCTGCGTGCCTTACGCCCTCGCCGTTTTCTGATGGACGACAACCAGTTCCGGCAGGCGCGGCTCGACAAGCTCCGCGAGATCCGCGCTCTCGGCATCGACCCCTATCCCTACGCGTTCCGGCGCAGCGACGAGGCGGCGGCGCTGGAGGCGCGCTACCGCGATCTCGCTCCGGGCGCGGAGACCAGCGACGAAGTGGCGGTCGCGGGGCGCATCCGCGCCATTCGCAACAGCGGCATGTTCATCGATCTGCACGACGTCTCGGGCAAGATCCAGATCTTCAGCCACAAGGACTACCTTCCGCCCGACCAGATCCGGCTTCTCCGGCTCCTGGATCTCGGCGACCTCATCGGCGTCGAGGGGGTCGTGCGGCGCACGCCGCGCGGCGAGCTCACGGTCAATGCGAAGAACCTGACGATCCTCGCCAAGGCGCTTCTGCCCCTTCCGGAGAAGTATCACGGTCTCACCGACCTCGAGACGCGCTATCGCCAGCGCTACCTCGACCTCATCATGAATCCGGAAAGCCGCGATACGCTCCGGAAGCGCAGCCTCGTCATCTCGGCGATGCGGCGCTGGCTCATCGATCGCGGCTTCCTCGAGGTCGAGACGCCGATGCTGCACGTCATTCCCGGCGGCGCATCGGCGAAGCCGTTCGTCACCCACCACAACACGCTCGACATGGATCTCTACCTCCGGATCGCGCCGGAGCTGCACCTGAAGCGCCTGGTCGTCGGCGGCTTCGAGAAGGTGTTCGAGATCAACAGGAATTTCCGGAACGAGGGAATCTCGCCGCGCCACAATCCGGAATTCACGAGCCTCGAGCTCTACGAGGCTTACGTCGACTACACCGAGATGATCGCGCTCACCGAGGGGCTCGTCGCCGAAGCGGCGAACGCGGTGCTGAAGACGACGCGGATCGTCTACCAGGGTCGCGAGATCGACCTGACGCCGCCCTGGCCGCGGAAGTCCATGTGCGCGCTGGTGCGGGAGGCGACAGGCCACGACTTCCTCGAGATGGACCGCGAGAAGGCGGTGAACGTCGCGAGATCGATGGGCTGCGAGCTGAACCAGGGTGCGGGCTGGGGGCATGCGGTCGAGGCGGTGTTCGCCCTCAAGGTCGAGGACAGCCTCGTCCAGCCCATCCACGTCACCGACTTTCCGCGCGAGATCTCGCCGCTCGCGAAGGCGCACCGCAGTGATCCGCGTCTCACCGAGCGGTTCGAGACCTACGTGAACGGGTGGGAGATCGCGAACGCGTTCTCCGAGCTCACCGATCCCCTCGACCAGCGCGAGCGTTTCGAAGCGCAGATGCGGGAGCGGGAGCGGGGCGACGAGGAGGCCCAGATGCTCGACGAGGACTTCGTCACGGCGCTCGAATACGGGCTGCCGCCGACCGGGGGGCTCGGCATCGGCATCGATCGGCTCGTGATGCTGCTGACCGACAGCCCCTCGATCCGCGACGTCATCGCCTTCCCGACGATGCGGCCCAAGGCCTGATCTCTCGCCCGAGGATCAGGGCCCCGAGCGCGCGTCGATGCTGAAGAGGGCATCTGCCTCGGTCGGGATGATGGCATAGGCCTCCACCTCGACGATCAGCTCGGGCTTCAGGAGGGCGGTGACGCCGATCAGCGCCGCGGCGGGGCAGATCTTCTCGAAGACCTCCTTGTGCGCGCGCAAGAAGCCGTCGGCCTGGCTCATGTCGGTGATGTAGGCGGTGACCCGCACGACATGCTCGAGCCGGGCGCCGGCCTTTGCGAGCGCGGCCGCGATCTTGCGATAGATCTCCTGCGTCTGCGCGTAAGCGTCGCTGCCGATCGCCTTCCCGCTGCCGTCGAGCGAGGTCGTGCCCGAGACATGGACGTGCGGCCCGACGCGCACGGCCCGCGCGTAGCCGCCGGCCGCTTCCGTGCCGTCGAACACGTTCTGCCGTGCCGGCATCGGGGCGTCCTTCACCGGACCTGAAGCAGGATCTTGCCGATATGCCGGCTCGACTCCATCAGCCGGTGCGCCTCGGCGGCCTCCGCGAGCGGGAACGTCGCGTGGATGATCGGCCGCACCGTCCCAGCTTCGAGGAGGGGCCAGACCTTCTCTTCGAGCGCAGCGGCGATCGCGCCTTTCTGCTCGACCGTGCGCGGGCGCAGCGTCGATCCCGTCAGCGTGAGGCGGCGGATCATCATCGGCATGAGATCGAGCGCGACCTTGCTCTCTTTCAGGAACGCGATCTGGACCAGCCTTCCCTCGAGCGCGAGGCAGCGGATGTTCTTTTCGACATAGTCGCCCCCGACCATGTCGAGGACGAGATCGACGCCCTTCTTGTCGGTCAGACGGCGCACCTCCTCCACGAAGTCCTGCGTCTTGTAGTTGATCGCCTCGTGCGCGCCGATCTTCCTGCAGAAGGCGCATTTCTCGTCGCTTCCGGCGGTCGTGAAGACGCGGGCGCCGAAGGCGTGCGCGAGCTGGATGGCGGTGGTGCCGATGCCGCTCGTGCCGCCGTGAACGAGGATCGTCTCGCCTTTCGCGAGGCGACCGCGCTCGAACACGTTCGTCCAGACGGTGAAGAAGGTTTCGGGCAGCCCCGCCGCCTCCTTCAGGGACATGCCCTTGGGCACGGGGAGGCATTGCGCGGCCGGCGCCGCGCAGAGCTCGGCGTAGCCGCCGCCGGCGACGAGCGCGCAGACCTCGTCGCCTTCTTTCCATCGGCCAGCGCCTTTCAGCACCTTCCCCGCGACCTCGAGCCCGAGAATCGGGGACGCGCCCGGCGGCGGCGGATAGTTGCCGGCGCGCTGCAGCACATCCGGACGGTTGACGCCGGCCCAATGGACCTCGATGAGCACCTCGTCCGGGCCGGGTGTCGGTGCCGGCCCCTCGGCGAGCCGCATGACCTCCGGCCCGCCGGCGCCGCTGGTCTCGATGAAACGCATCAGAGCCTCCTCCTCGAACGGCGGCACGCTAGCGGCGCCACTTGATGTTGACAACGCGAAGTCAAAACTTTAAGAGGCCGCTTCCGCGGCGCCGGGCGGCTTCCCTCCCTACGGAGGGGTGGCCGAGCGGTCAATGGCAGCAGACTGTAAATCTGCCGACGGATGTCTACGTAGGTTCGAATCCTACCCCCTCCACCAGTTGCGCTGGAGGCCGTTCGGCGTGGCGGAGGAGGTTATTGGGCGGGTGTAGCTCAATGGTAGAGCGCCAGCCTTCCAAGCTGGACACGCGGGTTCGATTCCCGTCACCCGCTCCAGCACCCCACTCTGACTGATCGGGATCAAGGCGACATTAGATGGCCAAAGCGAAATTCGAGCGGACGAAGCCGCACTGCAACATAGGGACGATCGGGCACGTGGACCACGGGAAGACGTCGCTGACGGCGGCGATCACGAAGGTCCTT
>JADGGZ010000058.1 GCA_019689675.1 Rhodospirillales bacterium | reverse complement strand
GGCGAAGCGTTGCGCACGCTCGAGCGAACCTCGCCCGAGAAGGCCGCCCGCCTCGTCGCCGATCTCCATCCGAACGACCCGGCGCGCCTCGCGGCGACCATCCGGCTCGTCGCGGCCGCGCTCCGCGACGGGGGGCGCCCGTTCCCGGGCGAGGCGGTCGAGGAGGCTCTCCAGACGGCCGGCCGCGCCGACCTCGTCCCGATGCTGCGCGAGGAAGTGCGCGTGCTCGGAAGGCTCGCCGCCGAGCCCCAGCAGCAGTGGCAGGTGCTGCCGCTGCCGCTCCACGACGGCGCCCAGCTGACGCCGGCCTACCTCTATGTCGAGCGCGACGCGCGACGCGATCCTCTTTCCGGCGAGGAGGCGCGCCGTTTCGTGCTCGACGTGCAGACGCGGGCCCTGGGACGCCTCCAGCTCGACGGGCTCCTCCGGCCGCGGCGCTTCGATCTCCTCCTCCGGACGCGCGTGCCGCTCGACAGGACGATGCGGGGCGAGATCGAGACTCTCTTCCGCGCCACGCTCGACAGCGCCGGCTGGAAGGGCGACGTCGCCTTTTCGACGACCCCCGCCTTCACCGACGAGCCGCAGGGAAAGTACCGCGAGCGCGTGGCCGCCCTCGCTTGAGGGCGGCGAGCGACGCTAATTGCTCTTGGCGATGCCGCCGAGAAGCGGCTGCAGAGCCTCGGTCGGCAGCTTCACAAGGCCGTCCGGCAGCTCGAAGAGGCTCGCGTTCTGCGGCGCCTTTTTGACGTTGGAGAGCGTCATGGCGACCGAGGTCGGCTTGCCGCGCTTGGGGCGGACCGTGCCGTCGAGCTTCATCACGATGCCCTCGGCGGTGCGCCAGAGCCATCCGTCGATCTCGGTGCCGTCGCGCGCGGTGTGCTCGACTCTGTACTTGGTCGTCTCGACCCCGGCGATCTTCTCCCGCCCGACGGCGGGGCCGAGGGCCGACTCCTCGCCGAGCTCGGCGAGCACGGGAGCCCAGCCGAACTCGACATAGGATTTGAGGTTCGGCACCAGAAGCCAGCCGCGCCCGTCCGAGCGCAGTAGAATCACCTGCTTCAAGCCCTGGATGTCCTGCTCGTGCCTTTGCTTGCCCGGGACCGCGTAGACGCGCCCGGCGAAGCTGCGGCCGTCTACGACCACGGTGCGGTCGGCCGAGAACGGCACCGAAGCGTCGCCGAGCAGCTCCGCGCCCGCCGGTAGCGGCAAAAGCACGAGAAGCGCGAGAAAGACGAGAGCCTTCATCATGGCGCCTTGCTAAGCGGCGATTCGGGCGCTTTCACGGCGGGATCGAGGTCTGTATTTAATCGAGGAGCCCTGAGGAGGAGAAGCGATGCCCGGAAAGTACGAAACACGGCTGAAGGAGCTCGGCATCGAGCTGCCGCAGGCGAGCACCCCCGCCGCGAATTATGTGCCCTACGTCCGCACCGGAAATCTTCTCTTCATGGCCGGCCAGGTGACGATGTGGAACGGCGAGCGGCGCTTCGTCGGCAAGCTCGGGCGCGAGTTCGACGTCGAGGAAGGGCAGCAGGCCGCGCGGCTCTGCGCCTTGAACCTCATCGCGCAGCTCCGACACGCCCTCGACGGCGATCTCGACCGCCTCGTTCGCGTCGTGCGCGTCGGCGGCTTCGTCAATTCGATGCCCGACTTCGTCGAACAGCCGAAGGTCGTGAACGGCGCTTCCGACCTCTTCGTCGAGGTGTTCGGCGAGGCCGGCAAGCACGCGCGCACCGCCGTCGGCACGAACGCCCTTCCGTTCGACGTCGCGGTCGAGGTCGAGGCCATCTTCGAGGTGCGGTGACGTCGCTTTCGGCAAGGGTCGTCGCCGGCCTCGCCGAAGTGCCGGCCGAGTCGTGGGACGCCTGCGCCGGTTCCGACAACCCGTTTCTCAGCCACGCCTTCCTCGAGGCGCTCGAGGCGTCGGGCTCGGCGACGGCGAGAACCGGCTGGCTGCCGCAGCATCTCCTGGTCGAGGACTCGAGCGGCCGCCTCGTCGCCGCGGCGCCGCTCTATCTCAAGAGCCACTCCTACGGCGAATACGTCTTCGACTGGGGCTGGGCCGAGGCCTATCTGCGCGCAGGCGGCCGCTACTATCCGAAGCTTCAGTGCGCCGTGCCTTTCACGCCCGTCCCCGGCCCGCGCCTCCTCGTGAGGCCCGATGCTCCGGAAGGGACCGAGGCGGCCCTCGTCGAGATGCTCGTCGAGGTCGCGCGCCGAAGCGGCGTCTCCTCGCTCCATGTGACCTTCCCGACCGAGGCGCAATGGCGCGCGCTCGGCGCCGCAGGCTTCCTTCAGCGCCAGGGCCAGCAATTCCACTGGACGAACCGCGGCTACCGCGACTTCGAGGATTTCCTCGACGCGCTCTCCTCGCGCAAGCGCAAGCAGGTCCGCCGCGAGCGCCGCGACGCGCTCGCCGGCGGCATCTCGGTCCGCGTCCTCACCGGCAAAGAGATCACCTCTCGCCACTGGGACGCGTTCTTCCGCTTCTACCGCGCCACCAGCGACCGCAAATGGGGCGATCCTTATCTCACCCGCCGGTTCTTCGATCTCCTCGGCGAGCGTCTGTCGGACCGCGTCGCCTTGGTCATGGCGGAGAAGGACGGCGCGCTTGTCGCCGGCGCGCTCAACCTCATCGGACGCGAGGCGCTTTATGGACGGAACTGGGGCTGCCTCGGCGACTTCCCGTTCCTTCATTTCGAGTGCTGCTACTACCAGGCGATCGAGTTCGCGATCGCGCGCGGGCTCGCCCGCGTCGAGGCCGGCGCGCAGGGGCCGCACAAGATTCAGCGCGGCTACCTTCCCGTGCCGACCTACAGCGCGCACTGGATCGCCGATCCGGCGCTCGAGCGCGCCATCGCCGACTTCCTCCGCCGCGAGACGCGCAGCGTCGAGCGCGAGCGCGCCGAGCTCGCGCAGCTTTCCCCTTACCGACGTGACGAGGATCACAGCGGCCCCGCCGCATCGTGACCGCGCTCACATCGTCACGCGCGCCGCCTGCGGCATATAGGGGACGCGAACCTTGGGTGCCCCTGTCCCTCCTCCCTGATCGGCACCGCACCTTGTCCCCGCGTGCTCGGCGCGCGGGGAAAACTTTTGCCCTTTTGAGCGATTGGCAGCCAGGATTGCCTATCCAAAATTGCAATCTATGGGTGCCACACTCTTGGTGGTGGAGGACGATGACGACATACGGGAACTCGTCGTGTCGGTCTTGCGCGCGGAAGGCTATTGCGTCCTGCAGGCCGTGAACGGTGGGGTCGCGACGGTTCTCCTCGGCGAAGACATCGCCATCGATCTCCTCTTCACCGACATCGTGATGCCCGGCGGGCCGGACGGATTCGAGCTCGCCGACCGGGCCAAGCAGCAGCGCCCGGAACTCAAGGTGCTCTACGCGACCGGCTACGCAGGCTTGGCGCGCGCGCGGCAGGATCGACCGCTTCACGGCAAGATTCTCAACAAGCCCTATCGGCTGGACGAATTCCTTTCCGAGGTGCGCCGGCTTTTAGGCGGCCCCGCCGCCTGAGCGCTCGCGCGCGCGGACGCGCTCGCGATGGAGCGTGTAGACCCCGCTCGCGATGATGATCGCAGCGCCGGTCCACGTATAGGCGTCGGGAAGCTGGTCGAAGGCGAAATAGCCGATGAGCGTCGCCCACACCATCTGGCTGTACGAGAAGGGCGAGAGCAGCGACGCGCCCGCATAGCGGAAGGCGGCGATCAGCAGCACCTGTCCTAATGTGCTGAGCACGCCCATCGCCGCCATCAGAAGCCATTCTGTCGCGCTCGGTGCGCGCCAGAACGGCATTACTATGACGCAAAGGATCGCGAATCCGACTGCGGTCGACCACAGGATCGTCGTCAGCACCGCCTCGCTCCCCTGCATCTGCCGGGTGATGATGATCCCGAGCGCCCAGCACGCCGCCGAGGCGATCGGGTAGATCGCCGCGATCTCGAAAGCGGCGGTGCCCGGTCGGATCACCACGAGCACGCCGATGAAGCCCACCACGACCGCCGACCAGCGGCGCACCCCGACTTGCTCGCCGAGGAGCGGGATCGAGAGCGCGGTGATGATGAAGGGTGAGACGAAGCCGATGGCGGTCGCCTCGGCGATCGGCAGCGCGCTGAGGCTCGTGATGAAGAAGAGCGAGGAGCCCAGCATGGCGACGCCGCGCAGGACGTGACGCTTCTTCTGCCGCGTCGCGAACGCCCGCGGCCGGCGCAGGACGGCCGGCACGAGGATGAGCGCCACGAAGAAGAATCGCCCCCATGCGATTTGAACGGGGTGGAGGTTCTCGGTGAGGCCCTTGGAGATCCCATCCATGGCGCCGAAGACCGCCATCGAGAGGAGCATGAGGCCGATGCCGGTCAGCGGCTGCTCGACAACGGCACGCGCGAGCGGCGGCGTCGCGACGGCGCGGCCCGCAGAGACGAGGTTTGTCACCCGGAGGAACTTACCAGAGCGTCGGCGGTCGCGAGAGGCGAGTCATGGCTGGGCTGCGTCGGCGCGATCTGCTCCATCCGGCACTGAGTCGGCGCCTTGTCGGGCCGCCAGCGGAGAAGGGTCGTGCCGTGTCGGAACCGCCCGCCCGTGACATGGTCGTACCGCACCTCGACGACGAGTTCCGGACGAAGCGGGCGCCATTCCCCGCTCCGCTCCGTCGCCCAGCGCGATAGTCCTCCGGGAGCGCGCCCGGTGAAGCCGGGCTCTTCGACGAGCGCTTCGAGCCGCTTCGTCAATTCCGGCTTTTCCGCCGCCCTGATGCCGCTCGTGTATCCGACGTGGTGCAGCAGGCCGGCGTCGTCGTAAAGGCCGAGAAGCAGCGAGGCGGCGAGGGTCGAGCCCGCACCGTAGCGGAAGCCGCCGACGACGCAGTCGGCGGTGCGCAGCCGCTTCACCTTCACCATGCCGTCGCGGGCCCCGGCGCGGTACGGAAGATCGAGGCGCTTGGCGATGACGCCGTCGAGCGCGGGCCCGGCTTCCTCGCACCAGCCGACCGCTATGCGCCGCTCGGTCGTGGCCGGTGAGAGAAGGAGGCGCCCGTTCTCAGGCAGGCCCGCGAAGAACGCCTCGAGCGCCCGCCGGCGCTCCGCGAGCGGACAGGAGGCGAGATCGCGGTTCTGCGCATCGACGAGGATGTCGAACGCGATGTAGACCGCAGGGCGCTCCGCCGCGAGCTTGCGCACGCGGCTCGCTGCCGGGTGAAGCCGGAGCTGGAGCTGCTCGAAGTCGAAGCGCCCGTCGACTGGAACCGCGAGCTCGCCGTCGAGCGCGAAGCAACGCACCGGCATCGCGGCGACGAGGGCCGCGATCTCGGGAAAGTAGCGCGCGAGCGGCAATCCCGATTTCGACCGGAGATCGACTTCCTCGCCCGACTTGTAAGCGAGGCAGCGGAACCCATCCCATTTGGGCTCGTACTGCCATCCCTCGCCGGCGGGCAGCTGAGGCGCCGTCTGCGCCTCCATCGGCGCGAGCGCGGGGTCGACGGCGAGGTCCATGCCCTGGTGAACAGGCGCTCCTCGCCGCCCTCCCCGAAAGCCGCAGAGCCACGGCTCAGGAAGGGAGTTGACACCAAATGATTTTGCAAGCCATTCTCATTTGCAATATGCGGCTACTTCTGGTTCCAGCCCTCTTCGGTGCCGCGCTCGCGACCGCAGCGCAGGGTGCCGAGCTCAACATCTATTCAGCGCGTCAGGAAGCGCTGATCAGGCCTCAGCTCGATGCCTTCACGAAGGAAACCGGCATCAAGGTGAATCTCGTCACCGGAGATGCGAAGGAGCTGGTGCAGCGTCTCAAAGCCGAGGGTGCGAACAGCCCGGCGGACGTCTTCTTCACGACCGACGCCGGAAACCTCCACGCCGCCAAGCAGCTCGGCCTCTTCCAGAAGATCTCCTCGCCCACCGTCGAGAAAGCGGTGCCGGCGCATTTCCGCGACCCCGACGGGATGTGGATCGGTCTCGGCATCCGGGCGCGGCCGATCTTCTACGTCCCCGGCAAGGTCGATCCCCAGCAGCTGCGCACCTACGAAGACCTCGCCGACCCGCGCTGGAAGGGGCAGATCCTCGTCCGGTCCTCGAATCACGTCTACAACCAGTCCCTGCTCGCCTCGATCATCGCCCATGACGGGCCCGAGAAGGCGGAAGCATGGGCGAAGGGCGTCGCGGCGAACCTCGCGCGCAAGCCGCAGGGCGGCGACCGCGACCAGCTGAGGGCGGCGGCTGCCGGCGAGGGCTCGATCGCTATCGCCAACACCTACTACTACGCGGGCATGCTGGCCTCCTCGAACGCCGACGACAGGGCGGTCGCTCAGAAGCTGAAAGTGATCTGGCCGAACCAGGACGGAAGGGGCGTTCACGTCAACGTTTCGGGGGCCGGGATCACCGCGGCCGCCAAGAACAAGGCCGAGGCGGTGAAGCTGCTCGAATACCTTGTGAGCGACGAGGCCCAGCGCATCTATGCCGAGGTCGGCCAGGAGTATCCGGTGAAGCCGGGCGTGGCGTGGTCGCCCGTCCTCGAGTCGCTCGGCGAGTTCAAGATGGACGAGCTCAGCCTCGCCGAGTTCGGGCGGCACAATGCGGAGGCGGTGCGCATCTTCGATCGCGTCGGCTGGCGCTGACGCGGGCACGCATCGGGCGCGGGCGCGGCGCCTCGCCGCGCTGCCCCGCATTTGGTGCCTCCGGCGCCGCACGGTATGTTCCGCCGATGAACGCCCCCACGGTGCCGCCCGTGAAGTCGAGAGAATGTCGGAAGCAGGTCTGATCGACCGGCCGGCGTCTGCCGGCCGGTTGGGTTTGCCGCGGCCCGACGCTTGGACGCTGGCGGCGCTCGGAGCGGCCGCCATCGTCGCCGCACCGGTCGTCGCGGTCGTCGTGACGCTCGTCGTTCCGCAAGGCGAGGTCTGGCGCCACCTCGCCGGAACGGTGCTCCCCCGCTACGTCGCCAACTCGCTGTGGCTGATGGCGGGGGTCGCGATCGGCACCGGGATCATCGGCGTCGGCACCGCCTGGCTCGTGACGATGTGCCGCTTTCCAGGACGCACGCTCTTCGAGCCGGCGCTTCTGCTGCCGCTCGCGATCCCGACCTACGTCATCGCATACACCTATGCGGGGCTTCTCGATTTCCCGGGCCCGGTTCAGAGCGCCCTGCGCGCCGCGTTCGGCTGGAGCCGCGGCGACTACTGGTTCCCGCAGATCCGCTCGGTCGGCGGCGTCGCCACGATCTTCACCTTCGTCCTCTACCCTTACGTCTATCTTCTCGCCCGCGCGGCCTTCCTCGAGCAGTCGGTCTGCGCCCTCGAGGTCAGCCGGACCCTCGGCTGCTCGGCCTGGCGCAGCTTCCGCAAGGTGGCGCTTCCCCTGGCGCGGCCGGCCGTCGCCGCCGGCATCGCGCTCGCGCTCATGGAGGCGCTCAACGATTTCGGCGCCGTGCAGCATTTCGCCGTCGACACCTTCACGACCGGGATCTTTCGCGCCTGGTTCGGGATGGGCGAGCCCGTAGCCGCCGCGCAGCTCGCGGCCGTGCTCCTGCTCTTCATCGCCGCGCTCGTCGTTCTCGAGCGCGCCTCGCGCCGCCATGCGCGCTATCATCACACCTCAGGCAAATGGCGGCCGCTGCCGCGCTACCAACTCGAGGGCGTGCGCGCCGCCGGTGCCTTCGCTGCCTGTTTCATCCCGCTCGCGATCGGCTTCCTCGTTCCGGGCGCGGTGCTTCTCGTCTGGGCGATCGAGACGGCACCCTCGGTCATCGATGCGCGGTTCTGGGGGTTCGCCGCCAACAGCGTCATCCTCGCCCTGCTCTCCGCCGCGCTCGCGGTCTGCTTCGCGCTTCTCCTCGCCTATGCTCAGCGCCGCCGCGCCGGCACCGCGCCGGTCGTGCGGATCGCCGCGCTCGGCTATGCGGTCCCGGGCTCCGTGGTGGCGGTCGGGCTTCTCCTGCCGCTCGCCACGATCGAGAACGCCGTCGACGCCGCCGCGCGCGCCTGGTTCGGAATCTCGACCGGGCTCGTCCTAACCGGCAGCGCGGTGGCGCTCGTCTGGGCCTATCTCGTCCGCTTCCTCGCGATCGCCCTCGGCGCGGTCGAGAGCGGCCTCGCCAAGATCACGCCGAGCGTCGACGGCGCGGCACGCAGCCTCGGCGAAAGCGCGTTCGGGGCGGTACGGCGCGTCCACGTTCCGATCGTTCGCGGCAGCGTCCTCACCGGCGCGCTCCTCGTCTTCGTCGACGTGATGAAGGAGCTGCCGGCGACGATGATCATGCGTCCCTTCAACTTCGACACGCTGGCGGTGCGCACGTATCAGCTCGCGGGCGACGAGCTCCTGCGCGAGGCCGCCGGACCGGGGCTCGCGATCGTGCTCGTCGGGATCGTGCCGGTGATCGTGCTGAGCCGCGCCATCGCCCGCTCGCGGCCGGGCAGCAGGGCGTGATGCTCGTCGTCGAAGGGCTGAGCCACGACTACGGCAAGCGGCGGGTGCTGGAGGCGGCGAGCCTGCGCGTGCGGCCGGGCGAGATCCTCTGCCTTCTGGGTCCGTCGGGCTGCGGCAAAACCACCCTCCTCCGCCTCGTCGCCGGACTCGAAGCCGTGCAGACAGGCCGGGTCCTCATCGACGGCGTGGACGTGACGCGCTCTCCGCCCGAGAAGCGCGGCATCGGCCTCGTCTTCCAGGACTTCGCGCTCTTTCCGCATCTCTCGGTTCTCGACAATGTCGCCTTCGGCATCGCGGGCGATCGCGCGCGGGCCGTCGAGATGCTCCGCCGCCTCGGCATGGAGGACTACGCTGCCGCCTACCCGCACACGCTTTCGGGCGGGCAGCAGCAGCGGGTCGCGCTCGCCCGCGCACTGGCGCCGCAGCCCCGCGTCATGCTGCTCGACGAGCCGTTCTCGGGTCTCGACACGGGGCTGCGCGCGCGTCTGCGCGACGACACGCTCCACCTTCTGAAGCTCAGCGGCGCCGCCACCATCCTCGTCACCCACGATCCCGAGGAGGCGATGTTCATGGGCGACCGGATCGCCGTCATGCAGGATGGTCGCATCGTGCAGGCCGGGCCGCCCGAGGAGCTCTACCTTCGGCCGGCGAACGCCTTCGTCGCGGCGTTCTTCGGCGAGGTGAACCGGATCGCCACGCGGGTCGAGGGAGGCGCCGCGCGCACCCCGCTGGGTCCGCTCGACGCGAACGGGATCGCCGAAGGAAGTGCGGTCGAGGTCCTGGTGCGCCCCGAAGCGCTCGTCCTCAGCATCGCGGAAGACGGGGCCGCGCGCGTCCTCGCAGCGCGGATGCTCGGACGAACCTCTCTCGTTCACCTGGAGCTCGCCGGCGAGACGCCGCTCCATCTCCACGCCCGCATGCCCGGCGATTTTCTGCCGCCGGAAGGAAGCCGCGTCTCGATCCGCCTCGACCGCCGCCGCGCCTACGTGTTTCCAACCGAAGCGGCATAGGACGGCCCCGGCGCCCCTCCCCCGAGACGGCGGCGGAGTTTATGGTTCGTCGGATGACGACTCCCCACGGCATCGCTCGCGGCCTCACGAACTACGGCGACCCCGACTTCGCGCTCTATCTGCGCCGCTCCTTCGCGCGCTCGATGGGCTACTCGCTCGAGATGCTGAAGAAGCCGGTCGTCGGCATCGCCGACACGGCGAGCGGGTTCAACAACTGTCACCGCCTCGTGCCGGAGCTCGTCGAGGCCGTGAAGCGCGGCGTTCTCGCCGCTGGCGGCCTGCCGCTCGAGTTCCCGACCGTGTCGCTGGGCGAGGTGTTCCTCTCGCCGACCAGCCTCATGTACCGCAACCTCATGTCGATCGACACCGAGGAGATGATCCGCGCCCAGCCGATGGACGCGGTCGTGCTGATCGGCGGCTGCGACAAGACTGTCCCGGCGCAGCTCATGGGCGCCGTCTCTGCGAACGTCCCTGCCGTGCAGCTCGTCACCGGGCCGATGATGACCGGGCCCTGGCGCGGCGAACGGCTCGGCGCCTGCACCGATTGCCGTCGCTTCTGGGCACGCCACCGCGCGGGCGAGCTCTCGAAAGAGGAAATCGACGAGGTCGAGGGCAGCCTTGCGACCACCGCCGGCACCTGCGCCGTCATGGGGACGGCGAGCACCATGGCGTGCCTCGCCGAAGCGCTCGGCATGATGCTGCCCGGCACCGCGGCGATCCCGGCCGTTCACGCCGATCGCCTCCGTGCCGCGGAGGCCTCGGGCGCCCTCGCCATGCGCCTCGCGCTGCGCCCGCAGGAGATCGTCACGGAGAAATCCGTCGAGAACGCGCTCCGCGTCCTCCTCGCGATCGGCGGCTCGACGAACGCCGTGCTCCATCTCGCCGCGATCGCCGGCCGCGCCGGCATCGACTTGAGCCTTCAGCGCCTCAACGCCTTGAGCGACGAGACGCCGGTGCTCGTCGATCTGAAGCCCACCGGCCAGCACTACATGGAGGACCTCTTCGCCGCCGGCGGCCTCGGCGCGGTCCTGCGCGAGCTGAAGCCGCTCCTCCATCTCGACGCGATGACCGTCACGGGCGAGACCCTCGGCGAGCGGCTCGAGCGGCAAGGCTACGTCGACCACCGCGTCGTCCGCCCGCTCGGGGAGCCGATCGAGAAGGAGGGCGGCCTCGTCGCGCTCTTCGGATCGCTCGCCCCGCGCGGCGCGATCCTGAAGCGCTCGGCAGCCGACAAGAGGCTTTTCGAGCGGGAGGGCCGCGCCGTCGTCTTCACCTCGCTCGAGGACCTTTCCGCGCGGATCGACAGCCCCGATCTCGACGTGACGCCGGACGACTTCCTCGTTCTCCAAAACGCCGGCCCGATGAGCCCTTCGGGCATGCCGGAAGCGGGGTATCTGCCGATCCCTGCCAAGCTCGCGCGCGCCGGCGTCAAGGACATGGTACGCCTCTCGGACGCCCGTATGAGCGGCACCGCCTACGGAACCGTCGTCCTCCACATCGCGCCCGACGCGGCGAGCGGCGGCCCGCTCGGGCTCGTGCGCAACGGCGACCGCATCCGCCTCTCGGTGAGGGAGCGCCGCCTCGACCTCCTCGTCTCTCCCGAGGAGCTGGCGCGGCGGAAGAGCGAGCTGCGGCCGCGTCCGAAGCGCGGCTACGCACGGCTCTACTGGGACGAGGTTTTGCAGGCCGACCAGGGCTGCGACTTCGACTTCCTGCGGCTGCGCCCGACGCGCGGCTGATCAGTCGGCGGGGCGCGCCACCGGCCGCGACATTGCCCGGCGGCGGCGCAGCTCCATTGCCTGCCAGGTGACGAGCCCCGGCACGCCGAGCGCCAGCTCGCGCGCCCGCTTGACGAGCGCCATCGCGACCGCGCTTTCCGCCGGAATGCCGAGCGCCGTCGAGAGAAACACGAGCGCGCTCTCCTGAACGCCGATGCCGGACGGGATGAGGAAGGCGGCGGCGCGCGCCGCCTGGCCGAGCCCCTCGAGCGCGATCGCGTCGGCGAAGCTCGCCTCGACTCCGAGAAAATGGAAGATGAGCCAGACTTCGCCCGCGCCGACCAGAAAGCTCGAAAGGCGCCAGAACGCGGCGCGCAGGATCGCGCCCGGCCGCTGCCAGAGCGCGCGCACGCCCTGGTCGATGCTGCCGGCAAGCGTCGCGGCGCCCGCGACCCAGCGCGAGACGAGCGGCGCGAGGGCGCCGAAGATGCCGCGGTGCTGCAGCTTGACGAAGACGGCGATTCCGGCGATGAGCGCGGCGATTCCGGCGGCGAGCCATAGGAGCGCGTCTGCGACCCAGACGCGTTGCGCGAAAAGGGCGAAGCCGAGGAGGCTGAAGACGATCTGCGCCATCACGCCGATCGTCACGTCGACGACGGTCGCCGACGTCGCGGCAGTGCCGGAGGCGCCGACGAGCACCGCGGCGCGCACGCGCAGAACCTCGCCCGCCTGCCCCGGAAGCAGGGAGTTGCCGGCCTCGCCGATCCAGCGCGCCCAGACGAGCTTGCGCCGGGACGGCGGCGGCGCGAAGAGAGCGCGCCAGCCGATCGCGTCGAGCGAGAGCGGCGCCCAGTGAAACGCGATGATGAGAACGATGCCCCAGACGCCGATCTTCTCGACCCCCGCGAAGACCGCTTCGAGATCGACGCGGGAGAGGAGCCAGACGAGAAGCGCGAGGCCCGCGAGCCACGCCGCCACCGCGGCGACACGGACCGGCAGCTTTGTCATGCGCTCCATCTATGCTTCAATCGCGCGCCGGAAGAAAGAGAGAGCAAGGGTGCAACGACTCGTCCTCGCCTGCCTTCTCGTGCTCTTCTCGACGGCGGTGCGGGCGCAGGACGTTTCGATCCCGGTCCTCGTGCCGTTGACGGGCTTTCTGTCCCTCGAAGGCCAGAGTCAGCGCAACGGCGCGCTGCTCGCGCTCCGCAACCCGCCGCCCGGGATCACGCCCCGCTTCGAGGTCGCCGACACCGGCGTCTCGCCGGAGATCGCGGTGAACGCCTTCGAGAAGGCGCTCGGCTCGCGGCCGCTCGCCGTCGTCGCCTCGATGCTCGGCACGCAGATGCTCGCGATGATGCCGCTCGCCGCCGAGGCGAAGGTGCCGCTCGTCACGGTCTCCGGCACGGCGAAGATCACCGAGATGGGCAATCCGTGGGTGTTCCGCTTTTTCCCCGGCGACGCGGTGGTGAAGACCGCTCAGGCGCGCTACGTCATTGAGGAGCTCGGCAAGCGGCGCCCGGCGATCGTCTACCAGACGACCGCCTACGGGCAGAGCGGGCGCGAGCATCTCGACGCGATGTTCCGGAAGCTCGGCGCGCCGCCCGTCTTCGAGGAAGGCATCGGCGTCGACGTCAAGGACCTTCTCCCCGTGCTCGCGAAGGTGTCCGCCTCCGGCGCGGACGTGCTGGCGCTCCAGCTCCATGCGCCCTCGACCGCGCTTCTCATCCGTCAGGCCGCCTCGATGGGGCTCGGCATCCCCATCGTCGCCGGGTCGGCGATCCACCAGCCTTCGACGGCGGCGCTCCTCGAGCCGCGCGAGCTCGCCGGGATCTGCGCCGAAAGCGCCGCCTCGCCGATCTCGGGCGGCAGCGCGGCGCTCGAGGCCTGGATCGAGGAATACCGGAAGGAGTTCCAAAGCGAGCCCGACGCCTACGCGCTCGCGCAGTACGACGGCACGATGATGGTGCTGCGCGAGGCCGCCGCCGGCGCGCGCACGCCCGAAGCGCTCGCCCGCGCCCTCTCGTCCGCCCGCTACGAGGGGCTCGCGATGACCTACAAGTCCGACGGGCGCGGCAACATGGCGCATTCCGCCGTCATCCTCTGCTACGACGGCACGAGCCGCGTGCCGCAGATCGTGAAGCGCTACGACAACATCGACGGGGTGCTGTGAGCGCGACCCTCTCCTTCTCGCGGGAGAGGAGAGCGAAGGCACGCGGAAGAAGGCGCCGCGCGCCGCTGCCGTCGCCCTCGCGGCGCTTCGGCGTCGCGTCTCTCCCGCGAGCCGGCGTTTGACGACGCTTCTCCTTCAGCTCCTTCTCAACGCGCTCGCGCTCGGCGCCGCCTACGCGCTGATCGCGCTCGGCTTCGTGCTCGTGCTCAATGCGACGAGCGCGGTCAACTTCGCGCAAGGCGACATGGTGATGGCTGGGGGCTACGTCGCGATCGCGCTCGCCGCGGTGCTGCCGCTTCCCGGCATCGCGCTTCTGCCGGTCGTGGCGGTGCTCATGGCGGCGCTCGGCGCGCTCCTGTCGCTCCTCGCCTATTTCCCGCTGATCGGGCGGCCGCCGGTCGCCGTCTTCATCAGCACGATCGCGCTCGGCGTCATGCTCGAGGGCAGCGCCAACGCGATCTTCGGCGCCGAGCCGCGCGCCGCGCCCGCGCTCGTCGGCGCCGGCGCCATCGAGCTCGCCGGCATCCATCTCCCCTATCAGCGCCTCGCCATCGTCGCGCTCGCTTCGCTCCTCATCCTCCTCCAGCACCTCCTCTTCGCGAAGACGCAGCTCGGCCGGCGCCTGCGCGCCGTGGCGCAGGATCGTGAGATGGCGCGCGCGCTCGGGATCGCCGCGGCGCCTCTCATCGCCGGCACCTTCGCGCTCGGGACGGGGCTCGCAGGCGCTGCGGGACTCCTTCTCGCGAACGAATGGTTCGTGACCCCGACCGAGGGCACCAACTACATCCTCAAGGCCTATATCGCGGTGACGATCGGCGGCTGGGGCTCGGTGCCCGGCGCCGTCGTCGGCGCGCTCCTCGTCGCGCTCTTCGAGGTCGGCGTCTCCTCCGCGCTCTCCTACAGCGTCGCGACCGCGCTCCTCTACGCCGCGGTGCTGGCGATCCTCTTCTTCCGCCCGCAGGGAATCTTCGGCGAGGCGGCGCAGGCCCGCGCATGAGCCTCGAGCTCGGGCCTTACGAGCTGCGCCTTCTCACCGTCGCCGGCTGCTACGCCCTGCCGGTGCTGGGCTATCAGCTCGTCTTCGGCCATGCCGGCGCGCTCAGCCTCGCGCAGGGCGCGTTCTTCGGCCTCGGCGCCTACGCGACGGCGCTCCTCGCGACGCGATGGGGCTGGGGCTTCCTTGCGACCTTCCCCGCCTCGATCCTCGTCCCCGTCGCCCTCGCCGCGCTCGTCGCGGCGCCGGTGCTGCGCCTGCGCTCCCACTATTTCGCGCTCGCGACGCTCGGCATCGCGCAGGTGGTCCTCCTCGCCGCTGTCAACTGGACGGAGCTCACCGGCGGCGCCAACGGCCTTGCGGGAGTTCCGGGAGTCGTCTTCGCCGGCGTCCCGGTGCCGCGCGGCTGGCCGATGCTCGCGCTCGTCTGGGGTCTCGTCCTCGCGGTGATGCTCGCTTCGCACCTTGCGCTGCGCGGCCGCTGGAGCCGGGCCTTCGCGCTCCTCCGCGCGCGTCCGCTCGCCGCCGCCGCGATCGGCCTCGACGAGGGAAGGATGCGCCTTGCCGCCTTCCTCGCGAGCGCTGCCTGCGCCGGCGCCGGCGGCGCCCTCTACGTCCACACGCTGCGCGTCGTCTCGCCCGAGGCGCTCGGCTTTCCGGTGATGGTCGCCTGCCTCGCCATGAGCGTGATCGGCGGCGCCAAGCACGTGCTGGGCGCGCCGCTCGGCGCCCTCCTCCTCGTCCATCTTCCGGAGTGGTTCCGCTTCCTCGACCTCTACCGGAACGTCGCCTACGGCGCTGCACTCCTCGCCGCGATCGTGCTCGCGCCTTCCGGCATCGCGGGCGCGCTCGCGCGGGCTCTGCCGCGGCGGGCCGCGCCGGCGCCGAAGCCGCAGGCACCGCCCGCCCCACGGAGGCCGCGCGCCGACGAGGGGCCGCTCCTCGCGATCGACGGCCTCGCCAAGAGCTTCGGGGGCGTGCGTGCGCTCGACGGCGTCGCGCTCTCGCTCCGACCGGGCGAAATCCTCGGCCTCATCGGCCCCAACGGCTCCGGCAAGACGACGCTCCTCAACCTCGTCAGCGGCTTCGAGACGCCGGACCGCGGCGCGATCCGCCTCGCCGGCGCGCGCATCGACGCGATGCCGCCGCACGCGATCGCGCGAAGCGGCGTCGGCCGCACCTTCCAGACGCCGGCGCTCGTCGAGGAGATGAGCGCGCTCGACGCGGTTTCGCTCGCGCGCGGCAAGGAGCTTGTGGCGGCGCGGCCCGAGGCGATGCATTTCCTCGCCGAGGTCGGGATCGGCGCCGAAGCCGCCGCCGAGAAGGTCGGACGGCTTCCCTTCGGGCTCCGCCGCCGCGTCGAGCTCGCCCGCGCCCTCGCGCTGCAGCCGCGGCTCCTCCTTCTCGACGAGCCCGCCTCCGGCCTCACCGCCGGCGAGCGGGAAGCGCTCGGAAACCTTCTGCGCCGTCTCGCCGGCCAAGGGCTCGGCCTTCTCGTCGTCGAGCACGACATGCCGTTCCTCTTGGGCCTCGCCCACCGTGTCGCCTGCCTCGACGAGGGGCGGCTCATCGCGCTCGGCACGCCCGCCGAGGTGAGGCGCGCGCCGGCCGTGATCGCGGCCTATCTCGGCGAGGCCGCATGACGCTCCTGTCCGTCGAGCGGCTCTCGGTCGGCGAGGGCGCGTTTCTCGCCCTCGACGAGGTCTCGCTTTCGCTCGGGCGCGGCGAGGCGCTGGCGCTTCTCGGCGCGAACGGCGCCGGTAAGACGACGCTGCTGCGCGCCCTCGTCGGCCTCGCGCCCGTTCGCTCCGGCACGATCCGCATCGACGGCGAGGACGTGACGCGGCTTCCGCCCGAGCGGCGCGCGCGGCTCGGCATCGGCTACGTCCCGGAGGGACGGCGCGTCTTCCCCGGCATGAGCGTGCGCGACAATCTCGAAGTCGCCGCGCGCGAGGGCGCGGCCGCGCGGCGACGCCTCCTCGCCGAGGTGTACGAGCTCTTCCCCGATCTCGCCGCGCGCGAGGAGACCGCGGCCTGGCAGCTCTCGGGCGGACAGCAGCAGATGCTCGCGATCGGCCGCGCGCTCATGACGCGGCCGAAGCTCCTCCTCCTCGACGAGCCCTCGCTCGGTCTCGCGCCGAAACTCGCCGCGGAGCTTTTCGCGCGAATCGCGACGATCGCCGAGGGCGGCACTGCGGTGCTGCTCGCGGAGCAGAACGTCGCCCGCGCCGCGCGCGTGGCTTCGCGCGCCGTCCTCCTCCGCCTCGGCCGCGTCATCGCCGAGGGCGACGCCGCCGCCCTCGCCGCGAGCCCGGAGCTTCACGACGCCTTCTTCGGCGCGTGACGGCGCCCTCTCCCGCGATCGGGAGAGGGCACGTCGCCCAAGCTTCAGAAGCGCAGCACCCGCGCCTGGCGCACGTTCGGCAGCGCGCAGACCTGCGCGAGGACGGCATCGTCAATCGGCTGATCGACCTGGGCGAGGACGAGCGCGTTCCCGCCCGGCGCGTCGCGGCCGAGATGGAAGGTCGCGATGTTGATCCCGGCCTCGCCGAGCGTGCGGCCGAGATTGCCGACGAAGCCCGGCTTGTCGTTGTTGCGGATGAGGAGCATGTGGGGGCCGAGCTCGGCCTCCATGCCGATCCCCTCGACCTCGATGACGCGCGGCTTCGAGCCGCCGAAGAGCGTGCCGGCGACCGTGCGCGTCGCGTTCGCGGTCGTGACGGTGACGCGCAGCACGGTTTGGTAGTCGGTCGGCTCGGTCCTGAGCGTCTCCGAGACCCGTATGTCGCGCTCGCGGCAGATCACCGGCGCGTTCACCATGTTGACGCTGTCGAGCTGCGGCGCGAGAAGCGCCGTCAGCACCGTCGCCGTCAGCGGCTTGATGTTGAGCTCGGCCGCGTGGCCTTCGTACTCGATCGAGATTTCGCGCGGGAACGAGCGCGTGAGCTGGCCCGCGAACGAGCCGAGCTGCTGCGCCAGCGTCATGTAGGGCTTGAGCCGCGCCGCCTCCTCGGCGGTGAGCGAAGGCATGTTGAGCGCGTTGACCACCGCGCCCGAGACGAGGAAGTCCGCCATCTGCTCGGCGATCTGGATGGCGACGTTCTCCTGCGCCTCCGTCGTCGCGGCGCCGAGATGCGGCGTCGCGACCACGTCCTCGCGGCCGAAGAGGCTGCAGTTCTTCGGCGGCTCCTCGACAAAAACGTCTAGCGCGGCGCCCGCGACGTGGCCCGAGTCGAGCGCGGCCTTGAGGTCTTCCTCGACGATGAGCCCGCCGCGCGCGCAGTTGATGATGCGCACGCCCTTCTTCATCTTCGCGATCGCCGCCGCGTCGATCATGTTGCGCGTGGAATCGGTCAAGGGCGTGTGCAGCGTGATGAAGTCGGCGCGCTGGAAGAGCTGGTCGAGGTCGACCTTCTCGACGCCGAGCTCGACCGCGCGCTCGGGCGACAGGAACGGGTCGTAGGCGATCACCTTCATCTTGAGGCCGATGCCGCGCTCGGCGACGATCGAGCCGATATTGCCGCAGCCGATGATGCCGAGCGTCTTTCCGGTGAGCTCGACGCCCATGAAGCGGTTCTTCTCCCACTTGCCGGCCTGCGTCGAGCGGTCGGCCGCCGGGATCTGCCGCGCCAGCGCGAACATGAGCGCGATCGCGTGCTCGGCCGTCGTGATCGAGTTGCCGTAGGGCGTGTTCATCACGACGATGCCGCGCTGCGTCGCTGCGGCGACGTCGATGTTGTCGACTCCGATTCCGGCGCGGCCGATCACCTTGAGGTTTCTCGCCCGCTCGAGGAGCTGCTTCGTCACCTTGGTGGCGGAGCGGACGGCGAGCCCGTCGTACCGGCCGATGATCTCGGCGAGCTCCTCCTTGGAAAGGCCGGTGCGGACGTCGGTCTCGACGCCGCGCTCGGCGAAGATCTCGACCGCGCGGGGGCTCAGCTTGTCGGCGATGAGGACTTTCGGCATGGCTTTCACTTCACCTCCTCGTGCGCCCAGTCGAGCCAGGGGAGGAGGGCTTCGATGTCTGACGTCTCGACGGTGGAGCCGCCCCAGACGCGCAGGCCTGGCGGCGCGTCGCGGTGGGCGCCAATGTCGTAGGCGACGCCCTCTTCGGCGAGGAGCGCCGCGATCTCCTTCGGCTTCTCGCACGAGAGACAGATGCTCGTGCAGGAGCGCGTCGCCGGATCCTCGGCGAGGAACGAGACCCACGGCGTGCGCTCGACCCAGGCCGAGACGGCGGCGAGGTTCGCTTCCGAGCGGCGGATGAGCGCCGGCAGGCCGCCAATCCGCTCGGCCCATTTCAGCGCGTCGATCTGATCCTCGACGCAGAGCATCGAGGGCGTGTTGATCGTCTCGCCCTTGAAGATCCCCTCGTTGAGCTTTCCCTTCGAGAGAAGGCGGAAGATCTTCGGCAGCGGCCAGGGCGGCGTGTAGGATTCGAGCCGCTCGACCGCGCGCGGCGAGAGCACGAGCATGCCGTGCGCCGCCTCGCCGCCCAGCACCTTCTGCCAGGACCAGGTGACGGCGTCGAGCTTCTGCCACGGCAGGTCCATCGCGTAGACCGCCGAGGTCGCATCGCAGATCGTGAGCCCTTGCCGGTCGTCGGCGATCCAGTCGCCGTTCGGCACGCGCACGCCCGAGGTCGTGCCGTTCCACGTGAAGACGACGTCGCGCGCGAAGTCGACTTCGCGGAGGTCGGGGAGCTTGCCGTAGGGCGCGCGCAGCACGCGCGCGTCCTCGAGCTTCAGCTGCTTGGTGACGTCGGTGACCCAGCCCTCACCGAAGCTTTCCCAGGCGAGGAGATCGACGCCGCGCGCGCCGAGGAGGTTCCAGAGCGCCATCTCGACGGCGCCGGTATCGGACGCGGGCACGATCGCGATGCGCCACTCGGCGGGAAGGCCGAGGAGTCGGCGCGAGCGCTCGAGCAGCTCCTCGAGCCGCGCCTTCCCTTCCTTCGAGCGGTGCGAGCGACCGACGAGCGCGTTCTCGAGCGCGGAAAGGCGCCACTCGGGGCGCTTGGCGCAGGGTCCAGACGAAAAATGGGGGGAGTTCGGCCGACGGGCCGGCTTCTGCATGTGCGGGCTCCTTCCAGAGCGAATGCGCCCCGTTGGGGGGGCGTGTCCCGCGCCGGAACCTATTGGCGAGCCCGTGCGCCGTCAACCGCGCCGCAATCGTGCGGCGCCGTGCCGCACGCGACCTCGTACGTCGTCGCCGCTTCGGCGCTCAATCGCGATAGGAAGGATCCTCGCGGTCGAGGCGGCGGAGGAGTGCCGCGAAGCCGATCTCGCCGAAGCTTCGGTCGCCGACTCCCTGCGCGGTCGCGACGGTGCGCGCGATGACGTCATCGGTCGGCAGCGCCAGCGCGCCACCGCCGGCCTGCGCCGCGATCTGAATTTCGCAGCTCCGCTCGAGATAGTGCATGAGCGTGAACGCCTCGGCGATCGAACGCCCGTGCGTCAGCGTCCCGTGATTGCGGAGGAACATCATCCGCTTGTCGCCGAGGTCGGCGACGAACTTCCGCTGCTCCTCCGGCCGGAGGCCCGGGCCGTCGTAGTCGTGGTAGGCGATCGCGCCATGATAGGTGATGCCGAACTGGTTGATCGGCAGGAGCCCGCATCTTTGTGCCGACACCGCGGTGCCCGGAAC